>DQNS01000013.1 GCA_015659035.1 Acidobacteriota bacterium | reverse complement strand
CTTCAACGGGCTGCTAGCGAAGCTCTGCCTCAAACCCACGAGTGCCCGGCGGTGGCTCGGGGGCTGCCAGGTCGTCCGGTGAGGGTTGCCCCCGCTGGAATCATGCAGCGAATCGTTGAGATACGAGACCAGACACGGGTCCGGATGGTCTCCGGCCTGCTCGAGCAGGCCGACTTCAAATCACGGGTGCTCGACGACATCCGCTCGGAAATCTGGTTGAAGCTGTGGGGGAACCTGACCTTCAACCCGATCAGCGCGCTCACACATTCGACCCTGGTCGACATCTGTCAGTTTCCGCTGACACGGGAGCTGGCCGCCGCGATGATGACCGAGGCGCAGGTGATCGGCGAGCGGCTGGGTGCCAGGTTCCGGGTGCCGATGGAGCGCCGGATCGCCGGCGCCGAGGGGGTCGGCAAGCACAAGACCTCGATGCTCCAGGACGTCGAGGCGGGCAAGCCGCTCGAGATCGACGGGATGCTGGGGGTTGTCGTGGAGCTGGCCGCAATCACCGGCGTCGAGGTGCCGACCCTGCGTGCGCTGTATGCGTGCGCCAGCCTGCTGAACAAGACCATCCAGGACGAGCGCGTGCGCATCAAGGTTGCCCCGCTTGCGGGCTAGCCAGAGGATCTCGGCTGTGCAGGCCAGTCGCTCGTCCGAGCCGTCGCACGTTACTTGGCCTGGGTCGTGGCGCGGCGAGGTCTCGAGCCCGAGAGGAACTCCTGCGGGGTCACGAAGCGGGTGTGATACGTCTGCCAATCATCCGGGTGCAGACGATACGCCGGATCGTTGTCGAGGGCGAAGCCTCCTGCCGGCAGCTGGTACGTCTGCGCTTCGTGAGACGGCAGCGGCCGGACGGTCTTCGAGAACGCCGTGTTGTAGTCGCCGTCCTTCACCCAGCCATCGCCCATCAGCACGAAGTCGCGGGTCCAGCCTGCGGGCGGGGGTGCGGGTGTCGGAAACAGTGCCTGCAGCTCGTCTCCCGCATTCATGATCACATACCGGTCGTCCACCTGCGCCAGCAGCGGTCGCACGTCGCCGAAACGCGTGTGGTAGCCGGTGAGGTCGCGCCAGCGTTGCGTCGTGTTCGCGATCTGATCGTAGTGGGGGATCTCTGGTGTATGAGGGCCTGCCTGGCTGGTCCGGGAAAACCCCCGGTAGCGGAGCTCGGCCGTCACGGGGTCCAAACGGCGCGTGACGATCGCTTCAGGCTCGACACCCGCGGCGTATGCGAGCCAGTCCCAGTACACCTCCAGGTTGGTCCGCAGACGCAGACGCCTGGCCTGTCCCTCGTGGAACACGTCGCTCAGGTCGATCACCATCGTCTTGTTCTTGCCCGCCGGGAAGCCCAGGTCAGGGGAGACCACCACCCATTCGCCCGATGCGTCGCGCACCTCGAGGGCCACGCCCCGGGGCTGCGTCTGTGTTCCCTGGGCGATCGCGAGATTGATGCTGCTGTCGGTCGGATACACCCAGCCCTGTGCCAGCAACCACGGCTGCGCGTCGTCCGGGTCGGCGTCACCGAGATCGATTTCCACGAAGTGATCTCGTGTAATGCCCTGGTAGGCCCCCCGCCCAAATGTACCCAGATAGCGACCGTCGCGGGCGCGCACGATGTCGGTGACGTCGTGGCCCATGTCGTCCCAGGCGCGCGCGACCGGTTGCGGTCGCTGCAGGGCGTGGACCGCCATCGATGGCGGCGCGTTCGCCGCGAACCCCTCATCGACGAACACCTCCAGATCCGCGGGGTGGTCCACCGTCATCAAGGCCAGGTGGTCGATGAAATGCGTCTCCCACAGCTCGCCCGTGATCCGGATGTCATACAAGCCATCCTTCGGTGTGAGCTGGTCGGCTCGAATCTTCACCCAGTCTTCGGTCTGCGTGATGCCAGCGGTGTCCTGGCCGTTGATGCGCAAGCCGAGCGGCGACCGCCACAGGAAGTCGGTCACGAATTGCATCCCGCTGCCGTCGTAGGCGAACACCCACGGGCAGGATCCCTTGAGCCGTTGTTCCGCAGAGATCTCCTGGTCCGCGGCGAGGTCGAACTCGGCCTGCATCACCCCGTTTGGCCAGACGATGCGCGCCACGTCGATGCTGGTCCTGGTACCGAGACCGAAATGAACGGGTGCCCCGGTCAGAATCTGTTTCTGAACGAGCAAGCCGGTGCGAATCTCGATCTCGCCCCCCACCCCGAACGAGTTGATCCGCTGGTCCCCCGCCGCCTGCGTGGCCCGCGCCCGGATCACTTGCCAGTGATACGCGCGTAGGCTCTGGCCGAGCATGGCGACCGGCCGTCCGTCTGCCAGACCGACCAGATCGAGGAGGCCGTCACTCGACAGGTCTGCCACGCTGAACGTTTCGAGATTAGGTGCGGCATGCGGACGCAGTGCACCCACCTCGTCGGACAGCCAGACCTGTGTGCCGGTGGGACCGGAGCCGACCAGATCCAGTCCGCCGTTGTTGTCGAGATCGGCCAGAAAGAGGCGATAGGCTCCGGCCCGCGCCCCGGCTGGCATCGTCGCCCAGGTGGTCACGCGCTGCAAAACCCACGCGCGCTGGTCGCCGGTCGCCGACAGGCTCTGCACGGTCGCGCCGGCTTCCAGGACGACGAGGTCGAGTAAGCCGTCCGCGTTCAGATCGCCAATGGTCATCCCCGCGACCGCACCAAGCTGCGCCGGCGTGGGCCAGGGACGGAACAATCCTCCCTGCTCGTTCCGGAACACGTGGACCATCCCTTCGGCATCCAGGAGCCCGGCATCGGGGTCGCCATCCAGGTCCAGGTCGGCCCACACGAAGCTCCGCACGCTGGTGACGTTCGGGAACGGTCGGATGAGGAGAAACGTACCGTCTCCGTTGTTTCGCAACACGACAGCAGGGAGGTCTCTCAGACCGACCACCACGTCGAGATCACCGTCCATGTCGATGTCAGCCGCCCAGACGCCGAAGCAATCCATTCCCGTGACGGAGGCATCCAGGGTGACGTCGGCAAACGTCCCGTCATCCGTCTGACGGAATAGTCGCAGACCACCGCCGCCGGCCAGCACCAGATCCATCCGGAAGTCGTGGTCCCAGTCGATGGCCAGGATCGCGTGCGCGCTCGGCGGGACGGCGTCCGAGCCCGATGGAAACGAGAGCGAGGTGGCCGCCGTCCCCGCCACCTGGACCGTCTGATCGTCGCCGAGGAACACGGTCGGCGACACCGGCGGCTCGAGCGCCGTTGCGAGCAGCGTGGTCCAGGGGCCCGTTCGGTCGACGTCGATCGGTTCGGCGGAAAACTCGAGACCCTCGTCCAATGGCGACGGGGCGGCGCGCGGCGGCACCAGGGCCAGAAACTGTTCCACGGGATCGGCGATGGTCTCCGATGCGCCCACGGCCATCAGATCCGCTCTGAACTCCGGCACACTGAGGAGCACGTTGCGAAGAAAGGTCACGCTGCGCGCGGCCAGCGGCAAATCGGCGTCCGCCGTGGCCTGCTCGAGTGCCCGATACTGCTGGGTGGCCAGCTCCGGCCACGTGTCCCTGAGCGTGCCGAGCCGCGTGATCGAATCGCGGAGCACTGCCAGGTTCTCGAGCTTCACCCCTAGCCGTGCGTGCTCGACGAGCACGGCCAGATTGTCGGGGTCCAGGGTCAGGATGTCGTCGAGCAGCGCCTGGGCCTCGGCGTCACTGCCGTCGTCGCTTGCTCGCTCGACCCCCTGGGCGAGCATGTAGAGCGCCCGGACGTTCCGTGGGTCGAGCTCCACCGCTCGTCGAAGATGCGCGACGCTGGCCTCGAAGCGACCCTCGAGACTGTCGAGAATCCCCTGTAGCACCGCGATCTCACTGCTCGAGGGTGCCAGCGATTGTGCCTGTTCCAGATACCGGGCAGCGTCTTCGAAATCCCCGCGTCTCAGATGCAGTACGCCGAGATTGGCCCATGTGGCCGGTTCCTCCGGTATCAGCTCGCCCGCCCGAAGAAACGCGGTTTCGGCGTTATCGAGTAAATCCCCGACGTCGAGAGCGGCCAGGCCGACGTAGAAGGCGGAGACCGTGTCTCGATACACGGTCGACCCGGGCCCCGGAAGGGCGCCGCGGCGAACGAGTAGGTATCCGGCAATGATGACGATCACCAGGAGTGCGGCAAGGATGAGCAACGTGTAGGGGCGCGCGCGGCCTGACTGGCTGGGACGGAGCCCGCACCCGCGGGGTTCACGAATCATGACTGTCGAGGATCCTACTAAACTCGAAGCCCTTCTGGCTGCTCGTGTGGCGCAGGCCTTTAGGCCTGCGTGGCAAGGCGGGAGCCTCGCCCTACCGCGTCAGTCACGTCTCCGGCCGGCGCCCGTGTAGCGGTACATGTTGCCGGCGTTGGCGTCGCAGAGACCCACGTGGTTGAACGGCGCGATGCTCCGCTCGACCATCCGCTCGAAGTCGGTAATCTGTGTCGGGGACGGCGCGTGCTCGTCCAGCAGGGGAGCCAGTTGGGCACGCACGTCCCTGACCACTTGACGAAATGCTCCGTCGTCTGCGCAGAGGAACAGGCCGTGGAACGCGTCGTTGTCGGCGAGCCGCCGCCGCTCGTAGCTGGTCGCTGCCGCGAAATACAGCATGGAGTAGGCGGTGAGCAGTCCGAATCGACCGAAACTGTCGTAGCAGCCGGACACGAGCTCGTCGACGAGCGTCAGCTCCGTGCGCACGGCCGCCTCGTAGCGCTTCAGCTCGGATTCGAAATTCTTGTCTCCCCAGCAGTGTGCCACCACATGCATGAGCCGTTCGATGCCGCAGAGCGTGTGGGCGATCCCCGTGCTGAGGAGCGGGTCGACAAAACCGGCCGTGTGCGGCAGCAATGCCCACTGTCGCCCGACGATGTCGGTCACGTGGCGTTGCAGGCGTCCGGTGCGGCGCAGGGTTCCAGGCGTGGAAGCCACCGTGGCGTGACGAAACTGACTGGCGAGGGACGGGTAACGGTCCAGCCATCCGTTCCACTCTTGGTCGGAGGTGACGGAGGGGTCGTACGGATGGCGCCGGTCGTCGATCGTCAGACCGGCACTGGTCACGCCGTTGTTGAAGCGCAGCATCCAGAGCCAGGCGCCGTCGAGCACATGATGCTGCGCGGCGTCGTCGCAACGAAACGGATGGTCGGCCACGCGCCCGCCGAGCGCCGTCAGTTGGTCGTGCCACGGCTCGACCCCGACGAAATGGCTATACAGGGCACGAGACCGGGTGCGCACCGAGGACACGTCGTCCGTCAGACCGAGCGACCGCGGCAGGAATCCGCCGGCGCCCGTGGCATCGATGAGGAAGCGGGCGGTGACGGACACGGGCGTGGCGCCCCGGTGGCCGCGGAGGATCCAGCCGCCGGTGTCGCCAACTTCTGGTGCGGCGATGTCGGTCTCGTCCAGCACCCTCAGACCT
The DNA here is from genome assembly GCA_015659035.1 of Acidobacteriota bacterium. GTDB lineage: Bacteria > Acidobacteriota > Vicinamibacteria > Vicinamibacterales > UBA8438 > NP936. The sequence goes on along the minus strand of DQNS01000013.1, from coordinate 33,204 downwards.
GCACGCTCGACCTCCCGCACGAGGAACCGGTCGACGTCCGAACGCAGCCACTGTGTGTCGCTGTGTTCGTCGTCGCTGCTGGCGGTCACGAGCAGCTCGTTGGCGTGTGCCGCATCCGGTACGAACGTCTGGCCGACCTCGTGTTTGAAGAAGCTGAAGCCGCGCTTCAACCCGCACCCGACCGACGGATACGTGGCTTGCCACGAGCCGTAGGCCGTCAGCGGCAGCAGTCGCGGCAGCTGGTAGCGTCGGGCGAGATCCTCGAGGACGAGGTTGGCGATCGGCGTCGATGACTCGCCGATGGCGAACCGCGGATGTCTGGCCCGGTCGATCAGCACCGGTGTCAGGCCGATGCGGTCGACGATCAAGGTCGTGAGGCTGCCGGCGAACCCGGACCCCAGGATCGCGATATCGGCGGCGACCTCGATCACCGATGCGCCTTGACCGTGAAACCGCTGTTGACCATCAGAACGGAGTAAAGGCTCACATCCAGTTTTCGGCCTTGAGCCCAGGCACCCGGGCGAAGTGGCGGAGGTTCCCGGTGACGACGGTGAGATCATGGGTCAGCGCGATGGCCGCGATGCGAAGATCAGGCTCCGAGAGAGGGGTGCCACGGCCTTCCAACTCTGCGCGGACCCGACCATAGGTCTCGGCCGCGGCCCGCGCGAAGGGCAAGATACGTAGGCTCGGCCAGAGCCGTTCCTCCAGTTGCCGCAGCAACCACTCTCGGCGAGGGCTTCGGTGGGCGCCGTACACCATCTCCCCCACCGTGATCGCGGTCGTGAACTGCTGGTCAGGGGAAAGGATGGCCAAACGCGCGAGGAGCGCCGGTGAGGGCGCTCGCTTCAGCACCTGGCTCAGGGTGTCGGTGTCGAAGAGGAACATCAGTCCGCCAGGTCGACAGGCCGATCCCGCGCCCCTCCCCGCTGCTGGTAGATCTCCTCGACCATTTCGTCCAGGTCCTCGAAGTCGGCCCAGGCGCCGAGGGCAGTCAGCAGACCCTTGGGCGCGACCGGCCTCTCTTCCAGTCGCTCCAGATCTCCGACGGGTACCAAGGCAGCCATGCGCCGCCCCCGGCGCTCGATGAGGAACCTCTCTCCTCGATACGCGACGCGACTCATGATCTCCGACAGTCGCTTCTTTGCTTCCCCCACGCCCACAACCTCGGCCATGCACACCTCCAACAGGTCATTATGTCATGTTGTCACATTGATCGTATCACACAGCAGGCGCACAATCTCACGTTCGTGCCGGCCGAAGTGGTGAGCCCGGCGGCCTCGATCACCGATGCGCCTCGGCATCACAGCGGACACGTGGGATCGTCCGCTGCGACAGGTTCATTCGGTGCATGCGCTCCCGGCGCAACGGCCCGCACCGGCCGCACTCGTAGAACCGTTCGATGTCCCAGAGGTCCATGAAGACACGACCACGATCCATCAGGATGCCCGCTTCGAGCACGGTCTCCATCGACGACAGGGTCGGCAGGTCGAAGAGTCCGGCAGTGTGTAGCCGCTCCAGGGCGCCGTTGCCGGTGCGCGTCGGGATGACCGAGCAGCACTGGACGCCAACCGAGAAGGCATACTCGATCGAACGGACGGCCCACTCGACTCCCTCCTGTTCCTCCATGAACGGCGGTCGCAACAGAACGAACGCGCGCACGCCGATCGCGTGGTGACGGAGAAAGCCGACGGCCCGCTCGAAGTCTTCGAGCGTCATACGTTTGTTCAGGCGGTCGAGAATCTCGCGATGGACGGTCTCGAGCCCGATACCGACCGCAAGATCGGTGCCGAGGAGGTCGCGGAACCGTGGGCACTCGGACGTGCAGAATCGGGGATGGTTCTCGACCGTGACCGTGCGAAACATCCGTATGCGGTCGGCGATTGCCGTGTAGTCCTCGGGCGGAATCGCCTGGCGATCGAAGAAGTTCCCGCTGTTGTACAGCTTCACGTGCTGCGCGGGTGGCAGCTGCCCCAGCGCGACGTCGATCTGTGCAGGGATGGCCCCCGGCGGCACCGGTGCGTCAGTAGTGTTCCGCCACAGATCGCACATGAGACACCGATAGGGGCACTCGTGGTTGGTCAGAAAGATCGTCGCGACATCTTCGACCCGGCCGGTGGCGGCCAGCTCCGGCTCGACGAGAAACGCGTAGGGACGACCAGGATCGGTGGGGTGCTTGGGAGGCCGTGATTCGAGGATCTGCTGGTCCGTCCAACGCGGCGGCTGATCACTCATAGAGCGAGAGAAAGGCGGTTCGATAGGCTGTCTCGGTCGCCGGGAACACCGACCCGAAACGCGTGTCGTCGACGACCCCGTGCTGGAAGCGACGTTTCTCAAAAGACGGCATCGTCAATCCGGTCGTCGCCTCGATGCCGCGGCGCACGATGTCCGCCTTCAGGACATAGAGACGTTCGGGCTCCCACTGCGTCAGCTCGACATACGGGATCGCCTCGGCGACCGCGATCACATTCGGTAACGCGTAGGGGCTGAAGCCGCTGAATCCGAGCGACCGGCCCGGCGCGTACGACCGCACGTGGCCCCGGCTCTGACCGCCCGAGTAGGTCAGCGAATGCTTGATGGCGTCTACGCCCCAGCCCTCCTGATAGAGGAGCGTGTTGTTCAACACGCTGCGGATCGTGAGGTTGTGGCTGTCTTCGAGCGGATAGTCTTTGAGGTTCTCATCACCGCCATCACCATCGACCAGGTATCGCCAGTCGGGGTATCGGGATCGGATCCCGCGACACAGCGCCAGCGCCATGCTGGCCGACTGGACGTCGAGCGGTTTGTAGTCCTCGATGACCCGGATGGCTTCCTGATAATCGATATCCTCGAGTGTGACCTCGATCGGCTCGAGAAACATGCCCAGACCCAGCTGGTCGAGGAAGCGCTTTGCCTGGTCCGCGTCGGCCGAGTCCCCACCGACCGAGAGCGTGAACGCCTTGAGACGCGCCGGTGATTGCCCGCGGGCGAGCAGCAGCGAGTACAGGGTGAGAAACACCGACCCGCTGTCCACGCCCCCGGAGAACAGCACGCCGATCGGTTCGCGCGCTTCGATCTGATCGAGCCAGTGCCCACATTCATCCCGCAGGGCGCCGATGTAGGCCCGGCTGATCGCGTCGAGATCGGCGGGCAGCTGGTTTCGCTGAGGGGTGAAGAACCGTGTGTAGCTCGGATTCGGGTCCGGACAGCCCACCAGCGCGATCTCCACGATGTAGTGGGCGGGAACCATCCGCGTGTACGACGGATGGAATTGCTCGGCGAGCCCCTCACCCTCCAGGTGCCGGCACAGCTCGTCGATCCGCTCCGCCACGACAAGATACGGTCCATCGGCGCGCTTCGCGAGAAAGTAGCGCATCGGTCGGCCGATCGACCGCGCCAGGCGCACGACGTGTCCGTGCTTCTGCACGATCGCGAACTGCCCATCGATGTCGCGCACCCGCGCGGGGTCGCCGGAGGCGACCTTCGCGGCCGCCTCGGCGGGAGACACATTGAGGAGCACGTCGGCGTCGGGATCGAGGAGATTGACGAGCCGCTGAATCGGCACCGCAGTGGGCATCACACGCTCCTGGACAGAGGTCGACGGTCGGTTCGATTATACCGAGAGCGGTGAGTTGACGAGAATCATGGATCAACTGGCCTCTTGTGTTGAACAACCAGTCGTTCGGCGTTAGGATGCCGACATTGGCTTGTGCCGGGCTGCTGGGAGGGGGACCTGTGTCACTCATACGGATGCGCTGGATACTGTGTGTCGTCGTGCTCTCGGTCGTCTCGGTCCACGCGCAGGAGGTCGACGACATCGAGTGGACGACCTACGGCGGCGACCTCACGAGCACTCGCTACTCGCCGGCCGACCTGATCACCGCCGACAACTTCAACGATCTGGAGGTCGCCTGGCGTCTGAAGACCGACAACTTCGGACCCGCGCCCGAGTACAACTTCCAGTCGACACCGCTGATGGTCGGTGGCGTCCTGTACACCACGGCCGGGTTGCGACGCGCGGTTGTCGCCGCCGATGCACGCACGGGCGAGTTGCTCTGGATGCACCGCCTCGACGAAGGGGAGCGTGGCGCGAACGCCCCCCGTCGCCGCTCTGGACGCGGCCTCGCCTATCGAGATGATGGTGGCTCGGGGCAGATTTTCTACGTCACCCCGGGGTATCAGCTCATCGGCCTTGACGCCGCCACCGGCCGGCGGCTGTCCAGCTTCGGGACCGACGGCATCGTCGATCTCAAGCAGAACATGGACCAGGATATCGATCTGGTCACCGGCGAGGTCGGTCTGCACGCCGCGCCGATCGTCGCCGGGGACACGATCCTTGTTGGCGCCGCCCATCTGCCGGGCAGCGCGCCGCGGACCCTGGAGAACGTCAAGGGACACATCCGCGGGTTCGATGCGCGTACCGGCGAGCGCAAGTGGATCTTTCACACGGTGCCGGGCGCCGACGAGTTCGGCAATGACACCTGGCTCAACGAGTCGTGGCGCTACACCGGCAACACGGGGGTCTGGGGCCAGATGACCATCGACGTGGAGCTGGGCATCGCCTACTTCGCCACCGAGATGCCGACCAACGACTACTACGGCGGGCATCGGCACGGCGACAACCTGTACTCGGACACCCTTGTGGCGGTCGATCTCGAAACGGGCGAGCGGTTGTGGCACTACCAGTTCATCCACCACGACGTCTGGGACTGGGACCTGCCGTGCGCACCGATCCTGGTCGATATCACGGTCGATGGCCGCGAGATCAAGGCGATTGCGCAGCCGAGCAAGCAGACCTGGCTCTACGTGTTCGACCGCGTGACCGGTGAGCCGGTCTGGCCGATCGAGGAACGCGCCGTCGAGGCCTCGAACGTCCCGGACGAGCTGTTGTCGCCGACCCAGCCGTTCCCGACCAAGCCGCCGGCCTACGACCGGCAGGGTGTCGGCATCGAGGACCTGGTCGACTTCACGCCGGAGTTGCGGGCGGAGGCCGAGCGCATCATCTCGAACTACAAGATCGGCCCGATCTTCACGCCGCCCACCGCCTCGGTGCCCGAGGGCCCGTGGGGTACCTTGATGCTGCCCTCGCAGGCTGGGGGCACCAACTGGGCCGGCGGGTCGCTCGACCCGGAGACCGGCATCATCTACCTCTACACCTACACGCAGGTCGTGTCGCTGGGGCTCATCAACGATCCGGAGCGGTCGGAAATGAACTTCATCCGCGGACGCGCGTCGGAAGTCAGCGCCCGCGAGGCCTCGCTCAGCATCGACGGCATCCCGATCATCAAGCCGCCCTGGGGGCGGATCACCGCCATCGACCTGAATCAGGGCGAGATCCTCTGGCAGGTGCCTCACGGCGAGACGCCGGACAACATCCGCGATCACCCGCGTCTGCAGGGCGTCGACATCCCGCGGACCGGGCGGGTCGGGCGTATCGGCACGCTCAACACCAAGACGCTCGTCATCGCCGGAGAGGGCGGGACGTTCACCACCCCGTCGGGTGAGCGGGGCGCCATGCTCCGCGCCTACGACAAGATGACCGGCGCGGAGGTGGGTGAGGTCTACATGCCGGCGGCGCAGTCCGGCTCGCCGATGACGTACGTGCTTGACGGCATGCAGTACATCGTCGTCGCCGTCAGCGGCGGCGGTGTGGCGGGCGAGCTGATCGCGTATCGGTTGCCGCCGGAGTAGCCGGAGTGGCCAAGGTAGCCAGGGCCTTTCCGCCTCCGTTGGCCATTCACCAACACTGAGTGCCTTGAAGGGGCCGGCTGCAGCGAGGGGTGAGGGGAGAAGCCGAACGGGCGCGTCAGCGCCGCTCGTCCTCGGCCTCGTCGTTCGTCTCTTCTTCAGTGGCGCCGAACTCGCGTAGGACCTCGGCCGTGTTGCCGCTCGGGAAGCGGGTCGGGTCGACGCGCCGCGCGCGCGTGGCCTCGGCACGGACGGCCAGCGCCAACGGCGTCCGCTCTGCTTCGTTCTTGACGTCCAGGTCGGCGCCCTGCGCTGCCAGAAACCGGACGATGGTCGTGAAGTTTCGCGACGCGGCGCTGTGCAACACGGTGTCGCCGTTTTCGTCGGCCGCGTTGACGTCGGCGCCCAGCTCGACCGACAGCTCGACCGACTCCAGCGCGTTGCGCTCTTCAGCATCCGGGTCACGGAGCGACGTGTTGAAGAAACGACCCCGGTTGCTCGTGCCACGCACGGCCGCCATCAGCGGGGTCGTGAACCCGCCCGCGATATGCGGCGGGCCGACGCCCCCAGCGCGTTCGGCAACGGGCCGCCAGAGCTCGAGCGTCGTCAACCGCGGATCGGCGCCGGCCGCCACCAGCGCACGCATGATCGGCGGGTCGCGATAGTAGGCGGCGAGCCAGAACGGCGTCGCGCTCACCAGCGACGGGTTGAGCGCCCAGTCCTGACTTGCCCGGCGGATCGGCGTGCCTTTCTCGAGGCGGGCGTTCGGGTCGGCCCCGTGTTTGAGCAGCTGCTCCACCAGCGTCCGATCGCCACGGAGAATCGCCGAGTGCAACGCGGTGTAGCCCGCACCGGCGGCGTTCGGGTCGGCCCCTTCGTCGAGCAGTGTCGCCGCGAACGCGCCGTGGCCGCTGTGCGCGGCCACCACCAGCGCACTGGCGCCGGTCGGCGCCGTGTCGTTGACCTCGGCGCCCGCCCTCAGCAGAAGCCTGGCCGAGTCGATGTCGCCGTGGCGGGCGGCGAACAGCAGCGGCGTGAACCCGCCGCGGTTCCACATGACCCCCTGGTCGTACTGGGAGGCGTTGGTACTGTCGGCGTGCATCAGCCGGGGGCGCGCCTTGGACCGGGCAGCGACATCGGCGCCGTGCTCGAGCAACGTCGCGACGACCGCATGATGTCCTTGCGCCACCGCCCACATCAGCGCGGTCTGCCCGCGCGAGTGCTCCGAGACGTTGATCGCCGCGCCGTGGGCAAGCAGCAGCCGCACCGCGTCGGCGTTGCCGGTCCGTGAGGCGGTCATGACCGGTGTTTCGCCCTCGGGGAGCGCAACGTTCGGGTTGGCACCCGCGTCGAGCAAGCGCTCGATCATCGTCGGGCTACCGTTGTCAGCCGCAAGCCAGAGCGGCGTGGCGCCAAGCTCGTTCGCGGTGTTCACGTTCGCGCCCGCTTCGATCAGCAAGGCCGCGGTGTCGACGTCATCCCGGTATGCGGCCCAGTGGAGCGCCGTCGCGCCGTCCGACTGCGGTGCGTTGACGTCGACGCCCTCCGCAAGCAGCGTGCGCACCGCGTCCGTGTCTCGTGATTTGACCGCCTCGACGAGCGGCAGGTCGGCGCCCGGCTCAGCCAACACGGTGGTGAACGCACCGCCAGCAACAGCCAGACAGGCAACAAAGAGCACAAGCCATCCGCCTGGTGACACCGAGTGTTGTGCGCGCATCAACGTCGTCTCCGCGGGCTAGTAGCCCGTCGTGAAAGTCCCAGTGCAATCCGGATGTGAGACCGGTCCTTCCGATCTCCGATCAGGGCTCATCCTACCGCACGCGAGCCGCGATTGACAACGGATGTTGGATGCGGCCAAACTACTGTGTCGCTAGCATTTTCGGCAACCAGAAGGAGGCGGGTCGGTGCACGGAGGCGTCCGGACGCTCGTCGTCGCTGGGCTCGCAGTCACCGTCGTGGCCGCTGGGTTCCTGCAGGTCGTAGCAGCAGGCCCGCAGCAACAAGCAGGGACGGCAGACACCGCGTCCGTCTCCCCGCAACGGGCCCTCCTCGATCGCTATTGCGTCACCTGCCACAACGGAGACTTCGTGCGCGGGACCGACGAGCCGCGGTCGCTGCTCGTGTCCCAGTTGCGCGCCGTCGGGCTCGCGCTCGATGACGTCGACGTCGACCACGTCGCCGAGCATCCGGACGTGTGGGAAAAGGTCGTGCGAAAGCTGCGCGTCGGCGCCATGCCGCCGCAGCCGAGACCGCGACCGGACAAGGCGACGTACGACGCGTTCCGGAAGTGGCTGGAGGACGAGCTCGACCGGGCTGCGGAGGCGCACCCTGACCCTGGGCGCACGCAGGCCTTCCACCGACTCAACCAGACCGAGTATCGCAACGTCATCCGCGACCTGCTCGACCTGGACATCGACGTGGGTGAATGGATTCCGGCCGATGCGCCGGACCGGCATGGCTTCGACAACAACGCCGGGGCGCTGTCACTCTCGCCGGCCTTGCTCGAGCGGTACGTGTCGGCGGCGCGGAAGATCAGCCGGCTCGTCATCGGCAGGCCACCCGCCGGTGGCGCCGTCATCCAGACCTACGATGTCCCGTTGAACCTGCTCCAGCACAACCAGCAAAGCGAAGACCTCCCGTTCGGCTCGCGCGGCGGCGCGGCGATTCGCCATCACTTTCCGGTCGACGGCGAGTATCGGATTCAGGTCCGTCTGCGGACCAACTACGTCGGCTATGTCCGCGGGATCGACGAAGCACACGAGATCGAGTTTCGTCTCGACGGCACCCGCATCGGGCAGTTCACGTTCGGCGGCGAGGCACCGGGGATGCCTGCCCCGATCAGCTTTGCCGGGAACATCCGCGGTACGGACGACTGGGAGTCGTACACCCTGCACGCCGACGACGGCCTGGAGATTCGGATCAGGGTCGACGCCGGCCCGCACGTGATCGGAATCTCGTTCCCCCGGGAAACCTGGGAGCCGGACGGCGTGCTGCAGCCGCGTCAGACGGGATTCGCCCTCGCGATCAACGACATGCCGGACAGCAATCCCGCCTTGGGGAGCGTGCAGCTCAGCGGCCCCTATTCGGTCGACGGGCCGGGTGACACGCCGACCCGCCGGAAGGTCTTTTCATGCACGCCGGCCACCGCGGCCGCCGAGCTCCCGTGCGCGCGGGAGATCCTCTCGACGCTCGCGCGGCGGGCCTATCGCCGTCCGGCGACGGACGCGGACGTGCAGACGTTGATCGACTTCTACGAGGTCGGTCGACGCGAGGGGAGCTTCGATCAGGGTATCGGCCTCGCGCTGGAGCGACTGCTGGCGGACCCCGATTTCCTCTACAGGATCGAACGCGACCCGGTCGACGCGGCGCCCGTGACCGCCTATCCGGTGGGCGACGTCGAGCTCGCCTCCCGGCTCTCGTTCTTCCTCTGGAGCAGCATTCCGGACGACGAGCTGCTGGCGCACGCCGAGCGCGGCACGCTGAGCGACCCGGACGTCCTCGAACAGCAGGTTCGGCGGTTGCTGGCCGATCCGCGCGCCACGGCGCTCGTCGAGAACTTTGCCGGTCAGTGGCTCCACCTGCGCAACATGAAGAGCGTCTATCCCGATCCGCTCGAGTTCCCGGAGTTCGATGAGAACCTCCGGGAGGCGTATCAGACCGAGACGGAGCTGTTCATCGACACCTTGCTGCGCGAGGACCAGAGCATCCTCGAGTTGCTCAGCGCGAACTACACCTTCGTCAACGAGCGGCTCGCCCGGCACTATGGGATTCCGGACGTCTACGGGAGCCGTTTCCGGAAGGTGACGTTCGACCGCGGCGAGCATGCCGGCCTGTTGAGCCATGGCAGCCTGATGACGGTGACGTCGTATCCCAATCGCACGTCGCCGGTCTTGCGCGGCAAATGGGTGCTCGAGAACCTGCTGGGTGCGCCCCCGCCGGAGCCGCCGCCCGACGTGCCGACCCTCGAAGAGAAAAACGAAGACGGCGAGCCGCTCTCGATGCGGGAGGCGATGGTGATGCATCGCGAGAACCCCGCGTGCGCGGTCTGTCACGCGCCGATGGACCCGATCGGCTTCGCGCTGGAGAACTACAACGCGATCGGGCAGTGGCGGCCGGTGAGCGAGGCCGGGACGCCGATTGACGCATCCGGGACCTTGCCCGACGGCGCGGAATTCGAGGGACCGAGCGGACTGCGGGATCTGCTGCTGGACCGGCCTGATGACTTTGTCGGGACCGTGACCGAAAAGCTGATGACGTATGCGCTGGGCCGGGGCCTGGAGTATTACGACGCCCCGACCGTCCGAAAGATCGTTCGAGACGCGGCTGGCGAAGAGTACCGCTGGTCGGCTATCATCCTCGGGATCGTGAAAAGTAACGCGTTCCAGATGCGGAGGTCAGACTCATGATGATCACCAAGAAGGCTCTCCCGCGCCGCACCGTGCTGCGCGGCATCGGCGCAACGCTGGCATTGCCGCTGCTCGACGGCATGGTTCCGGCGTTCGCGGCCATCCGGAACAGCGCAGCCCATCCGGTGCGCCGCTTCGGCGTCGTGTACGTGCCGAACGGGATGGCGATGAAGCATTGGACGCCGGAGACGGAGGGGGCGGCGTTCGAGATCACCAGGTTGCTCAAGCCGCTCGAGGCGTATCGCGATCAGATGACGGTGCTGACCGGTCTGAACGGGGTGCCGAGCAACGCCGGTGTCCACGCCAGCGCCGCGACGCGGTTCCTGACCGGCGTGACACCGGAACGGACTGAATCGAACCTGCGAGCGGGCGTCTCCGTCGACCAGCTGATCGCGCGCGAGCTCGCCAAGCACACGCAGCTCGCCTCGCTCGAGATCGCGCTCGACAGCCGGGACGTGTCCGGCTCATGCGACGTCGGGTTCAGCTGCACCTACACGAACACGATTTCCTGGCGGAGCGAGACGACGCCGTTGCTCGGCGAGAACAACCCGCGCGCCGTCTTCGAACGGCTCTTCGGCGACGCCGGGTCGACCGACCCGGCCGCGCGGCTTGCCCGCATCAAAAAGGACCAGAGCATTCTCGACTCGGTGACCGAGAAGATCGACACGCTCCAGCAGGGGCTGGGCCCGAACGATCACCTCAGGGTCGACGAGTATCTCGAGGCGGTGCGCGACATCGAGCGCCGCATCCAGAAGGCCGAGGAGCAGAGCGACCGCGAGTTGCCGGAAGTGGACCAGCCCGCGGGCATCCCGGCCACGTATGAAGAGCATGCGAAAATGATGTTCGACCTGCAGCTGCTGGCGTATCAGACCGACCTGACGCGTGTCAGCACCTACATGATGGCGCGCGAGATCAGCGGCCGGACCTATCCGGAGATCGGCGTGCCCGACTCGCATCACCCGACGTCCCACCACCGCGACGACCCGACGCTCTACGAGAAGATTGCCAAGATCAACACGTTCCACCTCACGCTGTTCGCGTACTTCCTGGAGAAGGCGCGGGCGACCCCGGACGGCGACGGCACCCTGCTCGACCACATGATGATGCTCTACGGCGCCGGCATGTCCGACAGTAACCGTCACGACAACAAGGGGCTGCCGCTCGTCTTGATCGGCGGCGGGTCGGGTCAGCTCAGACCGGGCGGGCGTCACGTCAAGACTGCGGACAAGACGCCGGTGACCAACCTGCACCTCACCATCCTTGACAAGATGGGTGTGCCGGTCGACACGATGAGCGACAGCACCGGCAAGCTCGACTTGCTCAGCGTCGGCTAGCAGGTCTCACCGGGCTCTTGGCGGAGTGCTCCTCGGTCGAATACCGCCTGTCTGTTCCCGCTGCGGGCCTTACGATGGCCAGATCAGTCCAGACACACCGGCTGGCGGTCACCGCGGGCCTCGCCCTGCTGGCGGCCGCATGTGCACCGGCCGCGCCGCCTGCGTCGGCCGGAGATGGTCCGCCGAACATCGTCATCATCACGGCCGACGACCTTGGCTACGGGGACCTGGGTTCATACGGGCACCCGAACATCCGGACACCCCACCTCGACCGGATGGCCGAGGAGGGGCTGCGGTGGACGAGCTTCTATGCCCAGGCGCCGGTCTGCTCGCCGAGCCGAGCCGCGCTGCTCACCGGTCGCGTGCATCTTCGAAGCGGTATGTTCGGACGCCGGACAGCGGTCTTCTTTCCCGACTCGCGCGCCGGTCTCCCTGCCGAGGAAATCACGCTCGCCGAGGCGCTTGGCGATCTGGACTACGCAACCGGCATCATCGGCAAATGGCACCTCGGACACCTGCCCGAGTACCTGCCGACGCGCCACGGCTTCGACTACTGGTTCGGCATCCCGTATTCCAACGACATGGACTGGAACCTGCCGGACGGGCTCGAGAACCGGACCGCCTACTTCGAGCCGGAGATCGACTATTGGCACGTGCCGTTGATGCGGAACGAGGCGGAACTCGAGCGTCCAGCCGATCAGACCATCCTGACGCGCCGCTCCACTGAAGAGGCCGTGGCGTTCATCGAAGACCACCGGGATGAACCGTTCTTTCTCTACATGCCCCACTCGATGCCGCATATGCCGTTGTTCGTGTCAGACCAGTTCCGCGGACGGAGCACGGCCGGCATCTACGGCGACGTCATCGAAGAGATCGATTGGAGCGTCGGGCAGGTGATCGCGGCGCTCGAACGGGCTGGGCTGTCTGAGAACACGCTTGTCGTCTTCACGAGCGACAACGGTCCGTGGCTCAGCTACCGGACACATGCCGGCACGTCCGGCTTGCTGCGGGACGGCAAGGGGACGACGTTCGAGGGCGGGATGCGGGTGCCCGGACTGTTCTGGTGGCCGGGCACGCTCGAGCCGGGTGTGACCCAGGAGATCGGCTCGGCGATGGATCTCTTCACCACGGTGATCGCGCTGGTCGGTGGGAGCGTTCCCGCTGACCGGCCGATCGATGGCGTCGACCTGAGCCCGGTGCTCTTTGGCACGGGGCCGGGCCCACGTGAGACGATGGCGTATTACCGGATGGGTGAGCTGTACGCGTTCCGGCGTGGCCGGTACAAGGTGCACTTCGTCACTGAAGGGCGCTATGGGCTGCCGCCACCCCGGACCGACCACGACCCGCCGCTCCTCTACGATCTCGACGAGGATCCGGCCGAGCGGTACGACCTGGCGGCGGAGCGGCCGGAGGCGCTGGCGGTGGTCGTGGCGGCGGCGGAGCGGCATCGCGCGGACATGACCATGGGGGAGCCGCTCTTCGACTCGAGGGGCGAGCAGTAACGTGTCAGCAGCCCCTGCGGATACAGTCGACGTGAGAAGAGGGGAGGGTCGTATGCATGACCAAAATCTCGCTCGGTTCGTTGCTATCACGGTCGCATCGCTTACGGGGCTGCTCGTGGGACAGGCCGCAGCCCAAACGACCACACCGGATGCCTGGACGCCGCCTCGGATGGCGGACGGTCGACCGGATCTGCAAGGCGTCTGGCTGAGCAACACCGCGACCCCCTTGCAACGCCCGACGGCCCTGGCCGGGCGTGAGCGCCTCACCGACGAAGAAGTCGCGACGCTGCGCGAGCGGGCGGAGCGGATCTTTAGGAACGGGAGAAGCGCCTTCACCACGCCGGAGGGGGCATTCTTCGCCGCGTTGAACGATGTCGATACCTATGAAGCCCAATCGACCAGCAGCTCCATCGGGATGGTCGATCTGGAGTTCACCAATCGCACATCATTGGTCGTCGATCCGCCTGACGGACGGATTCCGCCGTTGACGGTGGAGGCGCGAGAGCGAGACGCCGCGGTCGCCAGGGGATGGCAATTCAAGACCGGTCCGGAGGACCTCAACAACTTCCACCGGTGTATCACGACCGGGGTGCCGCGGCTGGGCGGGAACTTCGGCTCCGGCCCGTACACCTTTTACCAGATCGTGCAGACGCCCGGCTCGCTCGCGTTCATCAGCGAGGCGTTCCACGACGCGCGGATCATTCCCCTCGACGGGCGGCCGCATCTGCCGGAGCGCCTTCGCCAGTGGAACGGCGATTCGCGGGGGTCTTGGCAGGGCGACACCCTGGTCGTAGAAACCCGCAATTTCTCGTCCAACAGCTACTTCCGCGGTGCGGCCGAGGGCCTGCGTCTGGTCGAACGGTTCACACGGAGCGGCCCCGATACGCTCACCTATGAGATGACCTTCACCGACCCGACCACCTGGGCGTCGCCCTGGACGGCCCAGATACCGCTGAAGCGGCGGGACCAGGCGATCTACGAGTTCGCCTGCCACGAGGGGAATCACTCGATGGTCGGCATGCTGAGGACAGCGCGTCTCGTGGAGACCGCGACGAACAACGGGGATCGGCGAACGCAAGGCCGGTGAGAGAGAGACTCCACCATACGCCGCCGAGATGGTGCGACCACAAGGACATGCATCCACATGTGACCGCGGTAGGGCTCATGCTTTCCGCGGTGCTTGTGCTGGCCGCCGGACTCGGCGTGGCGAGCGTGCAGGCCGGATCGCAGGAGAGCCGCACCACGGTGTGGGACGGCGTCTACACCGCCGATCAGGCGGCACGTGGCAAGGTGGTCTACGACAGACACTGCAGCTCGTGCCACCTGGCCGACCTCGGCGGCTCGTCGGAAGCCCGCCCCTTAGCGGGTGATCGCTTCATGGAGGACTGGCGCGAAGATACCGTGCATACGCTGTTCACCCGCATCCGATCCCTGATGCCGTTCGATGACCCGGCGACGCTGAGTGACGACGCCTATCTCGACACCGTCGCCTACATTCTCCAGTTCAACGGCTTTCCCGTCGGTCGTCTGGCGTTGACGGCGGAGGGGCTCGCCGACATCCAGATTGAGGGCAGAGACGGTCCGGGGCAGGTGCCCAGCTTCGCGCTGGTGCAGGTTGTCGGCTGCCTGACGCAGGGGTTCGACGCCGGCTGGATTCTCACCAGTAGTACCGACGCGGTCCGTACGCGTGACCCGTCGGGTTCGACCGCAGACGAGTTGAGAGCACTCGAGGCTCGACCGCTCGGGACGCAGACGTTCACGCTGATGAGCGTCTACCCAGACCCCGCGTCGCACGCCGGTCACAAGATGGAAGCGAAGGGGTTTCTGATCCGGGGGCCGGAAGGAGACCGGATCAACGTCAGCGCCCTGGAGATGGTCGCTGCGGCCTGCGAGCCCTAGCAGCCGAGCAGCCCATGGTTTCTCCCTCTCCCCCTGGGAGAGGGCCGGGGTGAGGGCCTCTACTTTGGCTCTGCCGGCTTCACCACCGCGACGCTGTTGACGTCGCGCTCGTGTTCCGCCGAATACACACCACGCGTCTTCATCACCTGACGCAGCAGATCCGCCGTGTGGTCCGCCCGCTTGACGGTACCGGTGTAGTGCACACCGTCGGCGATCCGCAACGGCGTCCATCCTTCTGTCGTCTCCGCGAGGAGGTCGGCACCCTTGTCGACCAGGAACTGCACGATCGGGTTGGCTCCCCTCAGCGCAGCGCCGTGCAACGCGGTGTAGCCCTTGTCGTCGGCCACGTTCACGTCCTGGTCGCCCAGCTCGTAGGCCAGGGTGACGGCCTCGAACGCCTCCTCGTTGGTCCCGGCGCTCTCTCCCAGGTTGAAGATGCCGACGCCGGCCGCGACCATCAGCGGCGACGCATTGCCCTCCGTTGGTTGCTGCGTGTCGGCACCGTGAGCCGCCAGCAGACGCATCAACGGCGCGTCAGCATGTTTGGCCGCGAGCAAGTACGGCGTCGCGCCGACCCGGTTCAGGAAGTTCCGCTCCCGGTTGTTGAACCGCTTAGCTTGGCGCGCATTCGGGTCGGCCCCGTTCTCGAGCAGGAACTGCGCAAATGCCAACGTGTCCAGACTGTCGAGCAGTGGTACCGGAGGCATGCCCTTCCCTGAATTGGGCCGACGCGTGTAGGCCAGCTGATGCAGCGCCGTCCACCCCTGCTCGTCGGCGTTGGGGTCGGCTCCGCGCTCGACCAGATACGTCGCGAGCGAGAAATGCGCGTTGGTCACGGCGATGACCAGGGCGCTCGTGCCATCCGGCCCGCCACGGCGCCGGGACGGACCCGACGCTTCCTCCACGTCCGAGGCCAGCGGCTGGATCGTGTCGTTCACGCCGGCTCCCGCCTCGAGGAGCGCGTGCACCGCCTCTGCCTTGCCAGCCCGGACCGCAAACAGCAACGCCGTCCAGCCGGCGCTCGACCGTTCGGTGACGGTCGCACCGAGCTCGATCAAGGTGTGCACGGCGGCCGGGTGGTTCTCCGCGGCCGCCCACATCAGCGCGGTTTGGCCCCGCCAGCCCTCCCTCGCACCCACGTCCGCGCCGTGGGCCACGAGTAGTCTCAAGACGTCCACATTGCCGGAGCGGGCCGCGGCCATCAACACCGTTTCGCCTTCCGGCAGGGTGGTGTTGGCATCGGCCCCGGCGTCCAGCAGCGCCTCGACGATCGGTGCGTTCCCCCGGCCGCTCGCCAATGCGAGCGGCGTGACGGCATAGCGGTTGGGGGCGTCGGCGTTGGCGCCGGCGCGAAGCAGGAGTCGCGCTGCTTCGAGGTCGCCTTGATACGCCGCCCAGTGCAGGGCCGTCGTGCCGTCCACCTCGGGCATATTGACGTCGACCTGCTGCTCGAGCAGGGCGCGCACGGCTGCCGTGTCCGACGCCTTGACGGCCTCGACCAGCGGCACGTCACCCGCGGCGCCCGCCTCCGCCGAGGCTACGACGGACAAGCCGAGGCTCACCACCAACAGGACCAGAAACCATCCAGCTCGGTGTGTCATGCGCATCGTCGCTCCCTCCGCATGCACCCTATGCTAGTGCCCTGCACCGGTGATTCGCAACCTAACATCTAGGACCGATGCTGGCGAAGCCCTCCAGCTTCCTCCTGTCTTCTGCTTCCTGCCTCCTTAGGGTCGGGTCAAGAATAAGTTCGCATCTCTGCGCGTCGAGGCGCCCAGCCGACAAGGCGCGAGGAGGGAGCATGCCGGCAGTATTCGACCGACGAGCAACGCTGCCACGGGATGGATCGGCGGTCGGAAACGTGAAGTTGTTCTTTGAGCGGGCCCTTAAGACATGCGCGGCAGCGCATGGGTGTTGACAGCGCTATCGGAAGCTGTACGATCTCCTAGGCGGTAGGGGTTCGCTCATAAGTTACGGTATCTGAAGGCAATAAGGGAAGCGCGATGAGGCGAGGCGGGTCTGTGCTCCTTGGCGTCTGGCTCGTGATCATGTCGGCCTCCGCTCCCGTGGAGGCGGCTGGTCCGCAGCAGGAATCGGCCGGCGCGCGTCTCTCGACCGTCTCATCGCACGCCGCGCTCCTCGAGCAGTACTGCGTCACCTGCCACAACGAGAGGCTGCGCTCCCGCGGCACCGTGCCACTCGAGCTCCAGACGGTTGATCTGGCCACCGTGCCGGCCGAGGCGGAGCTCTGGGAAAAAGTGATCAGGAAGCTGCGGACCGGCTCAATGCCGCCGATGGGAAGGCCACGGCCGGACACCGCCGCCGCTGAGGGCTTCGCGTCATGGCTGGAGCGCGAGATCGACCGCGTGGCGGCCGCGCATCCGAACCCGGGGCGGACGCAGCCGCTCCACCGCCTCAATCGCACCGAGTATCAGAACGCGATCCGCGATCTGCTGGCGCTGGACATCGATGCGGCGACGCTGGTCCCGGCCGACGACCAGAGCTATGGGTTCGACAACATCGCGGGGGTGCTGAAGGTCTCGCCGACGTTGCTCGAGCGGTACATGAGCGCGGCGCGCGAGATCAGCCGCCTGGCGGTGGGTGCGTCGACGATGGCGCCGGCTGGCGAGACGTTCCGGATCGTCTCGGACCTCTCGCAATACCGGCACCGTGACGGGTTGCCGTTCGGGACCCGCGGCGGCGTGTCGGTTCCGTACAATTTTCCACGGGACGGCGAGTACGACATCAAGTTGGAGCTGCTCGACCTGTTCGCCGCCGCCCCGATTCGCGAACCGCACCAGCTCGAGCTCAGCGTTGACGGCGAGCAGGTCGCGATTTTCAGGTTGACCCCGCGCAACAGGGCGGACGATCAGGGCGACGCCTACAACAGTGGCCCCGACAAGCTCGAGGCCCGTGTCCCCATCAAGGCGGGCCCGCGCGTCGTCACGGCGGCGTTCATCAAGAAGACCGACGCCCTGGCGGAGAGCGTCCGGCAGCCGTTTGCCCGGCCGCATGGCGAAGGTGACTACCTGTTGTATCAGCCGCATCTCGGCACGGTCACGATCACCGGGCCTTTCAACGCGACCGGCGTCGACGAGACGCCGGCTCGCCGCCGGATCTTCGTCTGCCAGCCGTCGCACCCGGCAGAGGAAGCGCCGTGCGCCAGGCAGATCCTGTCGACGCTGGCTCGCCGCGCCTATCGGCGGCCGGTCGCCGCGGCGGATCTGGACGGCCTGGTTGGGTTCTACAACGAAGGTCGGCAGAGCGGCGGCTTCGAGGTCGGCATCGAACGAGCGCTGAGCGCGCTGCTCGTCAGCCCGGACTTCTTGTTTCGTGTCGTGTCCGATCCGCCTGGGATTGCGCCGGGGACCCCCTATCGCCTGGGCGATCTGGAGCTGGCGTCGCGCATCGCGTTCTTCCTCTGGAGCAGCATTCCGGACGATGAACTGCTGGAGGTGGCCGCGCAAGGGCAGCTGCACGATCCGGCGGTGGTCGAAGGTCAGGTGCGACGGATGTTGGCCGATCCGCGGTCGGAGGCGCTGGCGCAGAACTTCGCCGGGCAGTGGCTACGTCTACGCAACATCTCGGGGGCCCTGCCCTCCGATGTGATCTTCCCGAACTTCGGCGAGAGTCTGCGAGAAGACTTCGTGCGGGAAACGGAGCTCTTCTTCGACAGCATCATGCGTGAGGATCGGAGCATCACCGAGTTGCTGACGGCGGACTACACGTTCCTCAACGAACGGCTCGCCAAGCACTACGACATCGCCGGTGTCTATGGCAGCGACTTCAGGCGCGTGACGCTTATCGACGCCAACCGCCGAGGGCTGCTGGGCCAGGGGAGCATCCTGACGGTGACGTCGTATCCCGATCGCACGTCGCCCGTGGGACGCGGCAAGTGGGTGCTGGAAAACGTCCTCGGGACGCCCCCGCCGCCCCCGCCGCCCAACGTGCCGGAGTTGGAGCCGGACCCTGATTTGGGCAAGGTGCTGGCGATGCGCGAGCGTATGGAGCAGCATCGCGCGAACCCCGTATGCGCGAGTTGTCATCGCATCATGGATCCGCTAGGGTTGGCACTCGAGAACTTCGACGCGGTCGGCAGATGGCGGGCACACATGCCCGGCGGGGGCGTCATCGACGCGTCCGGGGCCATGCCGGATGGGACCGCGTTTGACGGGCCGGCTGATCTTCGCGGGCTGCTGGCCACGAACCCTGAGCAGTTTGCCACGGTCGTGACCGAGAAGTTGCTGACATACGCGCTCGGCCGGGGTGTCGAGTACCACGACGCGCCCGCCGTCCGGCAGATCCTACGCGGGGCCGCCGCACACGACTACGGCCTGGCGTCGTTGGTCGTCGGCGTCGTCAGGAGCACGCCGTTTCAGATGCGGTTGGCCAAGGCCGAGTAGGACGAGTAGGAGAAGACTGTCATGTTCATCACCAAAATGGCGTTGCCCCGTCGGACGTTTCTTCGCGGGATGGGTGTCACCCTGGCGCTGCCGTTGCTGGACGCGATGGTGCCGGCCGCGTCGGCCCTGGCCCAGACCGTGGCGAAACCGGTTCGTCGCTTGGGTTTCGTCTACATTCCAAACGGGGCCGTGATGCCGTCCTGGCAGCCGGCCGGCGATGGGACGATGCTCGCCGAGATGCCGCGCACCCTGAGTCCGCTCGAACCGTTCACCGATCAGGTCATTCTGCCAATCGGCCTCAGCCAGAAGCAGGCGGAGGCGTTGGGCGACGGCAACGGCGAGCACTCACGCGCCGGGACGGTATGGCTGAGCGGCGTGCACCCCAAGGAGACCGAGGGTGCCGACGTGCGAAACGGCACGACCGCGGATCAGATCGCCGCGCAGCACATCGGTGGCGATACCCCGCTGACATCGCTCGAGCTCGCGATGGAGCAGACGTATCTGATCGGCAACTGCGACAACGGCTATAGCTGCGTCTACACGAACAGCATCTCGTGGCGGACGCCGACAACCCCCAATCCGCACGAGACGAACCCGCGCGTCGTCTTCCAGCGGATGTTCGGCGACGGAGGGACGCCGGAACAGCGGTTGGCGCAACTGCATGAGGACCGCAGCATTCTGGATTGGGTGACGGCCGACATCACTCGGCTGCAGAAGCAGCTGGGTGCGGCGGATCGTACCAGCGTCAACGAGTATCTCGACTCCGTTCGCGAAATCGAGCGGCGGATTCAGGTCTCCGAGCGCCAGCATGGTGAGTCGACGGTGGAGCTCCCCGACCGGCCCATCGGCGTGCCCGAGTCGTACGACGAGCATGCCAAGCTGATGTTCGACCTGCTGGCGGTCGCCTTCAAGGCCGACATCACCCGCGTGTTCGTGTTCACGCTCGGCAAGGAGCAGACCAACCGCGCATATCCCGAGCTGGGTGTCAACGCCGCCCACCACGCGGTGTCACACCACCAGCACGACCCGGTCAAGTTCGAACAGGGCGCCAAGGTCAACCAGTATCACATCAGCCTGACGGCCCATTTCCTGGACAGGCTGAAGTCGACGCCAGACGGTGACGGCAATCTACTGGACCACTCGCTCGTGCTGCATGGCGGCGGGATCAGCGACGCCAACGAGCACTCGCACATCGACCTGCCGCTTGTCCTCGTCGGCGGCGCGGGTGGCGTCAAGGGCGGTCGCATCCTCCGGCACCCGAGAGACACCCCGATGAACAATCTCCTCGTGGCGATGCTCGAGCGCGTCGGGGTGCACACCGACACATTCGGCGACGCCACGGGCAGGCTCCCGCTTGAACCGCTCTCTGGCGTGTAGACCTAAACGCGAAGCGCACTTGGGTTTGCCTCTGTGGCGCAGGCCTTCCTGCAAGTGGGCCGACACGGCGGTCGACCGGAGCCTCCGCTATTTCACGCAGCGCTTTCCGGAGTGTGAGGCCTGGCAGATCGCGGCCACCGGCACGAAGGACTACATCAGCCGCGACGGCATTCGTGTGGCGCCGGCGTTGACGCTGCTGAGCACGCTGGTCTGATCGGCGACACGGCGCGCTGGTGATCGCCCGGCTTCAGCTCGACTCTCGGGTTCGGCTACCTCGACCCGTTACTGACCGCCGCTCGCCGCGGCCTTCTCCAGGACACGCTCGCCGCCCAGGATGCCCTCCATGCTGTAGTTGCCTTCGTGGCAGGCGTACTCGTAGAGCAGCTCGTCCGCGGCCAGCCGCCGCATCGGGAACTCGCCCGAGAAGGGCGTTGTCCAGGTTGTCGGGTCCTCGATGGTGAACTCGTAGTTGAGCGTGTCGACGTCGACCCGCGTGATTCGCTCGATCACCGTCACGGTGTCGTCCGACCGGCCGTTGGCCGCCCGGAGCAGAATCGGGTCGCCGCCGACGGCCGCCGCGTTCGCCTCGATCCTGGGCAGATTCGTGGTCTCGATGACGAGCGTGTCACCCTCCCAGTGCCCCCGCATGTCGCCGTTCCACTGGCGGACGTTCGATGGCAGATGCGAACGCCCGTCCAACGGGATGATGCGGGTGTCGTGAATCATCTCCACCTGAATCGCCACATAGTCCGGCGTCTGCAGAAACATGAAGTTGTTGTTGTAGGCGCTCGGCAGCATCGGCGGACCGGCCTGCCAGATCATGCACCGATCGTTCAGCTCGAGGTCCTCCCACGTGTCGGCCTCGGCGCGCGCCCGCCGGGCGTCTGTGCGCATCCGCTCGGCCTCCGGTGTCAGGGCCGGGAGCCTTCCGGACGGCGGATCGAAGATCAGGGAGGTGCGCCCGGTGGGTCTCGTGCCCCCGTCCAACCAGAAGTTGTTGTAGGCGCCCACGTTGCCGCCGACCGTCGTTCTCCGAGCCGCCGCCAGCAGGAGCTGTTCATTCCGGTCAAGCGCCGTCCGCTCCCGGTTGGCGACCTCTTCCTCGGTCAGGAACTCCCGATTCGCCAGGTCCTCGGGTCGCTGCAGGGGAGTGGTGGTCTTGTTCGTGTAGGTCCCCTGCAGATCCGGATCACCCCACGGGGTTCGGGGCGTGGTCTGACCAGCGGCGCCCAGCGGCACCAGCACGACGAGCGCGATGACGTTCAACACAGCCACGAGAAATCGACCCTTCATTTGACCCCTCCTGTCTCGCCGTCCAGTCCCGTCCAGTTTCGCCCGTGATGGAGCCCAGCGATAACGACGCGCACTTTCTTCGATCATCAGTGTAACCGCTCGGCGCTCCCTCAGTCTCGGTCCGGCAGCGCGAACACGAAGATGGCGTTGCCGGCGCGCGGGTTCCGCTTTTCCGGGAGGAGGTCGGCCGGCAGGATGCTCGTCCAGCTCGAACCGCCGAGCGGACCGCCGGCCCCGAAGGCGATGAACTGGGTGCCATCGACCGCGTAGGTAATCGGATACCCGTTCGCCATTGTCGACAGCCGACTCTGCCAGAGCTCGTCGCCGGTCCGCGCGTCGTAGGCGAAGACGTGCCGTTCCCAGTCGCCAATGAACACAAGACCGCCGCCCGTCGTCAGCGCGGCCGTGTTGTAGGGCGCCCGCCGGCGCTGCTTCCACAGCGTCTCGCCGGTCCGGATGTCCAGCGCCTGGAACTCGCCCAGCTGGTCGGGCGCGTCGGGATGGAAATGATTCTGCCGCCCGCGGACACCGCCCGTGCCGCCGCCGCCGAGCTGGCGCTCGACCGGGCCGAACGCGGCGGTCTCGCAATTGAGGTTCAGCGGCACATACAGGGCCTCGGTCTCGGGATGATACGCCATCGCCCGGAGGCTCTTGAAGCCGCCCGTGCTGGGGCAGAAATAGAGCTCTTCACCGACATCCGACACCATGTCTTCCCGATGCGTCACCGTACCCGTCTGGGGATCGACATTCACGATGTTCTGATAGCCCAGGTCGACGGCGCTGAGGAACTCGCCGGTCACCCGGTCGAGCTCCCAGAGAATCGCCAGCTTGCCCATGCTGAACACCGACTGCCCCCCGTCGTAGTCGATCAGGATCCGCTCGAATGTCTCGTCCATGTCGTGGCTGTCGCCGGGGATGTGCTGGAAGTACCACCGCATCTCCCCGGTCGCCGGGTCGAGCGCAAGCGTCGAGTTGCTGTAGAGCGCATCCCCGTCGGTGCCGCGCGCGTCGCGTGTCCACGGCTTGGCCTGCGACGTGCCGTAGTAGATGAGCCGGTTGACCGGGTCGTAGCTGCCGGGAATCCAGGCGTCGCTCCCCGCCCGAAACAGCAACGGCAGATCGCCCCAGGTGTCGCCACCGCGCTCTCCGGGCCGGGCGACGGTCGAGGTGCGCCAGAGCACCTGGCCGGTGCGCCCGTCGACCCCGACGATGTAGCAGGTGTCCTCGCGGAACCGCTCGCAGCCCCGGAGCCCCGCCACGATCGTGCCGTCGGCGACGATCGGCCCGCTCGAGAACCCGTAGCCCTCCTGTCCGGGCGGAGCCGCCGGCGTGTCCCAGCGCACCTCACCCGTGCGGGCATCCAGCCCGACGACGTGCGCGTCAAACGTGTTCAGGATGACGAGGTCGTGGTAGATGGCGAGGCTGCGCATTTGCGCGGCCGTGCGCCGCCGCTCGTCCATCTCGCGGCGATACTCCCAGATGAAGTCGCCCGTCCCGGCGTCCAGCGCCTGGACGACGTTGCCTGGGTTCGCGAGGTACATGATGCCGTCGTACACGATCGGGGTCGTCTGCGACACCCCCGGCTCGAGGCCCCATGACCAGACGAGTCGGAGCTGCGCGGCGTTGCTCCGATCGATCTGGTCGAGCGGGCTGTAGCCCCACCCATCGAGGGTGCGTCGCCAGCTCAACCAGTCGGCCGGATCCGGATTCTGCAGGACCGCGTCGGTGACCGGCGTGAAGCTGCTCTGGGCCTGCGCCGGGCTGACGGACCCGGCTGCGCCGCTGACGGCGGCGCAGGCGACGACGACGAGGAATACACGAGACGTCATGCGGACCTCCTGGAGCGTTCGAGACTGGGTCCGTGGATTATACCCAGCCGATGCGCAGGATGAGCAGCTTCCGGAGTGCGGTGTCAACGGCG
The DNA here is from genome assembly GCA_015659035.1 of Acidobacteriota bacterium. Classification (GTDB taxonomy): domain Bacteria; phylum Acidobacteriota; class Vicinamibacteria; order Vicinamibacterales; family UBA8438; genus NP936. Next base: position 9,405 of record DQNS01000013.1, on the reverse strand, counting down.
CGACGCGATTGACGTACCCGGACTGGCACGTCCGGCGGATGGCTGACTCAGATAATCCTCTTTTGGCGCCGACCTCGCACGGACCCACGCGGGTGCTGGGGCTCAAGGCATAGTGGCTGTGAAACAGGCCGATCATACCGGGGCAGGGGCTGTGCTGAACGCTCGAGCTGAACGGCCCAGATTTCCGGGGTCAAAGACATAAGTGCCTGGAAACCCGCTGATCATACGCCGTGGCCCATGCTATCCTGGCGGGCAGATTCCGGCTCGCGAGGAGGTGTCCAGATGACCAACCGCTGTTTCGGTGCGGCGCGGCTGCGCAGTCGAGTCCTGTGTCACCGCGTCGCGGCGGTCACGCTGGTGACCGGTGTGCTGTTCCTGGCGTTTCCACCATCCGTGGAGGCGCAGTCCTTGCCAGCACCCGGCGACTGGACGGTGCCGCGTACCGGTTGGGGTGTGCCCGACCTGCAGGGCATCTGGACCAACGCCACGCTCACGCCGATCGAGCGTCCCGATTCGCTCTCCGGCAAGACGGTGCTGACGGCCGAAGAAGCGGTCGAGCTCGAAACCCGGTCGACCGAACGTCGCGCGGCATCCGATCGCTTCATCCCCGGCGAGGTCGGCGCCTACAACCAGTTCTGGATGGACGGCGGCAAGAACGTGACCGGCGACCGTCGCACGTCGCTGATCGTCGACCCGCCGGATGGGAAGATCCCTTGGGCTCCCGACGGACGGCGGCGTCTCGAGATCGACTTGACGAAGTACGGCGTGGGACCGTTCGATTCCTGGGAGGACGCCGACACCGGCGAGCGCTGCCTCACCGATGGGCTGCCGCTCGTGCCGTTGCAGGGCTACAACATGAACTACCACATCCTGCAGTCGCCGGGGTGGGTGGCGATCCTCAACGAGATGTTCCACGAGTATCGTCTGATCCCGGTCGACGGCCGGGCGCACGTGCCGTCCGAGATCGGTCAGCTGCTCGGTGACGCGCGGGGCTGGTGGGACGGGGACACGCTCGTGGTGGAGACCACGAACTTTGCCGACAAGGGGCACTTCCTCTGGCGTGCGACGTGGCGCGCGGCGCGCCTGAGCCTGCATCTCGTGGAGCGGTTCACCCGCATCGACGACGAGACGATCGACTACGCGTTCACGATGACGGATCCGACGATGTTCACCCGACCGTGGACCGCCAGGGTGCCGATGACGACCAACCAGACGTCGCGCGGGGTCACCTCGGGACCGATGTTCGAATACGCGTGCCACGAAGGCAACTACGGCCTCCTGAACATCATGAGGGGCGCGCGCGCAGGACCCAAGTAGACGCTAGTCCCGGTTGTCGACCTTCTCCGCCATGCGTGCGCCCGACAGCGCGTTCCGCATGCCGTAGTTGCCTTCGTGACAGGCGTACTCGAACATCGGCGACGTTCCCTGCTGCAGCTGCAGGACCCCGGTAATCGGTTGGGTGAACGTGTCGGGATCGACGACGGTGAACTCGTAGCGCAGCGTGTCTGCATCGACCCGCGTGAACCGCTCGGTCAGATGCACCGTGGCGCCGGTGCCCAGCGCGGTCGTGAAGCCGGCGTTGAAGCCCGCGACCTGATCGCTCAGGTTCTCGGTCTCGATGACCAACGTGTCGCCGTCCCAGTAGCCACGGCCGTCGCCCAGCCACTGGCGCACGGTGTTCGGGAGATGCGGACGTCCATCCAGCGGGACGATCCGCGCTTCATGGACCATCTCGCTCAGGACGACGACATGATCCCGCGTCTGGAACAGCTGGATGTTCTGATTGTAGCCACCCGGCAAGAGCGGCGGCCCCGAATTGAACCCGACGATACAGCGCTCCGACACCCCGCGGTCCTCGGGGCCGTTCGGGTAGATACCACCCGACCTGTAACGGACCGGACGCTCGGCAGGCAGGTCCTCGCTGAGTGAGCCGATCTGTCTGAGCGCGCCCGGTTGCAGGTCCGGGACGCGTCCGGTCGGTGGATCGATGATCAGCGACGTTCGCCGATCGTCGACGACCCGGCCGCCTCGATCCAACCAGAAGCGGTTGTACCCACCCACCGGCTCACCGGCCGGCAGCGGCTCGGTTCGCACCTCGCTCGGCGCGTCGGCCCGCGCCACGCGTTCGGCGGTGCGCTGCTCGAGCTCGGCCACTTCCTCTTCGGTCAGGACCGCGTTCTCCTGGTCCTGTGGCCGCTGCAGCGGCGTCATCGTGCGGAAATCCCAGACCCCTCCCAGATTGGGCTGGCCGTCGGCCGTGCGCGGTACCGTCCAACCGTCCGACCGGGTCTGGGCGCCCGCGAGCGACGGGGCGAGCGTCAGACCCAGCACCAGGCTGCCAACCGCGATGCGTCGAACATTCATCCGAGACCTCCTCATGGTGATGTGCGCGTACGATCACAGATTGGGCCGTCCGGTCAGATCATCGCCTATCGCAATGCCATCGGCACGATCTGGCTCGGGCGGGTGGCCGCAGTCGACGAGTCGAGCGGCCGCATCGATCTCTCCCGCAATACCCCGTCGAACGGCAGTGTCCGCATGAGCGACGTGGTCGGCCGAGTGGTCCTAACGACTCGCTAGCACAGATCGGCTTGCCGACCTGGTGAAAGTCCGCTGCCAGCGGCAGCACTTTCAGCTAGCGGGACGCCGCCTCTTCGGCACGCTCTTCCGCCCGTGCACCGCTGAGAATCAGTGGCATGCTGTGGTTCCCCTCGTGACACGCGTTCTCGTAGAGCGGCCCGGTCGCCCGCGTGATCGGAAACGACACGGTCCACGGGCTGGCGAATGACTCCGCGTCTTCGACGGTGACCTCATACGCGAGCGTCCCGGTGTCGGTGACGGTAAACCGCTCGACGAGTCGCATATTCGCACCGGTCCCGCTGAGTGTCCACTGACCGTTGAAGTTGGCAGTCTCGACCACCAGGGTGTCGCCCTCCCAGTGTCCTCGCGAGTGTCCCTGCCACTGACGGATCGGCGTGGCGAGCGGCGCTCCGCCGTCGAGTCGGACCAGACGCAGGTCGGAGTTCTGCTCGTGGAGGATGGCCACGTAGCCTGGCGTCTGGAAGATCTGCGCCAGCTTGTTTGGGGCCTGGGCCAGCAACGGCACCGTGCGCCCCATGATGCAGCGCTCGTAGCGTTCTCGGTCTTCAGGTCCATCGGCTGCGCGCGACCGCGAGTTGATGCCGAGCGTCCGAGCGCGCTGCCGGGCGGCGTCGGTCCGCGAGGGAAGCCGACCGTCCGGCGGGTCGACGATCAACGACGTCCGAAGGTCCGTCAGACCGCCTGGTTCCCACCAGTCTGCGTTCAGCTGCAGATCGCGCTCTCGACCGATTGCCGCATACCGCAGCGGGAGATAGGCGGCCGCCTCCTCGGGCGTCAGCACGGCCTTGTCTGCGAGATCCTGAGGGCGCTGCAGCGGCGTGATCGTGCGGTATTCCCAGTACCCGCTCAGGTCCGGCACACCCCAGACGGTGCGAGGCACGTCGGCGGTTTGCGCCACCAACACGGTTGGCAGGAGCAGACAGGCGCCGATGAGGTACGTCCTCAGCATAGAGATGTCCGGCACGAGAATCAGGCCGATTATGACACCGCTGGCACCGGTGCTGGTCGAATCCGCCGCGCGCCCACCCGTTCCTTGGTGACCTGGGAGAATGATTGGCCCGGCTTCTTGCAGCGCGCCAGCATCTCGTACGCCTCGATGTCGATGGTGATCGTCTCGACCGCCATGCACCTACCATGCGCTCAGAGGGTTGCCTCGTCAACCGCTCTTTCCGCCCTGCACGTGACGTGACACAACTGCGACGACACCCTGCTGAGATTCTGATTCATCCCGACCAGACCCCTGGCGTCACAGGCTATACTCTGATCCGTTCAGGCTCAGAGCGACCGGGAGAAGTGTCCGCCAGGGGGATCAATATGAGCACAGACGCGCCGACACGCCGACGGTTTCTCCAGGGCGCCGGTGTCGCCACGGGAGGGCTACTGGGTCACACGCTCGCGGGCGGGGTTGCGGGAGCTGCGGCGCAGGCGTCGAGCAGCGCCAGCCCGGGGGCGCGGTTCCGCGGGCTGCTCGAGCGGTCCGATCCGAACCGGTGCATCAACTGCGGCGACGTCGCGACGGCCAAGCTGGCCGCGATGCACGGGTTCGAGATCGTCATGACCGGCGGCAGCGCGCTCTCGCTCAGCAAGTACGGCATCGGCGATTTCGGGATGATCACGATGGACGACCTGGTCGAGTTCTGCAACCGGACCGCGGACGCCATCGACGTGCCGATCATCGCCGACGCCGACGACGGGGGCGGGAACCCGCTCAACGTCTACCGCACCGTGCAGCGGATGGAGAAGGCGGGTGCGGCGTGCATCATGATCGAGGACCTCTATGGTGCGAAGCACCTCGCCGGCTATGACCAGGGCAAGATCATCAGCCGTGAGGCGATGGTCGACAAGGTGCACGCGGCGGTCGACGCCAAGCGAGACCCGAACACCGTGCTGCTCGTTCGCAGCGACGTGGTGGCCGACGGCGGCCCGCTCGACGAGGCGCTCGAGCGCGTCACGCTCTACGCCCAGGAGGGGGGTGACGTCATCTTCGTCCCCGGTATTCCGCTCGACCAGTGTTCGCGCGCGGTCGACATGGCCGGTCGGCCGATCCTGACCGGCGCCCCGTCGGTCCAGGACGCGCGAGCGAACCGGGTGAGCATTCTTTTTGTCGGAGCGATGGGGGCAATCGCCGTCGGTGCCATCGACCGGGCGATGGCCGAGCTCGCGCGCGATGGGCGGATCGGCGAGGCGGGTGCGATCGCCGGCAATCTGAGCAACGAGCGCCGGCTGCAGCTGATCGACAACGCGATGACTGTCGAGCGCGCTCGCAGACACAACGCGCTGCGTGAAGACGGGCAGTAGGGTGCAGAAGCCTCTCGTGGAGTCTAGCTTCCTACTCCTCCAGATGCACCTCAGCGATCGCAATGCCGCTTTCGCCAGCCACCGCGTAGAGCAAGAAGACGCGACCGCTGTCGGCCTCTTCGAAGATCGCCGGGTCGCGTAGCTGGTTGACGTGGCCGTAGGCGGTGCTCCGGACGGACGGCTCGAGCGGCGCGTCGGCACCCTCCCAGACGCGCTCCGGACGCAGCACCTCCACACCGGGCGTCTGGGACCACGAGGTCCAGTCGCCCGCGAGGTCGATGGTGCTCAGCTTGATGTGCTCCGGGACCTCCCCGACCTGGGTCCAGAACACGAGCAGCGTGTTGCCCCGCTGCAAGAGCGCCGCGTGGCGCATGTTGGGGTTGAAGAGGCGCGGCCCCGCCTCGAACCCGCCAAGCGGGTTCCGGGACCGGTAGAACTGCCCGGGCATCGACATGGCGTAGGTGTACCCGTCGTGCTGAAACACCCGCATGTATGTGCGTCCGAGTACCTCCGGGCCCGCGTCGAAGTGAATGCCGTCGCTGGACGTCGCCACCCGTGAGACCTGCCGGCTCACGCCGTCGAGCCCGTGAAAATACATGACGATGCGCCGGTTCTCGTCATCGACGTGCACGTCTGGCGACGCGATGTGCGGCGTCGTGACCTCGGTGAGCAGATCGTGCGAGATGGCGACACTCCGTCCGGCCCGTGCCGCGCGCAGTTGCTCCAGCGCTTCGGGTGACACCGCGGGTGGCTCCGTCAGGAAGTGCGAATCGGCGATCTGCAGGCTGCCGGCTTGATGGATATGCCACGGACCCAGCACGTCGTCGGCATAGGCCAGCCGGATGTATCGTCCCTTGTGATCGGCAAAGTAAAGATAGTAGGCCCCCAGACGATCCTCGACCCAGTCCGGGACGCGAATCAGCGACGGACCCTGGATGTTCTCGCCGATGCTCGGATGCAGGTCGGGCCTGATGATCGGCGCGTCCAGCAGTCGTTCGACCCGCACACGGGGGCCGGTCGTCTGGGCGGCGATCCCGACGATCCCGGCAATCCCGCACGCGAGCCCCACGGATAGCAATCGAGTCATGATTCCTGGCTAGCGAGTTGCCGAAAGACGCGGCGAAGCCCTCCGGCTTCTCCTGTCTCCTGCCTCCTGTTTCCTTATTGGGCGTCTCTCTAGAACATCGCAACCGGGTTCGCCGGGCTCCCCGTGCCGCGGGCGACCTTGAGCGGGAGCCCCATAAACATGAACTCGTAACGGCCTTCCTCCGCGCACGCCTCGGCGAGCGGTTCAAGCAACGCGTTGTCGAGCAGCGCCACACCGTAGTTGAACAGCACGCCGTGCATCGGGAACGCCAATCCGTAGGGGTCGGGACGCGCGTCCATCATGTCCCAGCCGAGCAGCGACACGTCGTGATCACGGATGAACTTGGCGCAGGTCACCCCCAACCCGGGACGGTCGCCGCCGGCGTACGCCCCGCCCGCCCGGATGAACGCATCCTTGCCGCTGTAGACGAGCAAGGCGTCACCCGGCTCGACCTCGACACCTTGCGCTCGCGCGATCTCTTCGATCTCCCACCCCTGCACCGGGCTGTCGGGTGTGACGTACGGCGCGTTCCGGTGACGCGGCACATCGATCAGCACGCCCCGCGTGATGATGCCGTCGCTCCACGCGTCGATCGTGCCGAACGTGGCGCCGCGGGTGGTGATCTCGACGTCGGGGTCGCGACCTCCCCACATCCCGTCGGTGTCCCACATGTGGCACAGCGCGTCGATGTGGGTGATCGTCTGACCGTGATAGATGAAGCCGTAGTAGTCGACCACCGAGCCCCCGCCGCCGGAGCGCGGGTTCTTGCGCATGAAGTGCTGTTCGGGCTCGAAGACACGGCTGGCCGACACCTTCCGGCCGGTCCGGACGAGGGCCGCCGCCGCCGCGCTCTTCTCCGGGGTGATCAGGTTGATGGCGCCCTTCTGGTCGTCATCGCCCCAGCGTCCCCAGTTGCGGCGGTCGGTGTACCACGACTCGACCTCCGCGGCCGTCGGCATGCGTGGGTCTGGCTGCGCGCCGGGCGCCGCCGTGCCGGCCGCCACGGTCTGGGTCGCCCTCCGCTCCAGCAGCTCGGTGGGCGAGAACATGTCGGGCGCCTGGGTGGCCGGGGGGCTCGGATGGGTCTCGGCGAAGGCACGTCCCCCGAGTGACGCCGCGCCTCCGGCTGCCGCCGCACCGAACGTCGTCAGAAATCGTCGTCGTGAAGAGGCCATCGTTCTGTTGTCCTTTCTGTGCCGGGCCATCGGCCTGAATTGCGATGTTCGATCAAATACACAGTGGAACCACTGGGGTCTGGGGACGAGGCGCTGGTGCTCCTCAGACCGGTTTTGGACGACGTGGATCTGCGGCGACCCGGAACCCTGGTCGGTCTCACTAACCGGCTTTGCCATGCAGGAACCGCTGCGCATGGTGGCCTGGAAACTAGCCTATTATACCGAGGCAGCGAAGGGCGGGCAGTGACATCCGACACAGCGCCACTCGTGTCCCTCGCGCAGACCCCAGAAATTATCGACCGTTTCGCGAGGCGCCAGCGGGGTGGGCGGCACGACCGGTGCGCTTGCGGTAGCTGCCGTTTCGGTCATACGCGCCCAGGACGGTCGGCCGGCTGTGGAGTGCCGCACCGCTGCGGACCGGTGCAACCTCTGAGAGGTAGACCCACAAAACGGTATACTTGCGTCTTGTCGTGCGGCGGCAGGGTGGGGCGAGGGGGAATTCTTATGTGCTCGATTCGAGGCTGGCTAGCCCACGATGCTTTCATGTCGCTACGTCAACTGGCATGGCGCGCCACCGTCGCGACCAGCCTGTTCTTCGTCGGTTGCGGCTCACTTCCGATCTTCGAGGAGGCCGTGACCAGCCACACCGGACCCGCTGGGGCCAGCTCGCTCTCTATCCCAGTGCCGCCAGGCGCGGGTGGAGCAGATCTCCTTGTTGCCATCCTCGGCATCCAGTCGAATCCGAATACCTCTGGGCCGGAGGGATGGACGGTAGTGCCTGGCTTCCCTGGCTTCAACGGCGCGATATGTCAGGCGGATGGCGGGGGGAACGCGTGTCAATTGACGGTCTACTATAGAATCGCCGACGGATCGGAGACCACCGCCTCTTTCAGTTGGGGGGTCATGCGACAGGCGGCCGGCGCGGTACTGCGGTTCTCGAACGTGGATACGAACGCCCCTATCGGCGTCGCGCGTCCAAGCCGCGGCACATCGGATGCACCCACGGCGCCCATTATCACGACCACACGAGACGGCTCCCGTGTGCTACGGATCGTCGTCTGTGAACTGGACCAAGCCGCGATCTCGCTCCGTGGATCGTTGGCTCTGACTGATGAACCCTCTTCAGCGCGGCTCAACCTTATGTCGTTTCCCGATGCCCTGACAGATCCTACGAATGGCTGCGGCCCGCCGTTATCGGCGTGCGATGCGACCGTGCGTGCCGTCGGGCTGGCGGTGGCAGATACGCGGCACGCTACGGCCAAAGGCTCTGGTCCGGTATCCTGGAGGCTCGCCGGAGGCGACCAGTGGCTCACCGCCTCGATCGAGATCAAACGCGCGCCTCGCCAGTAGCGGTGGCGCGGTAGCCCTCGCCCATGCCGCCTTAGGGTCCGCGCAAGAATAGGTTCCTATTTCTTGACCGGACCCTCAGAACCGGAACAGACGCGTGAACTTCACGATGAAGGCGCGGTTCTCGAGTATCGGGAAGCTGCGGCCCAACCCGGTATCACGCTGGTCGTTGTAGACGACGAAGAGCTCGCTTCCCGGCTGATACTCCCACCGCAGCCGGAGATTCGTGCTGAGCACGTCCCGGCTGGAGTTGTATTGCAGCAGACCGCTGAAGAACATCCGCGGTGTGAAGGTGTAGGTAAAGCGGGTCGTTGCCAGCTTGGTCGTGAACCGGCCTCCCGGAAGCGCGATGCGGTTGACCGAGATGCTCGGTTCAATCGACATCTGCGGTGTGATCTCGATCCGACCGCGGGAATAGCCGATCGCCGTGATGTCCCCGTCGAAGAACTCCCCGCGCTGCAGCGAGAAGGTGCCCGAGATTTTCCGCTGCGCCCCCATCGAGTACGACGCGTAGTAGTCCTGGAAGCCGTAGCTGCCGACCGGAATGCTCACGTCGGACGAGATGTCGAAGGGGTCTACGAGTAGCTCGTAGCGACGCTGCACGTCCACGCTGAACCGGTCACTGTTTTCGAGCTCCGTCCCAAAGCTCGTCTGCGCGACCCGCGACTCGAGCTGGCCGGCGCCATTCAGAATATATTCGAGGCTGCCGCCCCAGGTGAACTGGCGCACCGCGTCGATCGAGGCGGGCCGTGGACTGAACTGCGCCTGCACGAAGGTGCGCCGGAAGTCGTCGCGTCGCAGGAAGCCGATCTCCGGGTTGAAGTTGTCGCCGACCAGCAGATGGTCAACCCCCAGGGCATAGCGGTCCCCGTTGTACGTGAACGCCGCCTGGTAGCT
>DQNS01000060.1 GCA_015659035.1 Acidobacteriota bacterium | reverse complement strand
GCCCCCGCGAGCGACGAAGCTGGGGTGTGGGGCGGAGCCCCACGGAGACAACGATGGCTGACAAGACACTGCGACTCGGTATTCCGAAGGGCTCGCTGCAGGAGTCGACAATTCAACTGTTCGCGCACGCGGGCTTCAACATCTACACGAGCTCACGCTCCTACTTCCCGACGATCGACGACCCGGAGATCGAGTGCACCTTGATCCGGGCGCAGGAGATGACGCGCTATGTCGCCGACGGCGCGCTCGACGCCGGGCTGACCGGGCAGGACTGGATCGCCGAGCACGAGGCCACGACCGGCGACACGGTGGTCGACATTGCCAATCTGGTCTACTCGAAGCAGAGCTTCCGCAAGGTCCGCTGGGTACTGGCGGTGCCGGAAGACTCGACGTATCAGGCCCCGCAGGACCTCACCGACGCGACCATCGCGACCGAGCTGGTCCGGGTGACCGAGGCGTACTTCGAGCGGCTGAACGTGCCGGTCAAGGTGGAGTTCTCGTGGGGTGCGACAGAGGTCAAGCCACCGCTGCTGGCCGACGCGATCGTCGAGGCGACCGAAACCGGGTCGACCCTCCGGGCCAACCGGCTCCGCATCATCGACACCGTCATCGAGTCGAACCCACAGCTGATCGCCAACACCGCGACCCTCGAGGACGACTGGAAGCGGACGAAAATTGACAACATCGCGTTGCTGCTCCGCGCCGCCATCGAGGCGCAGGGCCGCGTCGGCCTGATGCTGAACGTGCGCCAAGCCGATCTCGAGACGGTGATCGGTCTGCTGCCGGCGCTGCACCGTCCCACGGTGGCGCCGCTCAGTGATGACGAGTGGGTTGCGGTGACGACGATCATCGAGGAGTCGTCGGTGCGGGAACTGATTCCGAAGCTGAAGGCGGCGCGCGCCGAGGGCATCGTGGAGTATCCGCTGAACAAGATCGTACTCTGACACCGGTCCTTTCCCCATGCGCATCATCGAGTCGTCGAATCGACGGGCGGTCGGCCGGCTGATTGGCCGGCGTCATGAAGCCGACCCGGCGATCGCGCGCCAGGTGGCGCGGATCGTGGCAGAGGTCCGCCGGGCGGGTGACACGGCGGTGCTCCGCTACGCCCGGCGGTTCGACCGGCTGTTGGCGCCGGTCGAGGTCACCGGTGAGGAGATGCAGGACGGCCTGCGCGCGATCGCACCAGAGCTACGGGCGGCGCTCCGGACGTCGGCGCGGCACATTCGTCGGGTCGCCCGGCGGCAGGTGCCGCGCGGCTGGCGCACCACGGTGACACCAGGTGTCGAGATTGAGCAACGGGTCACGCCGCTCAGCCGGGTGGGCTGCTATGTGCCGGCCGGACGCTATCCGTTGCCTTCCTCGCTGCTGATGACCGTGATCCCGGCGCGGGTCGCCGGCGTACCCGAGGTCCTCGTGGTCTGTCCGCGGCCGGACCCGACCGTCCTGGCCGCCGCCGCCATCGCCGGGGCCACGCGGTTGTTCCGTTTGGGCGGAGCGCACGCTGTCGCGGCGCTGGCCTACGGCACCGCCACCATACCGACGGTCGACAAGATCGTCGGGCCCGGCAGCGCCTACGTTGCCGCCGCCAAAGCCCTGGTCTCCGCCGACTGCCCGATCGATTTCCACGCCGGACCGACCGAGATCGTCATCATCGCGACACGCGGTAACCCCGTCTGGGTGGCCGCCGACCTGGTTGCCCAGGCCGAGCATGATCCGGACGCGCGCGCCATCGTGCTCACGCCGGACCGTCGGCTTGCGGCCCGGGTCGCCGCGCAGGTGCGGAGCGACTTGCCCAAGGACGGCCCGGCACGCGCGTCGATACAACGGCACGGCGTCATTGTCGTCACCGTCTCGCTCGACGAGGCGGTGGAGCTGGCCAATCAGATTGCTCCGGAGCATCTGGTATGCGACCGGGAGACGGTGGCGCGCCGCACGACCCGGGCGGGCACCGTCTTTATCGGCCCGTACGGCGCCCAGGCGGCCGGGGACTACGCCACCGGCTCGAATCATGTTTTGCCGACCGGTGGCGCCGCACGGTTCCGCGGCGGGTTGAGCGCCTCGGACTTCGTCCACGTACACAGCGTGCAACGTATTACCCGTGGGGGGCTCGAGGCCCTGGCGCCGACCATTCTCCCGCTGGCCGAGGCCGAGGGTCTGGGGGCGCACGCCGACTCGATTCGCGTGCGTCTAAGACGTCAGAGAACTCCGAAGAAGTCAGAAGTCAGACCTGTCCGCCATAGCCTCGGCGACGGCGGACGTCAGAAATCAGAAGGTACTTGATGCGCCGCGCGCTCATCAGCCGTCGGACCGCCGAGACCGCCATCACCCTCCGTCTGGGCATCGAGGGGCGGGGCCGCTACGCCATCAGCACCGGGATCCGGTTCCTGGATCACATGCTCGAGCTGGTAGCACGTCACGGCGCCTTCGACCTGCGGATCGACGCCGTCGGCGACCTCGACGTGGACCAGCATCACACCGTCGAGGATGTCGGGATCGCGTTCGGCGAAGCGGTGGCCAAGGCGATCGGGTCGCGCCGCGGCATCAACCGCGCCGGCTACTTCGTGATGCCGATGGACGAGACGCTCGGCGTCGCCGCGATTGACCTCGGTGGCCGGCCGCACGCCGTGGTCGATCTCCGTCTGCGGGTCCAGCGGGTGGGCGACCTCCAATCGGAGTTGGTCCAGGACTTCTTCGAGGGCTTCGCGCAGGGCGCGCGCGCCAACGTCCACCTGAAGGTACTCTACGGTCGGTCGAGCCATCATCAGGTCGAAGCGCTCTTCAAGGCGTTCGCCCGGGCGCTCCGTGTCGCGTGCGACAAGGACCCGCGGATGGCGAAGCGGCTGCCGAGTACCAAAGGCCTACTGTGAAACACGACAGGAGGCGGAAGACAGGAGGCAGGAGACAGAATGAAGCTGGAGGCTGCGCATCATCAGTCTTGATCGTGACCGAGCCGGCGAAGCCCTCAGGTTTTCTCCTGTCTCCTGCCTCCTGCCTCCTGTCTCCTTCGAGCACACGAGCATGATTTCCTTGATCGACTACGGGGCCGGGAACCTGACGTCGGTGCGCAAGGCGCTCGCGCATCTGGGCGTCACGGCGACGACACCGAGGGCGCCGGCCGACCTGACGTCGGCCGACGGCATCATCGTCCCGGGCGTCGGCAACTTCGCGGTCACCGCAGAGCTGGGACCGGACTGGCGGGCCGCCATCCTCGACCAGGTCGGCCGCCAACGACCGCTGCTCGGGATCTGCGTCGGGATGCAGTGGCTATTCGACGGGAGCGAGGAAGCGCCGGGGCACGCCGGGCTCGAGCTGTTGCCCGGCACGTGTCGTCTGCTTACCGACGAGACGGTAGTCGACGAGCGCATGGACGACTCGACGAGCCGTGTTGAAGGCAGCGCCGGCATGGGTCGATTCAAGGTACCGCACGTCGGATGGAACTCGCTGCACCTGACGAAGCAGTCGTGGCTGCTCGACGGGGTTGACGAGGGCGACCAGGTGTACTTCACGCATTCATTCGCGGCCCCCCTCACGGCCGATTGTGTCGGCGCAACCCGCCATGGCGTCGAGTTCGCCGCAGCGGTGGAACGGGACCACGTCGGCGGCGTCCAGTTCCACCCGGAGAAGTCGTCGGATGTCGGCCTGCGAATCCTGCAGAACTTCCTGCGGAAGGTCTCATGAGCCTGTCCAAACGCATCATCGCGTGTCTCGATGTTCGTGACGGGTCGGTCGTCAAGGGCATCAACTTCGAGGGCCTGCGAGACGCGGGTGACCCGGCCACACTGGCGCGACGCTACAACCGCGAGGGCATCGACGAGGTCGTGATTCTCGACGTCACTGCCACGATCGAGAAGCGGAAGGCGCTCGCCGAGACGATTCAGGCGGTGGCCCGCGAGATTTTTCTGCCGTTGTGTGTCGGCGGCGGCATCCGGGGAGAGGGCCACGCAGAGGCGGCTATCGAGGCGGGCGCCGATAAGGTCGGCATCAACACCGCCGCACTCGCCCACCCCGAGCTGATCACGACGCTGGCCAGACGGTACGGCAGTCAGGCGATCATCGTCGCGATCGACGCGAAACGTGAGGACGACCGCTTCAAGATGTACGTCCGCAGTGGACAGCAGGGCACCGACCGGGATGCGGTGGAATGGGCGCGCGAAGCGGCCGACCGGGGCGCCGGAGAGATCCTGCTCACCTCGATCGACCGTGATGGGACCAAGCAGGGGTTCGACTGCGAGCTGACGGCCGCCGTCTCGTCGGCCGTCCCGATCCCGGTCATCGCATCCGGCGGCGCCGGTAGCTTCGGCCACTTCGTGGACGTGTTCACCGAGGGCCAGGCGGACGCGGCACTTGCCGCGTCGATCTTCCACTACGCCGAGCACGCCGTCGAAGACCTGAAGACGCATCTGCACGAACATGGGATACCGGTGCGACTCGGTGCGCTCCAGAAGTCCGAACTCCGAAGTCCGAAGTCAGAATGACTGCCTCCTGTCTCCTTGGAGCGTCCGAGTGCTGATCCCGTCGATCGACCTGAAGAACGGAAAGGTGGTGCAGCTGGTCCAGGGTGAGCGGCTGGCGATCGAGAGCGAGGATCTCGACGGCTGGGTCGGCCGGTTCGCGCGGTTTCCCAAGGTGCAGCTCATCGACCTGGATGCCGCCATGGGGTCGGGCTCCAACGACGCACTGGTGCACCGGGTCGTGTCGCGATTGCCCTGCCGGGTCGGCGGCGGCATCCGGTCGCTCGACCGGGCGCGAGAGGTGCTCGACTACGGCGCACGCGCTGTCATCGTCAGCTCGGCCCTGTTTCGTGATGGCCGGCCGGACGTGGCGTTCGCTCGGTCGCTGGCCGACGCGGTCGGCGCCGACCGGGTCATTGCCGCCGTCGACAGCAAGGGCGGGCGGGTCGTCATCCGCGGCTGGACCGAACCGGTCACGGTGACCGCCGTCGAGGCGGTGCGCGTCCTCGAGCCGTACTGTGGCGAGTTCCTCTATACGCATGTGGACCGCGAGGGGCTGATGGCCGGCACCGACATGGACGCGGTACGGCAGGTGGCGGCCGCGACGACCCGTCGCGTCACGGCGGCCGGGGGCATCACGACCCGCGCGGAGATCGACACACTCGATGCCGCGGGCATCGACGCCGTCGTAGGCATGGCGATCTACACTGGCACCCTGACGCTCGACCCGGAGCCGTAGATTGAACCAGAAGGGGGCGAAACACTTCCGCCTTCGCCGAAGCCTCGGCGGACAGGCCGGCTCCTGTCTCCTGTCTCCTGTCTCCTGCCTCCTTGGGGAGGTCTTGTCGAGCACGCCATGACCCAACGCTGGGACCCGGACGCCTACGCGGCACACGCCCGGTTCGTCTCCGAGCTGGGCGAGCCGGTCGCCGACCTGCTCGCGCCGCGGCCGGGCGATCGTATTCTGGACATCGGGTGCGGCGACGGCGCGCTGACCGAACGGTTGCGGACCGCGGGCGCCGTGGTGGTCGCGATCGACAGCAGCCCCGAACAGGTCTGGGCGGCGCTCGAGCGCGGCCTGGACGCACGGATCACCGACGCCCGCGAGCTCGAGTTCCAGACGGAGTTCGACGCCGTGTTCAGCAACGCCGTGCTCCACTGGATCGGGGACGCCGAGCGGGTCATCGCCGGTGTCTGGCGCGCGCTGAAACCGGGTGGACGATTCGTCGGGGAGCTCGGCGGCTCAGGGTCCGTCGCCTCGATCCGTGAGGCGTTCTGCGACGCACTGGGTGCCCGGGACATCGACGTCGCCACGGTGGACCCGTGGTACTTTCCGACCGCCGCTCAGTATCGGAACCAGCTCGAGGCGGGTGGGTTCTTGGTCGACTCGATCCAGCTGTTTCCACGCCCGACGCCGCTGCCGGGCGACGTCACGCACTGGCTCCGGTTGTTCGCGCAACCGTTTCTGGCGGCCGTGCCGGACGACGAACGAGGGTCGCTCCTCGAGGAGGTCCGGGCGACACTCGAACCCCGGATCCGCAACGCCGACGGTGTCTGGATAGTCGACTACGTCCGTCTGCGGTTTGCCGCAACCCGACCCGGGTAGGGGTCCGATCCATGACCGAGCCGGATAGCGCGCACGCCGGCAGCCGCGTCCTGTGGAAGCTCGTGAGCGTGGCGGTGCGGGTTTTCTACCGCGTCGAGCGGGTCGGCCCGCCGCTACCGGACGGGGCGCTGCTGCTCGTCGCCAACCATCCGAACACCCTGCTCGACCCCTCGCTCGTCCAGGCGACGGCGGGGCGGCCGGTCCGATTTCTCGCAAAGTCCACACTGTTCCATGGACAGTTCCTGAGCCCGCTCATCCGCGGGTCCGGTGCGATTCCGGTCTATCGCAAGATCGACCCGGATGTCGACACCTCACGCAACGTCGAGATGTTCGCGGCGGTGCAACGGGCGCTGGCGAACGGCCATGCGATCTGTCTGTTTCCCGAGGGCATCAGTCATGTCAGCGGCCACCTGGAACAGTTGCGGAACGGCGCCGCGCGGATGGCCTTGACCAGCGCCGCCGCCGGGCACCCGGTGACCATCATCCCGGTGGGGCTCAACTTCGACCGACTGCCGATGTTCCGATCACGGGTGATCGCCATGTTCGGTCGGCCGTTCGACGGTGCGGATCTCGTCCAGGGGTTCAGGCAGGACCCGAAGGACGCCACTCAACTGCTGACCGACCGGATCGCCGACAGGCTCCGCGCGCAGATGGTCGAGGCGGAGCCTCGTACCGATCTGCCGCTCGTCGACCGGATCGACCGGCTGTATGCCGCCGCGCGTGGCGTCTCTCGAGACCCGGCCGAACGGGTACGCCGGCGGCGGTTGATCGCCGGCGGCATGGAGCGGCTGCGCGCGAACGATCCGGTGCAATACAACGCCCTCCTCACCGACCTGCGGCTCTATGACGACCAGCTGAAGGCGTTCGGTCTACGGGAAAGCGACCTCGACCGGCGGATGCCCGCTGGTCAGGTGGCGCAGTTCCTGCTCCGCGAGGGCACCCGGGCGCTGGTGCTCGCCCCACTCGCGCTCCTCGGCGTGTTCTGCTTCGCTCCGGCGTACTGGTTGACGTGGGCGATCAGCCGCCGGGCTCCCGACCTGCAGAGCCGCGCCAGTTGGCAGGTGGTCTGGGGCGTGCTGGTCTATGGCACCTGGATCGCGATGCTGGCAACGATGGTCGGTCTGTGGCTCGGCGCTGGCATCGGCATCGGGGTGGCCGTGGTGCTCCCCATCGGGGCCCTTGTCGGCCTCGCCGCCTTCGAGCGGGAAGCGTCGGTGCTGAAGCTGGTCCGCGCATTTCTGGCCAGCCGGCAGACGCCGCTCCGTACGCGGGCCAGTCTCAAGCGACAACGCGCGGCCATCGCGACTGTGCTCGACCGTGTCCGCGACTGGCTCGAGACGCAGGAACCGGCCGACGACCTACCGACCGACGCCCCCACACCGCCCGGCCGCGGTAACGCCAGCTCCTGACACACGGTATTGGCGTTCTCATTACGGAACAGTAACGACAGATCTGTCGGTACGATTCCACACCCCGCGCAACGTGTTGATTCCTTGGGATCAGGGGCCAGTGCTTGGTCCTGGCATGACCTGTGCTCTCTCAACGTGTGCCCCCCGGCCGTCGCCTCCAGGAAGTGAGAGCAGACATGCTTGCGTCAGAACGGGCCTTCAGTCTTGTCGAAGTAATGTTGGTGGTGCTGATCATCTCTGTCATGGCCGTGTCCGCGCTGCTCGGCACCACGACCGCCTTCCGCCGGTATCAGCTCGAATCGGCGACACGCACCGTCGCCGCCCAGGTCCGGTCCGCACGGCTGCGCGCCGTGACCGCGAACGAAACGATGCGTGTGCGGTTCAACTGCCCAGCACCCGGACAGCTGCGGATCGTGCAACTGGTCGGCACGCCGGCGATCGACAACGCGGCGGATCGCTGCTCGGCGGCCGTCTATCCGTATCCGGACCCGGATGTCGCGATGGCACCGAATCACGATGGGCCGGTTGTGGTGCTCCAGGGCGGGATCAGCCTCGAGAGCACCCCGGACATCGATATCGCGCCGACCGGGCGGATCACCGCGCAGACGGGCGGGCTCCCGCTGACGATCGTCGTCAGCGACACCCACGAGACCCGAAGCATCACGATCACGGCCGCCGGCCGGGTGAGGAGCTCGTAGCAATGCGCGGCGCATGGTGCCGTGAGGACGGCATGGGGCTGATGGAGGTGCTGATCGCGGTCGGGATCCTGACCGTCGGGTTGCTGGGCTCGGCACAGCTCCTGGCGATCACGACGCACACGCACATGCTCGCGCGCGAGACCACCGACGCGACACGCCTGGCGCAGGCCAAGGTCGAAGAGTTGATCAAGGCCAACTTCGGGACCGACCCTAGCGTGCAGATCTCCGGTGTGGCGCCGGACCCGCTGGAGCAGAACGTGACGAGCTACTTCGACCGGCCGACCCAGTCCTACACCCGCCGCTGGCGGGTCGCGGCGGGACCGACGGCCACCACCCGTCTCGTCACGATCCGGCTGGTGCCGACGCGGACCGACCTGCGGATGGCCAAGGACGTCGAGATCACGACCCTGATACGCCAGTGGTAACGCACCGCTACGACTGCCGACCATCGCGCCGGGCACCCGGCTGCCGGGACCCGCGAGGGTTCACGGTGGCCGAGTTGCTCGTCACGATGCTGATCACGGTGACCATGATGGGCGCAGCCTTGGCGGTGACCGAACAGCTGTCACGCGGATTCTCCGCACAGCTCGACGGCGCGCTGCTCCAGGACGAGACTCGCTTCGCCCTGGAGTGGATCGAGACCACGCTGCGCACGACCGGTAGCAACCCCTACGGCATTGCCACGACGAACTGCCCGGTCGCCGGTGTCCGGTTCGAAGCGCTTCGGCTGGACCCCAACGGCAATGGTCTGATGGATGACATTCGGTTGCAGGCGGACATCAACCCGCCAAACGGGCTGCTGGGCGGTGCCGCCGGTGCCTGTGACGAGGCCGGAGAGGACGTCACGATCGCACACGACCCGTCGGCACGGACGATCACCCTGCTCGACAACAACGTCGGCGGCAACCCGACACCGATGACCGACGGCGTGATCACCGCCCTGCGGTTCACCTACCTGGACGCCAACCGCGCACCGACGACGGTCGCGGCCGCGGTGGCCTTCGTCAAGGTCCTCGTCACCGGGGAGACTCCGACCGCGAATCGGGCACGCGGCGCATCGGACAGCGTGACACTGACCACGGACGTGCGTGTGCGAACCCGGTGAGGACCACGCCATGGGTGCCGCTTGCAGCCGATCGACCGCTGGCGAGCGAGGGTTCGCTCTCGTCGGCACGCTGTTGCTGTTGATGATCGTCGGCGCCGCAACCACCGCGCTGTGGCTGAGCGGGCAGACGGAAGCGGCCATGGCGATCAATCACGAGACGGCGGCCCACGCGAAGGCGGCAGCTGAAGCCGGCGCGAACCACGCGGTCGACGTGACCCTGGACTTCGTGCGTCGCTGGCACGCCAACGGCTTCGCCACGCCGACGGCGGCCATCACGAGTCTGCTGCTAGGCCCGGACACCCAGAGCGGCACGGTGGCCAGCGACGCCGACAACGGCAGTCTCGAGAACTGGGGCATTCCCCGGCCACCGGCCCGGCTGGCACTGCCTGGCCCGGCCGGGGCGACCTACGAGGCGCGACTGTTCGATGAGGACGACCCCCAGCGCGGGCTGACACTCGAGGCGGTCGACCAGCTGCGGATCGCGGAGAACAACCTTCCCACCGTCGATGCCAACAACCGCGTTCTGATCCAGGCGACCGGCTACGCGGTCAACGACAGCAGCACGACGGTGGAGGTGGCAATCGTCCCGAGAACCTCGCCTGCCATCGTCAGCAACGGCGACCTGACGGTGCAGGGCAACCCGAGCGTGCTGGGTACGAACGGCAGCGTGCACTCGAACAGCGCCCTTCAGGTGGGTGGCAGCCCCGACATCGACGGCAACGCAACCGCCAGCGGAGGATACACGGAAACGGGGAACCCGACGATCGGGGGATTCACGAGCGGGACAGCACTGACCCTGCCCGTCCTCGAGGTGCACGCCGCCGACTACCGGAACCTGGCCGACCTGGTGCTCACGGCGGGCGGCACCATGACCGACCTCGGCGGGATCCTCATCTGCGACGCCTCGGTCGACGCCGACGCCTGCGAGGACGCCGGCTATACGTGGGTCTTCGCGGGCGGGGCCGGGTGGCGGGCCACGTCGCTTGGGGCCAATGCCGACAACCGGACCTTCTACGCGGAGACAGACCTGGAGATCACCGGCAATATCGGTACGGCCGGCAACCCATGGAACCTGACGCTAATCGCCGAGGGCAACATCGACATCAGCGGTAACGGCACGATCGAGGCGGACAGCCCGGGCCTGCTGTTCATCACCGATCAGGATCTGCACTTCACCGGGGGCAAGGGCCAGGTCGGTGCCGAGGCCCAAGTGCTGGTCCGGGAACAGATCTTTCTCGCCGGAAACGTCTCGCTGCGCGGCTCGGTCGTCATCGAGGACGCGGCCGATGTCAGCAGCCTGGTCACCAGCAACCGCATCGGTGACAACGCCAGCATCACCAATAACGGCACGCTCGGCGGCACCAGCTTCGGGGTGGGGTCCTGGCGAGTGCTATAGCCCGAGTCGGTCGGCGAGGTCGTTGAAATCGGTGGCGTTGACGTCGAACGACGGGTCCGGTGTCGTGTCGATCTCGCGGTCGGGACCGTACTCCAGCGGTCTCGGCACATAGGCGGTCTTGAACCCGAGCGCCGCGGCCGCCCGCAGATCGCCTTTGTGCGCCGCCACCATCATGACCTGTTCCGGCTCGAGCCCGAGCAGGTCGGCAGCCGTCAGATACACCTCCGGGTCCGGCTTGTACTGGTGCGCGAGCTCGGCCGAGAGGACGGCGTCCCATGGCAACCCGCTGTGTTTGGCCATGTTCACCAGCAGCGCCACGTTCCCGTTCGACAGCGACGCCAGCACGTAGCGGGTGCGCAGCCGTGTGAGACCGGACACCGTGTCGGGCCAGGGTGACAGCCGGTGCCAGACGCGGTTGAGATCGTCTCGTGCCGCCTCATCAAGGGCGGTCAAACCGAATTCCGGGATCAGCCCGTCGAGGATCATCCGGTGCAGGTCGTCGATGCGAGTCCAGGGCAGCTCGCCGCTTCGCACCCGACGCATCGCCGGGCCGTACCCGGCCCGCCACGCGTCGGCGAACCGGGGCCAGTCGACCTCGATCCCGGTTCGCACGGTGAGCTGCTCGCCTTCCCGGATGATCGACGACCGCCAGTCGACCACCGTCCCGAACACGTCGAACGTCATCGCCTTCACCATCGCGAGCCGGCCCGGGTCCGGCTGCGCGCGAGGGGACGAACCGGACGCCGCCACGATCAAGCCGACAAGCGCGATCGCGGTCAGGGTCCCGCGAGACCGTAAGCTGGAGACGAGGATAGATGTGGTCATGGTTTACTCCATGATGACGATGCTGCCGAGCAGGCCGGGGTTCTGCGCGTCGAGGTGGTCATGATACGTGCAGGTCTGCACCGTGACGAAGTTACCGGTCTCCTTGCTCTGACCTGGTGAGATGCTGCCGACCAGGTTGATGACCGGGCACGCGAGATGTGACGGGTGCAGGTCGGACGACATCTCGTGAACCACGCTGTCGTTGTTGATGAACAGCACCCGTTCGCCGACGCGGATCTGAATCTTCCGTGGGCTCACACCGGATGCGGTGATCGTCACGACGTTGGTCGAGTCGTCGGTGGGTCCCGTCGGGGCCGTAGGGCTGTCACCGGCGCACGCCACGACGCTCAGAGCGACGAGCAGGGCGCCGGTCCATCGGCATCGCATCGTGCTACTCCTAAGACCTCGACCGTGTCCTGACCCGTCGGACAACAACCCGGTCGTTGGACCGGGATCCGCCCCAGTGTTACATCCGTATCCTACTGCGGTCTCGGGTCGAATGTGTTGTGGGGGGAACGTGTCGCCTTTTGCCCCATACGGGCGACATCTTGCTTGGCGGTAATCGGGGGCGGCCCCGCGTCAGACACACCAGGGACCCTAGCAGTCCGTGGTGAAAGTCCAGCGTGGCACCGAGACTGGTGACACGCCCGTCTGGCAAGGCGCGACGAAGGAGAATACCGGCAGTATGTGCTCCCGGTGCTGAGACGTGCCTGCTCCGATTACGTTCTCGTACTTACATCTTCGACCTGTTTCATTACAGGACACTACGAATCGAAGAAACTCGGCTCCTCAGGACCGGGCCGAACCGGGCCGCCCCGACCCGGTCGTGCGTGGGCCGGACCGGTCGGGGTAACATCTGATGGCTGGGTCGGGTCTGGCAACGGCGTACGTCAGGCCCGGGGGGACGAAGGGGCCGGACATCTCCAGGCATGTTGCTCGGAACTCTCATCGACGTCACTGGTGCCGGCTGGGGACGCACACCGACCGACGACCGTGTCGTCGACCGGGAGACGGCCCAGCGGATGGCCGAGGGCAACCCGGAGGCGCTGGCCGCGGTCTACGACCGACACATCCGCTTGGTGTTCGGTCTGGCGATGCGGGTCCTCCAGGACCAGGGTGATGCGGAGGACGTGGTGCAGGAGGTCTTCTCCCAGGCCTGGACCCAGGCGAAGCGCTATGACGCGACGCGTGGCTCGGTGGCGTCCTGGCTGCTGATGATGTCGCGCAGCCGGGCCATCGACCGGCTCCGGTCCAGACGGGCCAAACCTGACTCGGCACCACTCCCGCACGACACGGCCGTCGTCGATCTGCCGGACCCCGCGCAGGGTGCCGAACACGGCGTCCTGACCGCGGAGTCGGCGTCGGGGCTGCGGGTGGCGCTGGCCGCGTTGCCGTTGACCCAGCGTGTCGCGATCGAGCTGGCCTACTTCGAGGGACTGACACAGACGCAGATCGCCGAGCGGCTCGAACAGCCGCCCGGCACCGTCAAGACCCGGATCCGCACCGGCCTCCTGAAGCTGCGCGAGGCCCTGGAAAGCGAATGAACAGGGTGCTCCAGTTGCTCCCTCTCCCGCTGCCCGCCCTGAGCGGCGCACCCGCAGTCGAAGGGGGAGAGGGCCGGGGTCAGGATCCGCGCAAGAACAGGTTCTCTTTTTGGGCGTCGTACTTATGCCGCGCCCGGTCAGTGCAAGGCGCGAGGCGGGAGCATCCCGGCAGTATTCGACCCCTGTAAGGCATGGTCTAGCGCCGGCCTCTGCGGGATGGATCGGCGGCCCAAATGGGAACCTATTCTTGCGCGGGCTCTAAGGGCCAAGGGCTGCGCGAGAACGCGACCATGAGCGACCTGCAGCATGCACCATTCGACGAGCTGGCGGCGCTGTACGCCGTGGGGGCGCTCAGCGAGAACGACCGGACCGCCTTCGAAACGCATCTCGAGACCTGCCTCGAGTGCGTCAGCGAGGTCAAATCGCTGCTGCCCGTGACACATGCTCTCGTCCATGGCGCTCCGCCGCTCGACGCGCCGGCTCCGCTTCGCGCGCGCGTGCTGGGTCAGGTCACCGCCACGGCGCCCGCGCCGCGCGACAGACCGGAACCGGCAGCCGCACCGCTCGACGCGCTGTTTTCCGGGCTCGACGAGCCGGACACGCCCACGCCCTTTGTGACGCCGCGGCGGCGAGGACCCGGGGTGCTGTTCTGGCTGGCCGCCAGTCTGCTGATCGCAACGACCGGCGGCGTGGGCTGGTATGTGGCCGAGCTCCGTAGTCAGGTCCAAAGCCTCCGCGCGGCTCTCGACGCAGCGACCAGACTGACCCAGCGCGCCGAGACCCAGATGGAGGCGGCGCGAGCCGCCACGGCCGAACGTGAGGCGGTGCTCGCGCTCGTCACCGGTTCCGACGTCCAGCAGCTGGATCTTGAGGGACAGCCGCTCGCGCCCCGCGCTTCGGCGCGTGTCCTGTGGAACAACGCGGCCGAGATGGTGTTCATCGCAACCGGTCTGCCGTCGCTGCCGGCCGGCGACGTCTATCAGCTGTGGTTTGTCTTGCCGGATGCGCCGGTGGGCGCGGCGCTGCTCGAGCCGGATCAGAATGGGGATGCCACGGTCATGCTGGAGGTGCCGGACACCGTGACACTACCGCCCGTGATGGCGATGACGGTCGAGCCGGCGGGCGGGGTGCCGGCGCCGACCGGCGATCTCTATCTTCTGGGACAGCCGACCCGGTGAGAACGAAGGAGACAGGAGTCAGGAGACAGGAGGAAGCCGGAGGACTCGCCCCGCCTCTCCAGGCTCGTCGTCTGATCCTTTGCAGAAAGGCCGCGTAGCCACCGATTCGCTCAAACAACCGTATAAGCAGGAGCCAACTTACACAAAATCAATCGCGGGATTGCGGAAGTCGGCGCCGAGGATGTTGACCGAGCTGGCACCCAGCCAGTCGTCGATGACGCGAGCGTACACTGAACGGAAGTCGGTCTCGTGCCGCACGTCGCGACCTCTGTTCTCGAGCGTCTCGTTGTCCGGTGTGTACTCGAGATTCGCGGCGGTGCCGTAGAGCCCGCCCCTCACCCTCCCGCCGAGCGCCATCATCAATCCACCGGCGCCATGGTCGGTGCCCGCGCTGCCGTTCTCGGACACCCGACGCCCGAACTCGGAGAACTGCAGCACCAGCGTCTGGTCCAGCAATCCCTGGTTGGACAGATCCGTGTAGAAGGCGAACAGACCACTGTTAAGCGTGTTCAGCAGAAAGCTGAGGGTTCCGGCGCCGGTGCCTTGGCGGGCGTGCGTGTCGTAGCCACCGGTCTGGACCCAGAAGACCTGGGTGCCGACCTCGGTGGCCAGCGCCCCGGCAACCGCCTGGAGCGCCCGGCCGAGCCCGGTGGGCGGATAGGACGTGGTCGGCGTGTAGGCGGCCACTCCGGCCACACGATCCAGCGTCGCCAGTGCCGCCTGGGCGGTCCCGTTGACGAAGGCGAGGTGGGGCCGCAGCACCGGCACGTGGGATGAGATGGCGAGCGCCGCCGTCTTCGAATACTCGGCCTCATCCTGATTCGCTCGCAAGAAGTCTGAGTTGGTGGCGCCGGACGTGTTGTATTGAGTGACGGGCGCAAAGGCGTAGTTGACCGCGTTCGGAATCGATGGCACGCCTACCACGTCGGCCTTCAGCGTATGCGGGAGCGAACGGGAGGTATTCCAGGCTACGAGCGGGTCGACCGGCGATGGAAATGTGTCGAGATACCGGCCGAGCCAGCCCGGTCCATACGCTACTTGGGGGTTCGCCGTCGAATAGATGTCGGTGCCACGAAAATGCGAGCGGCTCGAGTTGGTGTAGCCGGTGCGCTGAATGATGGCAAGCCGGCCGGCGTCGAAGATCGATTTCAGGCCGGTCAGGTTGGGGTGCAACCCGAGCGCCGACCCGGCGGCGTCGGTCCCGATCTGGAGCACACTCCCCGATGGCACGGCCACCTCCGGGCGGCGCGCATAGTAGGCGGGATCCGCATAGGGCACCAGCGTGCTCAGCGCGTCGTTGCCGCCGCTCAGATACAGCACGACCAGGTTACGCCCGGTCGCGCTCTGCGCCCTGGCGAGGTCACACAGGAACGCCGGCGCGGCGAACCCGACGGTGAAGGCGGTCACACCGCCACGCACGAACTCTCGACGGGTGAAGTGCATGGCGTATTCCCTGTAGTCAGGAGATAGGAGGGAACCGGAGGACTCGCTTCGGTCCGGGCTCGTCTCCTGTCTTCTGTCTCCTGACTCCTTCGAGCACTCGTTACACAAACTGATACTCGGACGATCCTCCGATCAGACGCGCCAGACCCGCCGCCTTGATGCGCACCTGTACCTCCTCGCCGGTCCACGCGGCGCCGGCGTAGAGATAGTTCAGCAGGTCGTTTGACGCCTGGGTGTCGTAGTCGGCCGGCGCCAGCCGGTCGCGCATGTACGCGAACAGCGACTCCGGCGTCCCGGCCGACGGCAGCGCGTCGCTCAGAAGTCTGAACTGCTGGTTGGACACCAGCGTCGCCGCGAAGTTCATGCGCGCCAGCAGCGTGCCGGTCGAGAACCAGTCGGTGCCCAACCGCCACCCCGAGACATCGGGCGGCTCGAACAGGACCTGCCCCATGTTGGCCAGCGGCGTGATCGCGTTGCTGGCTGAGAACCCGGTCCATCCGACCGCCTTGAGCAACCGCGTTACGTACTCGACCGGCCACGAGTAGCGCGCGAAATAGTTCGCCGGGTCCTGAAACTCCGCCGAGCGCAGCAGGGACCCGACGACGGCCCGCATGTCATAGCCGCTGGAGTAGTAGACCCCGGCCAGCTGCTGGATGAACGACTCAGGTGGAGTCTTGAGTTCGGACACGAAGAACGCGTAGAGCTTGCGCGCCAGACGGGGGCCAGTTTCCGGATGCGCCGCCACGGCGTTGATGAGGTCGAGCCCGTCCTGCTGCCCACTGCCGGCGGACCGCGCCGGGATCGTCTTCCCGCCGTCCGGGTAGATCGGAAAGCTGAAGGTCTTGCTGTCGGTATCGTGCTGCGAGGACCTAAACCGAAACGTCGAGTACCGGTCGTCGTCGTTCGGGTAGAAGTTCCGCAGGTTCCAGCCGGTGAACACCCGCGCGCCCGCATAGACGTCGCTCTCCGTGAAAAAATCGACGCCCATGGTGAACAGCTCCATGAGCTCGCGCGCGTAGTTCTCCTGCGGCTTCGCCCGGACGTTCGTATCGCCGTCGAGCCAGGCGACCATCGCCGGGTCCCGTGACACCTCGATGAGCAGATCGCGAAAATTTCCGAGCGCGTACTCGCGAAACAGCTCGTACTGACCGCGGACACCGTAATCCTCCTCGGACGGCTTGGCCCCGAACGCGCGGCTGGCCCCGTCGCGGCCGATCTGACCGGCGACCTTGTCGTACCCGGTGGCGAAGTGGTTGTGCCAGAACAGCGCCATCTTCTCCTGCAACGGCCGGGGGCTATGCACCATCCGGAACAGCCACCGCTGGCGGGTATCGGACACCCGCGAGTTCGGCTGAAAGGGGCCTCGAGAGACGGTCCCGAGATAGCCGGGTGTCCCGATGAAGGAGTCGACCGTGTCCTTCATCTGGTCGAAGTCGACCAGCATGTCGATCGCCGCCGACAGACTCATCCGGCTGAAATACTCCCCCTCGGCCGGGAAATACCCGAACCCGGCCCGTCGAAGGAGGTGCGCGATTGCGGGGTCAACAGCCATGCCGGATGCTCCGGAAACGGCAATCCAAATGATACGACACCTTCAGTATCGTGAGCAGAATAACAGACCCGTGGAGTCGACCTCGGTCAGGAAGGCAAGCTGACCGGCACCCTCATGAGGATGTCATAGGTGTGCCGCGGATGCCCCCTGATCAGCTCCCAGTCACGCTCCGTCAGACGACCCGGGTGGTCGAGAATCCGGTTCGGTACGCCGAGCTTCCCGATATCGTGGTGCAGTGCCGTCCCGAGGTTCGTGGCCCGGACCGAGAGCTTCCGCCAGTCGTGCAGTGTCGGGTGCGGTCAGACACGCGTTCTACGGCGCGACCGCGAAATGGATGGGGTCCTCACGGCCCGCCCAAGCTGAGGAGGTTCGCCAGCAGCTGGTAGGCGCCGGCGGTGCCGGCCGGCAGCTGGCGCCAGAGCCCGAGCCCGACATACAGCCAGCGGCCCTCGCCGTACCGCGCCTCGACGAGCGCGCCGTGCTTGACCCCCGGATTCGACGGAAACGGGTCGCTCAGCTCCACGAGGTCCAAATAGGCGGGGTCCTTGTCTCCAAGGAAGTAGAGTCCGCGCTCCTGCACCCAGTCGGCCCAGGTCGCGTCGGAGATCTCGTTCGGGAAACCAAACAGCTGATGGTCGGGGGCGAGGATCTGCACCGGGGCGTGCTCGTCGGTCACCCGGGTGCGGCTGACGCGGACCGGGTAGGGCCCGTACTGCGCCTCGTTGAACTCGAACTTGTTGTACTGCACGATGAGCGTCCCGCCCGCCTCGACGTAGTCGAGCAACCGGTGGTTGTTGGCGCGCAGGTCGCCGTTCCGCTCGTAGGCACGGACGCCGGTGACGATCACGTCGAAACCGGACAGGTCCCCGTAGGCCAGCTGGTCCGCCGTGATGTGCTCGAGCTCGGCGCCGAGCTGCTCGATGGCCGGCGGTACCTCGTCACCCACCCCGTCGACATAGCCGACCTGCAGCCCGGGCTCGAGCGCGACGGCGATCACCTTCATCACGACGTCGGAGCCGTGGACCAGGTGCCGGCGGCCGATGTGCGGATACTCCACCACCTGAAATCCCCGGTCGAACGTCTCCCCCTCAGACGCAACGGCCGCGCCGATCCGGTATTCCCCCGCCGCCACGCCGCCGGGCGACCGCACCACGAACCGCACCGTCTTGGCCTCGTCCTCTCGAGAAAACTCAAGGCTCGCGCTGGTCGGTGTCGCCTGCCACCCGGCTGGCAGCGCCAGCGTGACGGCACCGGTCGCCGGCTCGCGACCGCTGTGCCGCACCGTCACACGTACTTCGCGCGCGTCGGGCGCGCCGAGCGGGATGATCGCGATATGCGGGGTGACCTCGACGGCAAACCGCGGCACCACCTGCAGCTCCATCCGCTTCTCACCCGCGAAGATGTCGCTGCCGTACCGGTACACGATCGGCCGCTCGATGGCGATCCGGCCCGAGGTGAAGTCGAGCTCGAAGGTGGCCCGAAACGGCGTCGGCCGGAACGGCAACCCGAAGGGCACATCCGGATCGAACTGATACCGCGCCGCATCGGATAGGCGCTCCCAGTGGATGTCGGTTGTCGGCAGCGTCTCCGGCAGCCGCATCGTCGACGCGCACCTGTACACGGCACCGGCCAGCACTAGGTCGGCACCACAGGTGCGGGTGGCGCTCGCGAACCCGTCGAAGCGGATCTGGCGGACGCCGACCGCGGTCCCGCCGTAGTTGGCCACCTGCGCGGTCACCGTGACCGGCTGCGCGGCGGTCACGACGCCGTCGTCGGCCAGCACCTCGAGCCGCAGTTGATGCGCAAGCAGAACAGCTTCTTCGAACTGCCGCTCTTTCTGCTCCAGCCGGAAATCGATCTCGAAGATTGCGTCGTCCGACAGCCCAAGCGTGGCCAGCCGACCCCGCAGGGTGCGAACCGCCCCGAGTCCGGCGAGCACCGCGGCCCGCTCCGCGGGACCCGCCCCCGCCTGCAGCGCCGCCGCGGCATGACGCGAGAGCACAGCCAGGTCGACCACGAGATCACGCGGCGGGAGCGGACCAGCGAACCGGGCGAGCCCCTCGATGGAGACGTCGACACCATCGAACAAAGATCGCTCCGGAACGTCCGCCTGGCCTGGAACGGTGGTCTCGGCCAGCCGGTAGCGCGCCGCGGCGGCCCCCGGTAACATCACCAGGGGCGACATCCCTTGACACTTGTGCATGCTCCTGGCGTGGCTGCCGATCTCGGCATAGGTCCGGCCAAGCAGCGGGTCGAACAGGCCGACGTCGAGGGTCGTCAACCGGGCCCCGCCCGCCGTCGCACCGCCGCCATCCGGGCCACCGCGGCCGCCCCTACCACCGGGCCCGCCCCTGCCGCCACGGCCAAACCCGAACCCAGCACTGAAGTAGAACTTGCGTGCCTGCCAGGGCCGGAGCCCTTCGGCCATCTGCTCCGGAAACCGGCTCGGGTCGGCGGCGGCCGCATAGGCCTCGTGCACCAGCACCGCCGACGCCTGATGATGCTGCCCGCCGCCGTCCCCATCCGGGCTCAGCCCCGCAATGACGTCTGGCCGGATGGTCCGGATCAGCCGAACGAAGTCGCCCAGGATCTCCTCGCGGCCCCACTTCTCGAACGTCTCGTCCCGGCTGAAGGAGTACCCGAAGTCGACGGCGCGGGTGAAATACTGTTCCGCCCCGTCGAGGCGATGGGCCGCCAGCAACTCCTCGGTGCGCAGCGCCGCCAGCGCATCGAACAGCTCGGACCCGATCTCGTTCTGGCCGCCGTCGCCGCGCGTGGCCGTGACGAGCGTGGTCCGGATACCCTCCCCCTTGCTCAGCAGGGCCAACACCCCGTTGTTCTCGTCGTCCGGGTGCGCGGTCGCCATCATGAACGTGCCGGTGTTGTTGATCTGGCGCAACACCAGGCCCAGCGCGGTTCGACCGTTGACACGTTCTGCGGGCTGCGCCCGCAGCGCCGCCAGTCCAGCCCCGGCCACCAGGGCACACAGAATTCCGCCCAGCGCTAGCCGTGCTTGGCCCGGCAGAATGCGTACGAAACGGTCACATTTCGTCAGCATGGCACGGCTAGCCCCCACGTAGCGGGGCTTGTAAGAAAGGTTCTGCTAGCGAGGCTGCGCACCGGTTTCACTCGTCGATTTGAGGCGCAGCTTCGCTGGCAGCCCTGGACGGCGTGAGGCGGAGCTTCGCGAGATCGCGCATCTGCATGATTTCTGAGTATACCCGGAGAGCGGAGCCCCTTCGACTGGGTGCACCGGAGCGTGGAGCCGAGGAACGAGGGCGGCGCCGTTCGACCGGCCAACGGAGCACCGGTCTCGGTGCAACGCTGGACTTCCACCACGGCCTGGCAGCGAAGCTCCGCCTCAAACCGTCCAGACGAGGGTCGGCTCCTGCCTCGCTGCCAGGCTTCTCTCAATGGCCCCGCTGACGCGGGGGCTAGACCTCTCCGGCGGGCCACGGAAACGTTGATCCGAACGTTACGATGTCACCCTTAGGCGATGTTTCGTTCCCGGGCGAGGACCCGGCTGTAGAACTCCACGTAGAGCGGCACGATCGCGTTGGCGCAGAACCGCTGCAGGACCGCGGCCAGCGCGGCCTCGGTAACCGCCTGGTGACGCGCCGGGTCCGTCAACAGCGCAACCGCGCTCGACGCCATCGCGTCGAGGTCATCGGGCGGGTGCAGAAAGCCGGTGACCCCATCGTCGATGACCTCGGGCAACCCGCCCACCCGGGAGGCCACCACCGGCACCTGACACGCCATCGCCTCGAGCGCCGCCAGCCCGAAGCTCTCCTGTTCGGAGGGCAACAGGAACAGGTCGGCCACCGAGAGCAACGGCACCACCTCCTCCTGCTCGCCCAGCGACTCCACCGCCTCGGCCAGCCCCAGCTCGCGGGCTCGCCGGCACGCCGTGTCCAGGTCCGGCCCATCGCCCACCAGCAGCAACCTGGACGAGGGGACCCGCTGCCGGATCCGGTCGAAGATGTCGATCACCGACGTGGCCCGCTTCACCGGCCGGAAGTTCGAGACGTGGATGATGAGCCGGGTCTGGGGGTCCTCACCGGCGAATCGGGCTCGCAGCACCGGGTTCTCCGACCGGCGGTGATAGTCGCAGTCGAGGAAATTCGGAATGACGTGGATCTTGGCTCGCACCGGCAGCTCGCGGTAGGTGTCGTCACGCAGGCTCTCGGAGACCGCCGTCACCCCGTCGGACTGGTCGATGCAGAACGCCGCGGTCTCGGAGTAGGAGCTGTCACTGCCGATGAGCGTCACGTCGGTGCCGTGCAACGTCGTGATGACGTGCGGCACCTTCGTACCGGGCGTGTTCGCCAGGATCTGGCGCGCCAGATAGGCGGCGGCGGCATGCGGGATCGCGTAGTGGGCGTGGATGATATCGAGCTGGTACTCGCGGCTGACCTGGACGACCTTGTTGGCCAGCGACAGCAGATACTGCGGCTCCCGGAACAGCGGATATCCCGGCGTCTGGACAGCGTGGAAGGCGAGCCCGACGCGAGGGGTCGACACCCGGAACGGCATCTCCGGGCTGATCAGCCGAACCTGGTGCCCGCGGTCAGCCAGCGCCTTGGCGAGCTCGGTCGCCACGATGCCGCTTCCACCAACCGATGCGTAGCAGACGATGCCGACGTTCATGGGTGAGGTCAGGGCCCGCCTCGCTTCAGGCTTTGGGCGCTCTTCATTTCATCACGTCGGGACGGACGATCGGTGCCGTGACGACGAACCCTTCGGCGAACGCCACACCTACTGAGACGCCGAAACCTGCGTCGCGGGTCTCGATCAGTTGTCGAAACCGTCGCGTCGTCAGCCGCGTCGGCACGGCGTCCTCGGCGTCGGGGGTGAACTGACTGCGATGACAGTCGAGCGCCCGCCGCTTGGTGTCGTAGTCCTCGGAGACGTCCACGACAAACGAGGGCGGCACCGCGTCGTTGATGAAGTAGTAGCAGACCCAGTCGGGCCGCCAGGCATCCCCGGCCACGTCGTACTTCCGCAACCCGCTCTTGAACACCGCCGTTGTCAACACCTGGCTGGCCGCCAGGTGGTCCGGATGGCGGTCCACCCAATGCGGAATGAGCACGGTCGCGGGGCGACAGCGGCGTACGAGCTCGACCGCACTCCTGACCTGGTCGCCCCCACCGATCTCGCCATCCGGCCATTCGAGGTTCTCGCGCCATGCGACTCCCAGCACGGCGGCGCCCGCGCGGGCCTCCGCTAGCCGGTCGTCCACCGTGCCGTTGCTCCCGAGCTCGCCGCGCGTCAGATCGCACAGGCCGACCTGGTGTCCCAGACGCACCTGCTTGGCAATGGTACCCCCGACCCCGATCTCGATGTCGTCCGGGTGCGGCCCGAAGGCCAGCAGATCGAGCGCCATGTCCGTACTCAGACTCCCGTGACCGGTTCGTCGCTTACACCCCGGGGGCTACCACGTGGATTCTGCTCACGGGTTACAGATCTGTAACTCCCGATAGAGGACGGCACACCAGCCGCCGGCCGGCCCGATAGAGCTAAAGACTCGTAAATGTATTTTCCCCAATCTTTTACGTGGCGTCGTGCACCCTCACACCCTCCTGGCGACACCTTTGCTCCAGGATTAGGGCGACGACTACCGGGGAAGCGACCTCAACCTGTCTCGGACGGGCCCAGAGCCGTTAGCGGCCGGCCCATCCGGAACCGGACGTTCCATGGCCATCTGGTGGTGCTAGACTGGCATGTGTACAGGCAGAGTAGCGCGTAGGGCGCTCTTGTCGAAGGATGAGGACATGAAACCGATTTTGTTCGGCTGTGTCGCCGGGCTTCTGCTGGCGCTGTCCAGTTCGCACGCGGCCGCGCAGCCGCTGGCCGAGATCGCGCGCCAGGAGAAGCTCCGGCGCGAGGCGCTGGCGGCGAAGTCCGCGGCGGAGAACGTGACGCCGAAGGTCTACACCACCGCCGATCTGCGGGGTGGCAGCCGGCTGACGACGAGCGCCCGCGAGACGCCACGCCCCGCGGCTGCGGCGGCCCCGGCAGAGACGGACGCGACGCCGCCGAGCCAGGACGCCCCGGAGACGGCCGGCGCGCCGATGGACGAAGAGGGGTGGCGAAACCGGATCGACACGGTGCGACAGGCGCGGGAGCGGGCGCAGTTGATGGTCGCAGCGCTGCAGAACCGCGCGGACGGGCTGTGGGCGGAATTCACCGGTCGCGACGACCCGGCGCAACGCTCGGTCATCGAACAAGAGCGGATCGAGGCGCTCGAGGAACTGGACCGGACCAACGCGGAAATCCAGCAACTCGACCAGGACATCTGGGACATCCAGGAGGAAGCCCGGCGCGCCCGTGTGCCACCCGGGTGGCTGCGTTAGGACCCGGGTCCTTGGTAGACGACGACGCGATAGGTGGGGGTCGCTGGTCGACGCGAGCGGGGTGACGTTGAGCGGCACGGTGTTTCTCGGCATTCGGAACGATCCTCTATCGGCGCGCGCCGTGACCATCTTCGGCGGCACGGGCCAGGGCTGACGTCTATGACGCACTTCGGTCGATCAGGCCATACTCGGGCGCGGTGCCTCCCGGTCGAGATCGATCCCTTGAGCGTGCTCTAGCAGCCCGTGGGTTGACAGCGGCTTGGCCCCTCGTCAGGATAGAAGTCGTGGTCCAACGCGTCGCGTATGTGCTGCTCGTCGCGGCGCTGGTGTCGGCCGGCGGATCGGCGCCGTTCGCACACGTGCACCCGCGAGGTCCCGATCACACTGCCCTCCAGCCAGACACTGCACGCCAGCCAGACGAGGCTCGGCTCGACAGCCACTCCGCACACCAACAGGGACATCGACATGCTCAAGGGCAGGGCGCCCACTGGCATCTGACCGGGCGTCAGGCGGCTGATGCACCTGGCCTGACCACGCGCATCGGCAGCCCGCATCATCATCCGGTCGCGGTCTCGACGGTGGCGGTCGAGCGTCTCAGCGTTCGTGGTGGCGCGACTCCCGCGCTGGCTGAGGTGTGGGCGGCCGGGACCGTGACTAACCCCCCGGGCCGTCCCGTACCGGTCGCCGCAAACGCGCGTCCCAACCCACCGCCACGCATCCTCCTCGCCGCACGCGCCCCACCACGCTAGCGGCCCCTGCTCGCGTTCCGTCCGAGCGTACTTTTCGAGTTCCGTTCGCAAGAAGGTTCCACAGTACGGCCGACGGTGGCCGTTGGGAGAGGACGACATGTGTCGATGGCGACCGCTGGTCTTGGCGACCGGTTTCTGTGGCTTGGTTGCGTGGGGTGCGTCCGCGCAGACGCTCACCGAGGAACAGGCGCTCACGCGGATGCGCATGGAGCATCCGCAGATACGCGTGCTGCGCTTCACGGTGCGCGAAGTGGAGGCCGCGGCGCGGGAGCGCAGCCTGCTCGACAACCCGACGGTGAGCTACACGAGGGAAGACGCCGGTCTCAGCGTCGACGATTTCCTCCTCGTGACGCAGGAACTGCCCGTGCGCCGGCGACTGGGATTGCTTAGCGAGGCCGCCGGGCAGGCGGTGAACGCCGCTGAGGCGCGCGCCGACGCTGACCTGCTGGCGTTTGACACACGGCTGCGCCTCGTGTTCGCCGACCTCCTTCTGGCTCAGGAGCGCACGCAGACGCTGGAGGCGTCACTATCGGATTTGAACCGGTTGGTCGACGTGCTGCGGGCCCGCGAAGAGCAGGGTGAAGGCTCCCGGTTCGACCGGCTCCGCGCCGAGCGTGAGGTCGCCGACATCGACACCGACCTGGGGACCGTCGCCATCGACTGCCTGACGGCTCAGGCGCAACTCGCCTCCTTCTTTGCGCCGGGGACGGATCCGGCTGGCTTGACGGCCGTCGGCCACGTGGCGGATGGCGGGACCGTTCCCGGTCTCGAGGTGCTCGTCGCACAGGCGGTCGCGCACCGGTCGGACTATCGCGCCTTGACGCTCGGCGAAGCGCAGTGGGCGACCGAGAAACGCGCGGCGGAACGGTTGCGGCTGCCGGGGGTGGCGGTCACCGCCGGACTGAAACGGGCGGGCGCACCCACCATGCGCGACTCAGGCTACGTCGTGACGGCTACCGTGGCGGTCCCGCTCTTCAACCGGGGGCAGGAACAGGTGGCTCGGGCGGAGGCCGCGCGCCGAAGAACGGACGCTGAGCGGCAGGCGCTCCGTACCCGCATCGAGAGCGAGGTCCGGGTGTCGCATGCGGCAGCCTCGCGGTATCGCGAGCTGGCCGACCGCTATCGGTCCGGTTCCGTCGAGCGGGCGGCGGAGCTGGCGGCGATTGCCACGGCGGGGTACGAAGAAGGCGAGTACGGCATTCTGGAGCTGCTCGATGCCCATCGCGTGACGCTTGGCACCGGGCTTCGCTTGCTGGAGCTGTCCGCTGCCGCGCGGCGGGCCGCGATCGAGCTCGACAGAGCGATCGGACAGGAGACAACACCATGATCTGGACGAGTGGCCCAGGTGTGCATGCACTTGCGTGCGTCCTCACGCTCGGCGCATCAGCGTGCAGCGGTCCCGAACCGGCTGTGACCGACACGGTCGCGGACGCGGAGCCATTGCCGGTGGTCGAGACGCGGTGGACCACGCGGAGCGAGCTGTTCGTGGAATACCCACCGCTCGTCGAAGGACAGACGAGCCGGTTCGCGATTCATGTCACCGATCTCTCGACGTTTGAACCGGTCCGGAAAGGCCGCGCCACGGTCCATCTGACGGGCGCTCGAGACCGGGAGTTCGCGGTGGACACGCCGGGTCGTCCCGGGATATTCGCTGTGGACGTCACGCCGACCCAGGCCGGTCGCTACCGGCTCGCAGTGGTATTGGACGCGCCAGGACTGACGGACCGGCACGATCTGGGTGATGTGACGGTGCTGACAGCGGCTGACGCCGCGGCGGTCGTCATGGCGGAGGAACCAGAGGACGCGTCGATTCCGTTTCTCAAAGAACAGCAGTGGACGCTCGACTTCGCCACCGCACCCGCCGAGCGGCGCCAGATGGGCGCGAGCCTCCTGCTAGCGGCCGAGATCGAGCCCCGCACAGGCGGCCAGGTCGACGTCACGACGCCGGTGGCGGGCCGACTGGCGGGCGACCTGCCCCCCCGCTCGGTCGGGTCGCACGTTGCTCGTGGGGAGACGCTCGCCGAGATCATTCCTCACAGCGGGCACGGCGAGGACCGGCCGGCGCTCGAGCTGGCCGTGGCCGAAGCGCGCGATGCCGTGGAGCTGGCCCGGGCCGAGCGTGCCCGAGTCGAGCGGTTGGTCGAGGTCGGCGCGTTGCCGACGCGTCGTCAGCTCGAGGCGCGCCTGGCGGAGCAGACGGCCGAGGCGCGCGTCACGGCGGCCGAAGCGCATCTGGCGCAGCTCGACTCGACGAGACGGGGTGAGGGCGAGGGGGCGCGCAATATCCGGTTCGTCCTGCGCACGCCGATGAGCGGCATCGTGGCCGAGTCGGACGCCACACCCGGCGCGAGCGTCGAGGAGGGCGCGCGGCTCTTCCGGATCGTCGCCCTCGACCGGGTGCATATCGTCGGCTCGCTGCCGGAGGCGGCGCTCTCACGGGTGGACGAGCTGGTCGGCGCCGAACTGGAGGTGCCAGGCTTCGGCGCACCCGTGGCGCTCGACCGGTTGATCGCCGTTGGTCGCGTGCTCAACCCCGATACCCGGACCGTTCCGATCATCTACGAGCTCCGGAACCCGGACTCCCGGCTCGCCATCGGACAGGCCGTATCCCTGCGCGTCTTCGTGTCCGCGGCCACCGAGGCGGTCACGGTGCCCGACAGCGCCATCGTCGACGATGCGGGACAGCCGGTCGTTTTCGTCCAGGTGGCCGGCGAGAGCTTCGAGCGACGCGCGGTGGAGCTCGGGAATCGCGAGTCGGGTCTGGTGCAGATCACCGGAGATGTCGCAGTGGGCGAGCGGGTCGTCGTTCGGGGTGCGCCGTTCGTCCGGCTCGCCGCCCTGTCGCCGCAGGTCCCGACGCACGGGCACACGCACTGATGCGAATCCCCAAGGAGATAGGAGACAGGAGGCAGGAGAAGCCGGAGCGCTTCCTTCCAGCCGTCTGCGAGCTGGACCAGGACTCAACATGATCGACGGTCTCATTCGGTGGTCGTTGCGAAACCGTCTCGTCGTGCTCGCCGTGGCGACCGCCTTTCTCGTCTGGGGCGGCTACGTGGCGACGCAGATGCCGGTCGACGTATTGCCCGACCTGACCGCACCGACCGTGACAGTGCTGGTGGAGGGACACGGAATGGCGCCGACCGACATGGAAGCGCTCGTGACCTTTCCGATCGAGGCGGCGCTCAACGGTGGGTCCGGCGTGCGGCGGGTGCGCTCGGTCACCGCGGTCGGCATCGCGGTCATCTGGGTCGATTTCGACTGGGGTGAGGACATCTATCGTGCCCGGCAGACGGTGACGGAGAAGCTGACGACGGTCGTCGCCTCGCTGCCGGACGACGTCGACCCACCGGTGCTGGCGCCGACCTCCTCGATCATGGGCGAGATCATGTTCGTCGCGCTCGAGTCCGACGACCACACGCCGCTCGAGCTACGGACGACGGCCGAGGTCCTCGTGCGGCGGCGGCTGCTGGCGACCCCCGGCGTGTCGCAGGTCACGGTCATCGGCGGCGAGCGGCGGCAGTTCGAGGTGCTGGTCGACCCCGAGCGGTTGGCCGATTACGGGATAGCGCTGGGTGCGGTCGAGGCGGCGCTGCGAGGGGCGAATCGGAACACGTCGGCCGGCTTCCGGGTCGCCGGCGGGCAGGAGTACCTCATTCAGGGTGTCGGACGGTTGCGCGACCTCGACGCGATCGGCGCGACCGTCATCGGTGTCCACGATACCCGACCGCTCTACGTGCGTGACGTGGCCGAACTGAGGGAGGGCGCGGCGCTCAAGCGGGGTGACGGATCGCGCAACGGACAGCCGGCGGTGATCCTCGGCATTCAGCGCCAGCCCCACGTCAACACACTGGCGCTGACCCGTCAACTCGACACGGTGCTCGATGAGATTGGGACGGATCTGCCGGCGGGGATGCGGCTCGACTCGCGCCTGTTCCGACAGGCGGATTTCATCGAGCTCGCGCTCGCCAATCTGACGGACGCGCTGCGCGACGGAACCATTCTGGTCGTGCTCGTGACCTTCGTGTTCCTCGCCAACCTGCGCGCCGGCGCCATCACGCTGGTGGCGATTCCGCTGTCGCTGCTGGCCGCCGTCGTTGGTCTTCGCCTCGCGGGCCTGTCGATCAACAGCATGACCCTGGGCGGGATGGCCATCGCCGTCGGCGCGCTCGTCGACGACGCCATCGTCGATGTCGAGAACGTCACGCGGCGGCTCCGGGAGAACGCCGGTCTCCCGGCTGAGGAGCAACGCCCGACGCTGGAGGTCGTCTATCGCGCCAGCCGGGAGATCCGCAGCTCCATCATCTTCGCGACCGCGGTCGTGATGCTGGTGTTCCTGCCGCTCTTCTTCCTCGCGGGGGTCGAGGGCAGACTGCTGCAGCCGCTCGGCTTCGCCTATCTCATCTCGTTGTTCGCGTCGCTGGTCGTCGCCCTCACCCTGACCCCGGCGCTCTGCGCCTATCTGCTCCCGCGCGTCCGGAGCATCGTCGAGGGGCGCGAGCCGGCGCTGGCGACCGCGTTGAAACGGGGCTATCAGCGCCTGTTGCCGCACGCGCTCCATCATTCGCGGGTGGTGATGGGCGCGGCCGGTCTTCTGCTCGTCGGCACGCTGGCGACGTTCCCCCTGATGGGACGGGCCTTCCTGCCCGTGTTCAACGAAGGCGCCCTCGTCATCAGCGCGGTGACGCTGCCCGGCACCAGTCTGGCGGAGTCCAACGCGCTGGGCAGCGCCATCGAGCGTCTCCTGCTCGAGGTGCCGGAGGTGGTGGCGACCGCCCGCCGGACCGGACGGGCCGAGCTCGACGAACACGTCCAGGGCGTCGAGTCGGCCGAGATCGACGTGCGGCTCGAGCCGGGCGGTCGGCCCCGTGAGATCGTGCTGCAGGAGATCCGGGATCGCCTGTCGCTCGTGCCCGGCACCAACATCACCGTCGGCCAGCCGATCTCGCACCGGATCGATCACATGCTTTCGGGGTCGCGTGCGAACGTGGCCGTCAAGATTTTCGGTGACGACCTGGTTGTGCTGCGGGCGCTCGGGAACCACGTCGTCTCGGCGATGCAAGACATCCCGGGTCTCGTCGATCTGGCGTTGGAGCCGCAGGCCGACATTCCCACCGTGCGCGTACGCTTCGACCGCGCCGCGCTCGCCCGGCACGGGCTGCCGGCCGGACAGGCCGCGTTGGCGCTGGAAACGGCGTTGTTGGGCCGGGAGGTCGGACAGATCCTCACTGGCCAGATGATATTTCCGCTGATCCTGCGTTACATGCCGACCGACATGACCGACCTCGACGCGCTGTGGCAGACGCGGGTCGACATGCCCGCAGGGGCCCGCGTGCCGCTGGGCAGCCTCGCCGACATCATGGAGGACCGCGAACCGAACTTCATCGGTCGCGAGAACGTGCAACGGCGTATCGTCGTCACGTCGAACGTCGCGGGTCGTGATCTCGGGAGCGTCGTGACCGACATCCGCGAGCGGGTGGCGGCCGACGTCACGCTGCCGGACGGGTACCGCGTCGAGTACGGGGGGCAGTTCGAAGCCCAGGCCGAAGCCTCTCGTCTCTTGCTGGGTCTCGGCCTTGCCGCGGTCGCCGGCATCTTTCTCCTCCTGCTCAGCGCGTTCCGGTCGGCACGCGATGCGGCCATCGTCATGATCAACCTGCCGCTGGCGTTGATCGGCGGCGTGGTCGGGGTCTTCCTGGGCGACGGCGTGCTGTCGATCGCCGCATTGATCGGGTTCATCTCGTTGTTCGGCATCGCCACCCGGAACGGCATCATGCTGGTCTCGCACATCCGGCGCTTGCGCGAGGACGAAGGGGTCACCGATCCACGCGAGGCGGTCATCCAGGGCTCGGTCAACCGACTCGTCCCGATCTTGATGACCGCGCTGTCAACCGGACTGGCGCTCGTGCCGATCGCCCTCGGGTTTGGCGAGCCGGGCAGCGAGATTCAGGCTCCACTCGCGCTCGTGATCGTGTGCGGGTTGGTCTCGTCGACCGCGCTGAACATGTTCGTGGTGCCGGCGGTCTACTGGAGCAGCGTCCGACCCACAGCGGTCACACCGTCTGGCGCTACCACCGCGTCTGCCTGAGGGGAGCCGCCCGGACCCAGGCCGCCTACCTCGGAGACAGGGCAGTGCCATCGGCGCCCCTTACGGCACACGCTGCGCGCGTGGCAATAGCCAACTACGGCATCCGCTTGCCGGAATACTCCAGCATCTGAACCGTGAGGTCCTGCGGATAGGAGATCGTCACGTCGGTGATCGCGCCGTTCGCGTCCAGCACCGGTTCGAGTCGC
Organism: Acidobacteriota bacterium; assembly: GCA_015659035.1. Lineage (GTDB taxonomy): Bacteria > Acidobacteriota > Vicinamibacteria > Vicinamibacterales > UBA8438 > NP936. The sequence continues at coordinate 22,116 of DQNS01000060.1, read as the reverse complement.
GGCTGGACGAAACCGCTGTAGGACGGCAGGCCGATCGCGTCGACCCGTTCGACCACCTCGTCACGCAGTGCCGGGTCGAAGTGGATGCCGTAGGTCTCGAACAGCGTCCTGGCCGCGTCGTAGTCGCCCTCCGCCTTGATCCGCTGCACCTCACCGAGCAGCGTCGCGACCCCCTCGCGGAACACCCGCCAGTCCACCATCACATAGAACGTTTTGCCATCGCGCGTCCGCGTCTCGATGGCATCGGTGTTCGCCATCAGCCAGTGGACGACCATCTGGCGGTTGCGCATGTGGTCTTGTTCGATCTGGGTCCCCTCGCGGATGCGACGCAGCTGGAGCAACGCGTTGCGGGTATAGCCCTCGTATTCCGCGCGGACGATGTCCTCCTGGGCGTCGGCCGGCAGCACCCCCAGCTCGACCAGCTTCGGGTCGGCCAGGAAGTAGAGCCCGATCAAATCCGCCCGCCCCTCCTCCAGCGCCGAGTACTGCTCCTTCAGGTCGGGCTGGGCCGAGCCGCCCAGACGCTCCGCCAGCTTGCCCGAGGCGTGACCGATCACCTCGTGCATGTTGGTCGTCATCTCGCCGGCCAGGCTGCCCCACTGACGCGACCGCTCCGCCTCCTCCGCGGTCCAGGTGAACTCCTGCCGGTAGTTGCCTGGCCGCGACCGGTCATACGCCTCGTTCACGTTCGACAGCGAGACCGACTTGCTGCCGTACCGCTCCCGCACCGTCTGGTCGTTCGGCAGGTTGATGCCGATCGGCGTCATCGGACCCGAGTCGCCGGTCTCGAAGACGACGTCGATGGCGTTCGCCGTGATGCCGGTCACACCCTCCTTGCGATACTTCGGGTCCCAGGGCATCCGGTCCTCGAACCACTGGGCGTTCGCGGCCAGCGTCTTGATCGCGCCCGTCTTCTCCGGGTTCACGTAGAAGACCAGCGCCTCCCACGCGCCCTTGGCGCCGCGCGCGTCCATGTACACCTCGGTGAATCCGTTGATCGTGTCGACGGTCGAGCTCCGGTCCTCGACCCACGCGATGTCATAGACGCGCTGGTCAACCGGGCTCCCGGTGCGGTAGTAGGCGATGTTGGCGCCGAGCGCCCGCGCCATCGGCTCGCTGGCATACGGGATCGCCGCGTCCAGATGCCTGATGATCTCGGAGATCTCGTCGCTGTACTTGCCCCCGACCTTGTAGACCTCCTCGACCAGCTCGCCGTCCACCTTCACCAGTCGTGACGTCAGGGGGTAGCGCTCCTCAAACCCCTCGAGGTCCGCCATCGAGACCCCCTTATAGAGGTTGTTGGCGCTCGACAGAAGCATGCCCTCGCCGGGGCCCGGTGTCTTGTTCGTGACGATCGCATCGACGTCGGGGTCGAAGAAGAGCGGCGTCATGCGCTCCACCATCCGGGTCAGGGTTTCGCCGTCATGCGTCGGGAACGTCGCGCCCGACCGGGCTGCCGCCGCGACCGCGGCGCCGAACCCCGCCGGTGTCGTCTCGACGACGAACTTGCGCGCGGTCAGGTTGTTGAACGGACCGGTGTTGATCCAGAACAGCTTCGTGTACGAGTGGATGGCACCCAGCGTCTCGGGGTCGATGCCAGCCGGGTGGGTGATGATCTCCTCGAGCACCTCGCGCATCTCGAGGTTGTACTCATACCGCTGGTCGTAGTAGATGTCGCGGCCGGCCAGCGCTGCCTGATAGAGGTGCCAGACCAGGGTCTTTTCGCGCAGGGTCAGCGACTCGAACCCATCGGCGTAGAGCTGGACGATGGCGGCATCGCCGATCTGCTCCAGCAGATAGGGCCGCTCCGTCGTGTCCTGCGCCGCCGCCACCACCGGGACCCCACCCGACGCCGCCACACCGAACACCACAGCCAACATCCCGACTCCTTGATAGCGCATCAATCCTCCCCGCGGACATTTGCTAAGCTAGGTCCTATCTTAACCTGTGAGGCCGGCGCCAGCCCGGCCGAGGGAGACGCGCCATGAGCCATGTTCGCCCCGTTGCCGTCACGCGCGCGGCGCTCACTGCGTGTGTGGTGCTGCTCGTGTCCGGGTCCGGTCTGGCGCAGCAGCGGGCGCTGACCATCGACGAGATCTACCACCCGGAGCAACGGGTGGATTTCAGCGGCCGGACACCGTCCGGGCTCACCTGGCTCAGCGACACGCGCTATCTCCAACGCGAGCGCGACCCGGCGAGCAGGGCAACCCGGCTGCTCTCGGTCGACGCCGACACCGGCACCGCCGAGCCGCTGCTCGACGTCGAGGAACTGGAGACGGCGCTCGCCGGCCTCCCCGGAATGAGCGACTCGGCCGCCCGCCGGGCGGTCCGCGCCGGGCAGTTCGTTTGGGACCGGGACCACACCGCCGTGGTCATGAATATCTCGAATGATCTCTACTACTTCAGCGTGCACGAACGCGATTCGTTCGGCGCCGCCCGGGTGCGGCGGCTGACGCGCGACCCGGCCGAAGAGTCGATGCCGTCGTTCAGCCCGGACGGCACCCTCGTCGCGTTCGTCCGCGACCACAACCTGGTCGTGGTGACGGTGGATCAGCGTCGCGAGTGGGCGCTCACTTGGGACGGCGACGCCGATCTGCTGAACGGCGAGCTCGACTGGGTCTATCAGGAAGAGATCTACGGGCGAGGGAACTTCAAGGGCTTCTGGTGGAGCCCCGACTCGTCGCGGCTCGCCTATCTCCAGACCGACGAGAGCCCGGTGAAGGCGTTCACGGTCATCGACCATCTCCCGTATCGGCTCGAGGTCGAGACCACCGACTACCCGAAGGCGGGCGACCTGAACCCGCTCGTCCGGCTCGGGGTCATTCCGGCCATCGGCGGCGAGACCGTCTGGGTCGACCTGGACCACTACACGCCGACCGACATGCTGGTGGTCTCGGTCGACTGGTCGCCGGACGGCGAGGACGTGGTCTTCCAGGTGCAGAACCGCGAGCAGACCTGGCTCGACCTGAACTCCGCCGACGCCGGCACCGGCGCGACGACCCGGCTGTTCCAGGAGACGACCCCCGCCTGGGTCGACGTGCACGGCGACCCGACCTGGCTCGAGGACGGCACGTTTCTCTGGCTCAGCGAGCGGTCCGGCTGGAAGCACCTGTATCACTACGAGGCCGACGGCACCCTGATCGCGCAGGTCACCGACGGCGAGTGGGAATTGCGGACCCTGCACGGTCTGGACGAGGACACCGGCTGGGTGTACTTCTCCGGCACCGAGCGCAGCCCGATCGGCAGCGACGTGTATCGCGTCAAGCTGGACGGCAGCCAGCTGACCCGGCTGTCGGAGGTGGACGGCACGCACCGCGCCCGCTTCAGCCCAGATTTCGCGCGGTATCTCGACACCTGGAGCGACATCGAGACCCCGCCCCAGGTGCGGGTGCACGCCGCCGACGGCACCGAGACCCGGGTCGTGACCGAGAACCGGGTCACCGCGCTGGCCGACTACCGACTGTCGACCCCCGAGTTTCTCCAAGTGACGGCGCGCGACGGCTTCGTTATGGAGGCGATGATGATCACGCCGCCCGACTTCGACCCGTCGCGGCGGTACCCGGTGTTCCAGCACACCTACGGCGGCCCGCACGCGCAACAGGTCCGGAACGCCTGGGGCGGCAGCGCCGCCCTGTTCTACCAGCTGCTCGCGCAGCACGGGGTCATCGTGTGGGTCATGGACAACCGGACGGCCAGTGGCAAAGGCGCGGTGTCTGCCTGGCCGGTCTATCAGCACTTCGGTGAGTCGGAGCTCCGGGACATCGAGGACGGGATCGCGTGGCTCAGACAGCAACCCTACGTCGACGGCGCGCGTATCGGCATCGAGGGCTGGAGCTACGGCGGCTTCATGACGAGCTACGCACTGACGCACAGCGACAGCTTCGTGATGGGGATCTCCGGCGGGACGGTCAGCGACTGGCGCGACTACGACACCATTTACACCGAGCGCTTCATGCGGACACCGCAGAACAACCCGGAGGGCTATCGCCAGAGCTCGCCGCGGTTCAACGCCGCCGATCTGCACGGAGCGCTGCTGCTGCTGCACGGCACGATGGACGACAACGTCCACCTGCAGAGCACGCTGCAGTTCGTCTACGCGCTGCAGAAGGCGGGCAAGCCGTTCGAGCTGATGCTCTACCCGCGTTCGCGGCACGGCATCAGGGACCCGGAGCTGAATACACATCTGCGACATACGATGCTGGACTTCATCCTCGAGCACCTGCAGCCGGCCGGCGCGACACCGACCCGGACATCCGCGCCGCGGTAGCGTCTGGTCGCTGTCATCGTCCGGGAGGGTTGGAAGCCCTCGCGCCAAGCCTTCAGGAGACGCGGCGGACCAGCCGACCAGCTCCCCCATCTGAAGACGGGGGCTTCAACCGTGCCGGCGTGAATGACCGCCACCTGAAGGTGGCGGCATCAGCCATGCTGCTCCGTGAGGCGTTCCAACGCGACGGGTCGGTCATCGCGGCGGAGCTGCGCCCGCCACGTACCGAGCTCGATGCCGCGGCCGGGATGGACGCCTGGATCGACACCTACCACACGGTCCGGCGGCTGACCCGCGACGAGACCTTCGTCTTCCTGACAGACAGCGCCGTCGGTCAACAGGAGGAGGACAGCCTGCGCCATCTGAGCGCCAACCTGGGCACACAGACGCCGCGAGACCGGGTGGTGCCGTTCTTGACCGCCAAGCACACGCTGGCCCACTGTCTGGGGTACGCGGATCGGGCGCGCGAGCTGGGCTTCGCGGCGCTGGTGGTGCTGGGCGGCGACCGCCACGTCGGCGCGCCGCGGTGTGTCGAGCACAGCCGGGAGCTGCGCGCCCTGATTCGGACGCGACAGCCTGCTCTGTTGCTGGGCGGCTGGGCCAACCCGGCGCGGGACCCGGCGGCCCAGGTCGGGTATCTCCTGGCCCCGAACGCCACCGCCGATTTTTACCTGACGCAGATCGTGTCGCACCACGATCCGGCGCCGGTCGCCCGCTTCCTGAACGAGGGACGCCGGCGCGGGCTGCTGTTGCCCGGGCTGTTCGGCGTGTTCTACTACCGGAGCGCCAACCCGCGCACGCTCGCCACGCTCCGCCGGTTTCTCGGCGTCCCCGTCGAAGCGCTGACCCGCGAGTTCGAGGCGGGCGCGACCGCCGAGGAGGTCTGCGCCTGCACCATCCGCGCCCTGCTCGACCTGGGCGCCCGGCACTTCTACGTCAGCAACCTCCCGGTCGGCCGCGCCGCGCAGACCCTGTCGGCCATCATGAAACGGGTGGCCACCAGGGTCTAGCGGAGCAATGTCTTCTCCTGACTTCTGACTTCTGCGAGCACATGGGGAATTCCCTAGACGCCGTCCCGCTCTCCGGCATTTTCCGGATCCGCGACCTGATGTATGGCGTGTCGCAGCCGTTCCGCCTCGACCACGGGGACATCAGTTTCGACACGCCGGCACCGATCCGCGAGGCGATGAAACGGGCCCTGGATGCCGGCGAGACGAAGTACGTGCAGACAGGCGGGTTGCCCAGGTTACGTGAGCTGCTGGCCGAGAAGCTCAGGGTGCGCAACGCCATCCCCGTCAGCGAACCGGACGAGATACTCGTGACCGCCGGTGGCATGCATGGCCTGTATCTGGTCTGCCGAGCGGCGCTCGACCCCGGTGACGAGGTCATCGTGCCGGACCCGGCCTGGGGACCGACACTCGGCCACATTCTCGCCGTCGGGGCTACACCGGTCCCGTGTCCCTTGCGGCCCGGGCTCGACTGGCGATACGACCCGGAAGAACTGCGGTCGAGTGTCACACCGCGGACGCGGGCGATTCTGGTGAACACGCCCCACAACCCGACCGGCGGCGTCCTCGGACGAGCCGATCTGGAGGCGATTGCGGCGGTCGCCCGCGAGCGGGACCTGATGGTCATCTCGGACGAGCCCTACGAGGACATCGTCTACGACGGCGCTCGGCACGTCAGCCTGGCGGCGTTGCCGGAGATGCACAAACGGACGGTGTCGGTCTTCACATTCAGCAAGTCGCACGTGATGACCGGATTGCGCTTGGGCTACGTCGTGGTCAAGAACCCGGAGCTGCGCGCGCGGGTGTTGAAGTTGATCTCGCTCACGGTCAGCAACGTCTCGTCCGTGATCCAGCACGGCGGTCTGGGGGCGCTCGAGGCCGACCAGCACTGGATTGCCGCGAATCGAGCAGCGCTCGAAGCGCGCCGAGACCGGTTCTACGCCGGTCTGGCCACCCTCGGAGATACGTTGACCGGCTCGCCGCCCGCAGGCGCGTTCTTCGCCTTTCTGCGGATCGACCCCGCCTGGGAACCACCGGGTGGACTTGTGCCCGGTCGGTCGCAGTCGTGGGCGATGGCGGAGCACCTGATCAGGCAGGCACGCGTGGGGTCTATCCCGGGCGTCGACTTCGGCGCCCTTGGCGAAGGCTACATCCGGTGCTGTTTCGCACGGGAACCCAGCGAGCTCGACGGCGCTCTGGCGTCGATGCGGGAGGTTCTCCTGTAGGCCGAGTCAGCGGAGGTGGCGGCCGCCGTCGACCCGGATCGTCTCGCCGGTCATGAAGTCGGTCTCGACCAGCGCCAGCACCGCCTTGACGATCTCCTGGTCGCCGCCCCACCGGCCGAGCGGGGTGGCTCGCTCCACCTCGGCGACCGCGGTCTCGTCGAGACCCTCCGGCGGACGAATGGGCCCGGGCGCGACGGCATTGACGAGAATCTGATCGCCCGCCAGCTCGAGCGCCAGCGCCTCGGTCAGCGCGATAACTCCGCGCTTGGCGACGTAGTAAGGCAGGAACCCGGAATAGCGTGGACGGCCGCTCGCGGCGACCCAGTCGGCGAAGTTCACGATGCGCCCACCCCCCTGCGCACGCATGTGCGGCACGGCCGCCCTGGCGCAGAGAAAAGACGCCTTCAGATCGACCGCGAGGCCGCGGTCCCAATCCTCCTCGGTCAACTCGTCGTAGGCGGTGCGGGCATAGACCGACGCCATGTTGACGAGGATGTCGAGACGTCCCAGCGTCTCGGCCGCACCGTTCACCAGCCGCGTGCAGTCATCCGGCCGGGACAGATCCGCCTGACTGACAACGGCCCGCCGCCCCGCCGCCTCGACGGCGGCGGCCGCCTGCTCGGCGTCCGCCCGCGACCGGTGATAGGCCAGCGCGACATCGGCGCCGCCTGCCGCGAACGCGGACGCCACCGCCCCGCCGATCCGCTTGCCGCCGGTGATGAGGGCGGCGCGCCCCGAAAGATCCATTCCCCCGCTTTCGACTCCTTGACTACAGGCTTCGGGCGTCAGACTTCAGGCGCTCGGCGGTTTCCTCCTGACTCCTGTAGAGCCCTTTCCTTAGCGCCGCAGACGGGCCCGACCCGCCGACTCGAACAGGGCGGCGGTCTCCCTCACACCGCTCCCGGTACCGGAATCCGCTTGACGAGGCCGTGGGCCACGAACACCGTGCCGATGGCCAGACGAAGTAGACTCGGGCCCAATCCCCTCATACGGCTGCTGCGGGTGTTGCGCGCGGCTCCGCGTGCCCGCGTTCATTGTGTCATGTCCGTCATCCGGTGAGCTTCAGCCAGACCCCGAGCAGCCGTTTCACCAGGGGCGTGACCCGGGTCACGCTGTACTGGAATGCCACCCGGCGCAGGGCGTCGGCTTGTGTCGGGTAGGGATGAATGACGTTGGCCAGCGTCCCGAGCCCGAGGCGAGCGACCATCGCCAGCGTGACCTCGCTGATCATCTCGCCGGCGTGCCCGGCCACGATTGTCGCGCCGAGAATCTCGTCCGTCCCCGTGCGCGTGTGCACCCGCACGAACCCGTCGTCCTCGCCGTCGGTGATGGCCCGGTCCACGTCGCGCCAGTAGTGCGTATACGTGGCAACCGACACCCCCTGCGCGGCCGCCTGGTGCTCGTAGAGACCGACGTGCGCCACTTCCGGATCGGTGTAGGTGCACCAGGGCATCGTCAGCGTGCTGAGCCGGCGCCGGCCGGGGAACAACGCGTTCTGGACCGCGATTCGGGCGGCGTCCTCGGCCGCGTGCGTGAACTTCCACGCCATGCAGACATCGCCGGCGGCGTAGACGCGCGGGTTCGACGTCTGCAGCCTGTCGTCGACCCTCACCCCCGTGCGATCGTGGTTCACCCCAGCGGCGTCAAGCCCGAGCTCATCGATGTTCGGCGCGCGACCGGCGCCGACGAGAATCTCGTCCACCGTAACGCTCTGCACGCCGTCACAGGTGAAGTGAATCACCTTCTCGGCACCCTGTCGCTCGACCCGCTCGATGCCACATTTCACGACCACTCGCACCCCGTCCCGCGTCAGCGCTGTTTGGACGATCGCGGCGGCGTCGGGGTCCTCGCGCACGAGGATGTGGTCTGACATCTCCAGCACCGTGACCTCGGACCCCAACCGGCAGAACGCCTGCGCCAGCTCCGAGCCGACCGGACCGCCACCGATCACCGCCAGCCGACGCGGCCGCGCCGTCAGGTTGAACACCGTCTCGTTGGTGAGATACCCGGCCTCGGCGAGCCCTCGTATCGGCAGCTGCGCCGGACGCGCGCCGGTCGCGATGAGCGCCTTGCCGAACCGCAGCGTGGCGCCGCCGACATCGAGCGTCGTCTCGCTCGTAAAGCGAGCCGACCCGAGAAAGACATCGATCCCTTTCTCGTCGCGGTAGCGCGCCGCGGAATCGTTCGGGCTGATCCGGGCCCGGATCCGACGCATACGAGCCATCACCGCCTCGAAATCGGCCGCGGCGCCGGGGGGAACACGCCACCCCAGCGCCGCGGCGTCACGCAGCTCCGCGAACACGCGTGACGACCGGATGATGCTTTTCGACGGCACACAGCCGACGTTGAGACAATCCCCCCCCATGAGGTACCGCTCGACCAGCGCGACCCGGGCCCCGGCGCCCGCCGCGAACGAAGCGGCGATCAACCCGGCCGTACCGGCGCCGACGACGACGACGTGATACCGATCCGCCGGGGTCGGGTTGGTCCAGTCTGTCGGATGAACGTTCCCGATCAGCGTCCGATTGTGGGTGTCGAGCGGGACGAGCGGAGGTAGGTCTGCCGTTGTCTCACCCCTTGGCCTTCACCCCGGCCCTCTCCTAGGGGGAGAGAGAGAAACCGGAGCGCCCTTTTCAGCGATCCGTGTGCTAGGGCGTGGAGGACGTGTCCGCGGGCGGGGGCTCCTCGCTGGCCAGGGCCGCCGCCGGAATTGCGTCGGAGGCGCGCGGCCGCAGGATCTCGTCGACGAGAAACAGATCGGTGAGCAGGGCACGCAGATGCACCGAGGCGTTCAGGTTGTCGATGACCTGGCTGCTGATACCGGGCTGGGCCATCACGAGCCGGATCGCCAGCTGAGCGCGCCGGGCGTCCTGGCCGACCACCTCGAAGAACGCATCATATGGCGGCAGCGGCTCGAGGTCGCGCTCACTGACCAGCGCCGACAGGAACTCGCCGAGCCCGTCCATCGCTGTGTCCATGCGCCGGAGACAGTCCCGCAACTCGCCGCCGGTCGCCGGGTCGGCCCGGAACCCCTTGGCGGCATAGCTCAGGAAGAACTCGTACCCGCCTTCGATCGCGTCGATACGATCTTTCAACGCCGACGTCGCTGTATCGGACACGCTCCCGCCTTCATGGCCGCGGCACGCAAACGCGCGCCGAATAGTCTCACCCCTTGGTGCTGTCGTCGGTCACGACCCATTTCTTCGGGTCATGGTGCGCCAGGTAGTCGGCCCGACTCACCCAGCCGAAGATCATCGATTTGGTGATCCACAGTTTATCCGGACGGAGGGAGAAATAGATGTGGGTGATGGTGAGCATCACGAACAACACCGCCGAAAAGCCGTGCACCGTGTAGACGACGCCCCAGTTCGGGTCGGTGAAGAACGTGTCGTTCCGGGCCAGGAACGGGAGCCAGTGGTCGATCCGCATCATCATCAGGATGCCGGTGGCCGAGACGATCAGTCCGAAGGTCGTCACCGCGAGGTGATAGAGCTTGTGGTCGAGTGGGTATTTGGCGTGCTTGCCCACGTCCACCGACTGCCCGAGCTGGCGCTTCGTCCGTTGCACCGCCTCTTTGAGATCGCGGGGCAGGATCCAGATCGACCAGAAGTCCAGAAAGAAGGAGGCGTGGACGATGTGATACAGAATGCACAGGATCAGGATGATGCCGGAGATCCAGTGGATGCTCAGCCAGGCGAAGTCCAGCCCGATGATCGGCAGGAAGCCGGTCGCCAACAGGACGAGCATCGAGGCCGCCATCACCCAGTGGAAGATCCGAGCCATGCCGGTGTGACGGACGACCTTCTCCGGCACGTTCACCTCGACGCCGGGCGAGGCACCCTCGCCCCCGCCCTCCACGGCCACCTTCGGCTTCCAGACGACCGCATAGACCGCGTGGAAGAGGATAAAGACGATACCCGCCCAGAACGACACGTATAGAAGTCCCCAAGAAAGCCGAATGAGAATCTCCTGCCCCCACGGATCGGGTCCAAATTGAAACAGTTCCATTTACGCCCCCGTGCCTCGGATGGCCCACTTGACCATGTGCTTCGGTAAAACACCCCGGACCGCTAGGCGGGAAGAATACCGGGCTGGCCGGTAGGATTCAACTGATTCTTCGCCCAGGCGGAGCCCGGGCCCGAGCGTCGTGGTCCCATTCGGAACGACGGTGAGACCCGCTGCGGGATGCCGCGCCCGGCCAGTGCAAGCTGCGCCGACCAAGAATACCGGCAGTATTTGACCGGGGAGCAACGCAGCCAGGCGGGATGCAGCACCGGTCGAATGCATCCGGACTGTCACCACGGGCTGCTAGCCGCTAGGACGATGGGACCTACGCCGAGTCGCCGACGATCTCGGCGACGACCTGCTCGGCAAGCGGCAGGCTGAACCCACAGGACGAGTCGTTGATCCGGCATTGCGCCAGGGTCAGCTTGCAGCCGCACGTGCATCCCTCTTGATTCAGCCGCTGCAACGCGGTTGTCCGCTGCTCGGGCGTGAGGGTCGTCAGGTCCAGACCGGGAATCTCGGTCGCCTGCGCGGCGTTGACCAGCAGGCCGTGCTGATTCTCGTCGACGATGTCCACCGTGATATCCAGATCGAGTGCCGCCAGGAACCGGGTTTCCTGCTCGAGCACCCCGGGATTGATCAGGCCGATGTGGGTCTGCACGACGCGCCCCTCGGGGTCGATAATGAACGACGTCGGCAACGCCATGACACCCGGGAACGCGCGGTTCAGCTCCGGCGTGCTCATCACGATCGGATAGTTGATGCCGTACGCGGTCGCGAAGTCCTCGACCACCTGAACCGGGCCTTCATCCGCCGACACGCCGATGATCTGGAGATGGTCCGGATAGCGCGCCTGCAGCTTGATGAGATCCGGTATCTCCGCACGGCACGGCCCGCACCACGTCGCCCAGAAGTTCACCAGGGTGACCTTGCCATACAGGTCGTCGGTGGTGATGGTGCGGCCATCGAGGTCCTGCATGCTGATCGCGGGCAGCGGTGAAGGGTCGGCCACGAGTTGGATGGTACCGGGCCGCACAGCAGCGGCGAAGACGGGCACCGGCGCCGGACCAGTGGCGGTCTGACCGCCGGGCCCGCCGGGCGTCCCGCACCCGATTGCCACCCCGACCGACAGAGCCACAGCACCGCTCAGAGACAGCCCGCGAGTTGTCATCATCCGCTCCAATCCGAGCACCGCGGGCCGACACGACCCAGTGTAGCCATTGTAGTTGCCGCCAGCGGAGAAAAGCGAGTCCCCACCGGACAGGATGGTCCGCCGGGCAACGCGGGGGGAACGCGACCAGTCTTCTGCCTTCCGACTTCTGGCTCCTTGGAGCTTTCTCTAGTCATACCCCAGCTGGACCGCGAGGATCAGCGCCAGAATCGCCACCGCGTAGAGTTTCAGCAACAGCGGACCGACGAACCGCAGCCAACGCTGATACGGGATCCGGGCCAGCGCCAGCATCCCCATCAGCAGCGCGTTGGTGGGCACCACCATGTTGGTGAAGCCGTCACCGAACTGGTAGGCAAGCACAGAGACTTGCCGCGTGATGCCGGTCAGGTCGGCGAGCGGCGCCATGATCGGCATGGTCACGTACGCCTGTCCGGAGCCGGACGGAATGAACAGGTTGCAGGCGGTCTGCACCGCGAGCATCCCGATCGCCGCCACCTGGCCGGGAAACGCCTGGAGTGGTGTCGCGAGGGCGTTGATCACCGTGTCGATGACCTGCCCCTCGGTCAGCACCACCTGGATGGTGCGGGCGAACCCGACGATGATGGCGGTCGCGGTCAGCTCGGCAGCGCCGGTGTAGAACGCGCCGGCGGCCCGGTTCGGGGACAGCCTGGTGACTGCCACGGCCACGAGCGCCATCGCCAGGAACACCGCGGTCAGCTCCGTCAGATACCACTCGCGCACCCCAACGCCGTACACGAACAGCCCGATCCCGGCGACGAACACGATGGCCACCGCCAGACGCGCCCGGGTCAGCTCCACGTCGTCCGGCAGGTCGAAGCCGGTGTAGGACACATCGTGCACGAGACTGCGCTCGGGGTCCGCCTGCATCCGGTCCACGTAGCGCAGGAGATGGTGCACGCCGACCACCAGACAGACCGCCAGGAGCAGCCAGCGGACCGACTGCCCCGAGTACAGATCGAGGCCCGCGATGTCCTGGGCGATCACCACGGTGAACGGGTTGAGCGCGGCGCAGGCGTAGCCGACGCCGGCACCGACGTAGATGATGCCCAGCCCGACCACGGCGTCCATCCGAAGCGCCAGGCACATCGTCACCAGCAGCGGCACGAACGGCATGTACTCCTCGGCCATACCGACCGTCGACGACCCGAGGGCGAACAGGGTGACCATGCCGCCGACCAGCAGCACCGGCCGGCCACCGAGCCGGTGAATCGCCAGGCCGATCAACGCATCGACCGCCCCGGTCGCCCGGAGCACCCCGAACACCCCGCCGACGATGAGGATGAAGAAAATGATGTCGGCGGCGTCGGCCAGACCGGCCGGCACCGCCGTCAGGAACGTGAAGACCGGCAGCGGCTCAGCCTCGACGGCGTGGTAGCTGTCGCGGACGACCTGACCGCTCTCACGATCGAACTCGCCGGCTGGGAGCACGTAGGTCGCGAGCTGGGCCAGCAGGATCAGCCCGAAGATGAGGACGAGCGCGTCCGGAAAACGGGAGCCGCGGGGCTCGGTCATCGAGCGAATCTCCGCCTCGGACCGACGAGTACCCCCGCCGGTGGTGGGCTGCACTTCGCGACGCGGCATTTCTCAAAGGCCCCACGACGCGAGGGCTGGCCGAGCTTGCATAAAGAATGCGACCGCGACACGTCGCCGGGTCAAGCACGGCTAGTGGGGTCGTCGGACACGCGCACAAGCAGCTTGCCGAAGTTCTCGCCGCGCAGCAGCCCCTGGAATGCGCCGACGGCGTTCTCGATGCCTTCGACGATGTCCTCCCGATACTTCAGCTGCCCAGACCCGATCCAGCCGCCGACGTCCCGCAGGAAGTCGTCCTGCAGGTGCACATGGTCGTAGACGATGAACCCGCGAATCCGCAGACGCTTGACCAGGACGAGCCCCATCAGCCGGGGCACCTCGTTGGGGCCCTCCGGCAGCGACGTCATGTTGTAGTTGGCGATCCGGCCGCAGACCGGCATCCGCGCGAAGTCGTTGAGCAGCGGCAGGACGGCCTCGAACACCTTGCCGCCGACGTTCTCGAAGTAGAGGTCGATGCCGTCCGGGCAGGCCACCTGCAGGTCGTCGGCCAGCGTGTCGCTGCGGTGACTGACACACGCGTCGAAGCCGAGCTCTCCGGTGACGTAGTCGCACTTCTTCTGTACACCGGCCACTCCCACGACCCGGTGTCCCTTGATCTTGGCGATCTGCCCGACCACGGCCCCCACGGCCCCCGATGCTGCAGAGACCACGACGTTGTCGCCGTCTTTCAGCTCGCCGACTTCGAGCAGCCCCGCATAGGCGGTCATGCCCGGCATCCCCAGGACCCCGACCGCCGTCGAGATCGGCGCGGCCGCCGGGTCCAGCTTCCGGACCCCGCGTCCATCAGACACGGCGTACTCCTGCCATCCGTTGCTGGAGAGGACGAAGTCCCCCTCGGCGAATCGGTCGTGCCTCGACGCCACCACCTGCCCAACCGTGCCGGCACCCATGACCTCTCCGAGGCTGACGCCTGCGGTATACGAGAGCCCCGGATTCATCCGACCCCGCATGTAGGGGTCGAGCGACTGGTAAATCGTGCGGATCAGCAGCTCACCGTCGCCGGGCTCAGGCGCCGGTGTCTCGACCATCTTGAAATCGGTGTCGACCGGGAAACCGACCGGGTGGGCGTTCAGCAGGACTTGACGATTCGTTCGAGTGGACATGGAAGGACCTCTGACGACTCTTCGGCTCTGGGCTGTCCGCCGTCGTTCGCTGGCAGACCGCGCCAGCGAACGACGGCGAGACGAGCCGCGATTGTACCCGAGGTATCATTCGGACATACCCAAGGAGTCAGAAGTCAGGAGGCAGAAGTCAGGAGGAAGCCGGGCACTCGTCGGTTTGAGGCGGAGCGTCGCTGCCAGCCCCCGGGCGGAGAGGCGACGCGCTATACTGGGGATCAGGCCTGCCAGCCCTGACGAGGACCTCATGGACATTCGACACACACGACTCCTGATCGCTGGGTTCGCCCTGCACCTGGGCGCCGGTCTGGCCGTCGCGCAGGACGATGAGATCAAGCGGCTCAAGACCGCCACGACCGTCTTCGAAGAAATCATGGAGGCCCCCGACAACGCGATCCCACGGGCCATTCTCGACAAGGCCACAGCGGTCGCCATCTTCCCGTCCACCGTGAAGGCCGGCTTCATCTTCGGCGGGCATCGCGGCAAAGGGGTCATCAGCGCCAGAAACGAGCAGGGCGAGTGGTCAACGCCGGCCTTTCTCACGCTGACCGGCGGCAGCTTCGGTCTGCAGATCGGTGGTCAGTCGGTGGATCTGATCCTGGTGATCATGAACCGCCGCGGGCTGGAAAAGCTGCTCCGGAACGAGTTCAAGATCGGCGGCGACGCCTCGGCGGTCGTGGGGCCGCTCGGGCGGAACCTCGAGGCATCAACCGACCTGACGCTGCGCGCTGAAATCCTGAGCTATTCCAGAACCCGCGGGCTGTTTGCGGGGATCACCCTGAAGGGCTCGACGATCCGGGCAGACCGGGACGCCAACGAGCGATTCTACGACTACCCCTTCGGATCGGGACAACTGGTGCTGGAAGGCGAGGCCGCCACCCCGCACGATGCCGACGCCGTGGCGAACTGGCGCGCGACGCTCGCGAAGGATCGGAGCTAGCAGCAGCGTAGCGGGGCTGTAAGAAAAGCTCTGGCGGGGAGAGGGAGAAACCGGAGCGCTGTTTCCCGTACCCTACTGCCTTCCCGCTCTCGCTTTTTCGATCTTGGCCCACGTGTCCCGTAGCGTGACCGTTCGGTTGATCACCAGCCGGTCCTTGGTCGAGTCGGGGTCGACACAAACATAGCCCTGCCGTTCGAACTGATACCGGCTCCCGGCCTGGGCGCCGGCCAGACTCGGCTCCACCCGGCACCCCCTCAGCGTCTCGAGCGACGCCGGGTTCAGGGCGTCTGTGTAATCTCCGCCCTCGTCCACGTCCTCGGGGTTGATCGTCGCGAACAGATGGTCGTAAAGCCGCACCTCCGCCTCCACCGCGTGCGCAGCCGACACCCAGTGGATCGTGCCCCGCACCTTGCGGCCGTCCGGCGCGTACCCCCCACGGGTCTCCGGGTCGTAGGTGCACCGGAGCTCGATTACCTCGCCGGTCTGCGGATCCTTGACCACCTCCCGGCAGGTGATGAAGTACGCGTACCGCAACCGGACCTCGCGACCGGGCGCGAGCCGGAAGTACTTCTTCGGGGGGTCCTCGTGGAAGTCGGTCCGCTCGATGTAGAGCTCCCGCGAAAACGGGACCTCACGCGACCCCATGGACTCGTCCTCCGGGTTGTTGACCGCCTCGACCTGTTCGACCTGCCCCTCGGGATAGTTCTCGATGACGAGCTTCAGCGGCCGGAGCACCCCCATCACGCGTAGCGCCCGCTTGTTGAGGTCCTGCCGCACCGCATCCTCGAGCTGCGCGACCGACACGATGCTGTTGGCCTTGGCGATACCGATCCGGTCGCAGAAGTCTCGGACCGCCTCGGGCGTGTAGCCGCGTCGGCGAAACCCGACGATCGTCGGCATGCGGGGGTCGTCCCACCCCGCCACGTGGCCCTGCTCCACCAGCTGCAGCAGCTTGCGCTTGCTCAGCACGGTGTGGCTGAGATTCAGCCGCGCGAACTCGATCTGACGTGGCTGACACGGCACGTCGATGTTCCGGAGAAACCAGTCGTACAGGGGTCGATGGTCCTCGAACTCGAGCGTGCAGAGCGAGTGCGTGATCCCCTCGAGCGCGTCCGACAGCGGGTGCGTGAAGTCGTACATCGGGTAGATGCACCACGCGTCCCCGGTCCGGTAGTGCGGCACCCGCCGGATCCGGTAGATCGTCGGGTCGCGCATGTTCATGTTCGGCGACGCCATGTCGATCTTCGCGCGCAGCGTCCGTGACCCATCCTCGAACTCGCCGGCGCGCATCCGGGCGAACAGATCGAGATTCTCCTCGACCGACCGGTCCCGGTACGGGCTGTTCCGGCCCGGCCGGTTCCACATCCCGCGATACTCGCCGACGTCGGGGCCCCGCAGATCGCACACATACGCCCTCCCGGCCTCCACCAGCTGCACGGCAAAGGCGTGGAGCTGGTCGAAGTAGTCGGAGGCGTAGAAGAACCGGTCACCCCAGTCGAACCCGAGCCAGCGCACGTCGTCCTTGATCGCCCGGACGTACTCGACGCTCTCGGTCGTCGGGTTGGTGTCGTCCATCCGCAGGTTGCACAACCCGTCGTGCTCGTCGGCCAGTCCGAAGGCCAGACAGATCGCCTTGGCGTGGCCGATGTGCAGATACCCGTTCGGCTCGGGTGGAAAGCGGGTGTGTACGCGGCCCTCGTTTTTCCCAGCCTGCCGGTCCTCGACGACGATCTGCCGGATGAAATCGAGCCCCCTGGTGGAGACCCCTTCGGCGGAGTCTATGTCCGGTGGTGTGTCGCTCTGCATCTGTCTGCAGGGGTCTGGAAGCGGGCGAAGCCCAATCGGCTCCTCCAGTCTCCTGTTTCCCGCCTCCTAGTCTGCCAACCGCCCCAACGCCCGGTCGATACGGGCGACACAGGCGTCACGCCCCAGAATCGCCAACCCCTCGAACAGGCCGAAGCCGACCGCCTTGCCGGTCACCGAGACCCGGACCGCGTGGATGACCTGACCAATCGCGATGCCCTCGGCCTCGACGAACGCGTGCATCGCGCGGTCGAGGGTGTCGGCATCGAACGGCTCGGTGGCGCCCAGCCGGTCGCGAAAACGGCGCAGCAGCGGCTCGACCCCCGCCTTGCGCACACGTTTGTCGAACGCCTTTTGATCGTATGCGACCTCATCGTCAGACTGGAAGAACTCCGGATAGCCAAGAATGTCCCCGGCCACCTTGATCCGGTCGCCGGCCGCCTCGACGACCCGGCGCGTCCGCGCCTGCTGGTCGCCGGTTGACGGCGCATCAACCAGACCGGCGCGCTCCAGGAATGGCAGCACCCGCGCGACCCGCGCCTCGACCGACAGCGCCTGCATCCGCCGTTCCTGAAACGCCAGCAGCTTCTGGAGGTCGAAGCTGGCCGCGGAACGATTGACCCGCTCGAGCGAGAAGTGCTCGATCATCTCCTCGCGGGTGAACGTCTCGGTCCGGTCGTCGAGCGACCACCCGAGCAGGAGCAGATAGTTCACCAGCGCGTCCGGCTCGTATCCCACCTCGCGGTAGAAGTCGACAACCACCGGGCTGAAGCTCACGGGTGTGATGGACAGACCCTGCGCCTCGGCGATCCCGGCGCCGTGGTCGTATGCCTTCTTGAACTCGTGGTGCTTGAGATACGTGCCCAGCTTCCGTTTGCTGAGCTTCTCTGCGCTGCCCGGCGCGGCGACATACGGCAGATGCGCGTAGGCCGGCAGCGGGTAGCCCAGCGCCGTGGCGATGAAGATCTGTCGGGGCGTGTTCGACAGGTGCTCGACGGCCCGGATGACGTGCGTGATCGCAAAATCGTGGTCGTCGACGGTGCTCGCCAGGTGATACAGACAGGTGCCATCGGCCCGCTGCACGACGTGGTCCTGCTCGAGCGCCCACTCGAACTCGACGTCGCCCCGCACCAGATCGTGGAAGGCACAGACACCCTCGCGGGGCATCTGCAGACGGACGCTCGCCTGCCGACCTTCCGCCTCGAACGCCGCCGCCTGCGCGTCGGTCTCGGCCATCCAGCGCCGGCTGTAGAGGAAACGACGTTTCTCTCGCTGGGCCGTCTCGCGTTCGGCCTGAATCTCCTCGGTGGTGGCATAGTCGCGGTAGGCGGCGCCGGTCGCCACGAGCTGGTCGGCGGCTGCCCGATACCGGGCGCCCCGCTGCGATTGGTAATAGGGCGCATAGGGCCCGTCGACTTCGGGGCCCTCGTCCCAGTCGAGACCAAGCCATCGGAACCCGTCCAGGATCGGGCGCAGCGCCTCGGCGACGTTCCGCTGGGCGTCGGTGTCGTCGATCCGCAGCAAGAACTGGCCACCGTGCCGTCGGGCGAACAGCCAGTTAAACAAGGCCGTACGGACGCCGCCGATGTGGAGATAGCCGGTCGGGCTGGGTGCGAAGCGGGTGCGGACCGTCGTCATGGGCTCAACGATTATAATGACCGCCTGCCGCTGCTCGATCTGGCGGCCACCACACACACGGGGGAAACACCATGCGCTGGCTTCTGACCACGGTCCTGTTCAGCACGCTGTTCCAGGCGCCCCTGGACCCCGGTCTGCACAACACGACGCTCGAGGTCGAGGGCGTCGGCACCGTAACGTATGGCATCTATATTCCGCGTGACTACGACCCGGCCGAGCCACGACCACTGGTGCTGGCGCTGCATCCCGGGGGGTCGCGCGGGCCCTACTACGGCACGCAGTTTCTCCGAGGCGTCGTGGGACCGGCACTCCAGGACTGGGGGGCGATCATCGTCGCCCCAGACGCGCCGGACCGCCGCTGGGCCAATGAGACCAGCGAGCGGGGCGTCCTGGCACTGCTCGACGACGTGATTGACCGCTACGCGATCGACACCGAGCGGATTCTTGTCACGGGGTTCAGCCTAGGCGGGCGCGGCACGTGGTACATGGCCTCGCGGCACCCGGACCTGTTCGCCGCGGCGATCCCGATGGCGGCCCGGTCTAACAGCGACGACGCCGCCCTGGTCGGCGATATGCCGGTCTTCATCATCCACGCCCGCGATGACGAGGTGGTACCGTTCGGGCCGGCCGAACAGCTCGCCCGGGAGATGAAGGACCGTGGACAGACGGTGTCGTTCATGGCGCTCGAAGGCGTCGGCCATTTCCAGATGGGCGCCCCACCGCTCCAGGAAGCTGGTGAGTGGGTTCTGGAGCGCTGGGCGGAACGGTAGGGGCAGACTAATGAAACATCGTCTTCTCGCGAACACCGGCATCTATGTCTCGGAGCTCTGTCTTGGCGCCATGACGTTCGGGGGCGTCGGCATGTTCGAGGCGATCGGCGCCCTCGGCCAGAAGGAGGCGGACACACTCGTCCATCGGTCGCTGGACGCCGGCGTCAACTTCTTCGACACCGCCAACGTCTACTCGGTCGGCCGGTCGGAAGAAATGCTCGGCACCGCGCTCGGCGTGCGGCGGCCGGATGTCATCGTGGCCACGAAGGTGCGCGGCCGGATGGGCGACGGGCCGAACCAGATCGGGCTCTCGCGCGTGCACATCATGGCTGAGTGCGACGCCAGCCTCCGCCGGCTGGGCACCGACTACATCGACCTCTACCAGATCCACGGCCACGACCCGGACACCGACATCGCCGAGACGCTCGGTGCGCTCAACGACCTGGTGCGCGCCGGCAAGGTCCGCTACATCGGGTGCTCGAACCTGACCGCCTGGCAGCTCATGAAGGCGCTGGCCGTCTCGCGGCAGCAGGGGCTGGCCGAGTTCATCAGCACACAGTCCTACTACTCGATCGCCGGCCGCGAGCTCGAACGCGAGATGATCCCGCTCGTCGACGACCAGGGGCTGGGGCTGCTGCCGTGGAGCCCGCTCGCCGGCGGGTTCCTATCGGGCAAGTTCACCCGCGAGAGCGAGACCGACCCGGACGCGCGTCGAACGACGTTCGATTTCCCGCCGGTCGACAAGACCCGTGCCTACGACATCATCGACGTGATGCGCGAGGTGGCGACCGCGCACGAGGTCTCGGTGGCGCAGATTGCGCTCGCCTGGCTGCTGCACCAGCCGGCGGTGACCAGCGTCATCATCGGGGCCAAGCGGCTCGATCAGCTCGACGACAATCTCGGCTCCGTCGACCTGACCCTGACTGATCCTGAGCTCGAGCGGTTGAACACCGTGAGCGCGCTGGCGCCAGAGTATCCGGGCTGGATGCAGATTCTGCAGGCGGACCGCGCGCCGGGCACCACGCGAAACTGGGACAAGTATGTGAAGTGAGGGGCAGAGGACTCAATCGGGCTTTGGGCTTTGGACCTTACGGGCTTGAGGCTTCAGGGCGGCATCTCCTCGCTGTTTCCGACCGAATCGGACCCTTTTCGAGACGTATTACCTCCTAGTGACCCCCGGCGAAGCGCGTTTAGGGCTACAGTACAGGTATCACTGTGTGTCACGGCTGCCGGGGACCCGATGTTCCGTCACACTGAGACATCTCGATGACCCCGCTGCGCATAGAAGGAGAAGTAAATGGATGACAGATTTCCCGTCGTCGACATGAGCAAGCTCAAGATACCCAACATCCCCTGGCGAACCGCGGCGTTGGGCCTACTCGCACTCGTCGTGCTGGTGAGCCTCTTGGGCACCGTCTATCAGATCGAACCGGAAGAGGTGGGCGTGATCCAGCGATTCGGGAAGTACGCCCGCGAGGCAGCGCCCGGGCTGCACTTCAAGCTGCCGTTCGTTGAGGAAATGACCCGGGTCCCGGTCCAGCGCCAGCTAAAACAGGAGTTCGGGTTCCGAACCGTCGAGGCGGGTACCCGCACCGAGTTCGCCACCCAGGAGCGACGATTCGCCGACGAAGCGGTGATGCTGACCGGAGACCTGAACGTGGCGGTCGTCGAGTGGATCGTCCAGTATCGGGTCAGCGACCCCAGGAAATACCTGTTCGAGGTCCGGAACCTCGAGGAGACGTTCCGTGCGATGAACGAGGCGATCATGCGGGAGACGGTCGGCGACCGGACGGTCACCGAGGTGGTGACGGTCGGGCGCCAGGAGATCGAGACCACCGTGGAGACCCGGCTGCAGGCGTTGACCGACCAGTACCAGATGGGGGTCACCATCGACCAGGTGGTGCTGCAGGACGTCAACCCACCCGACCCGGTCAGGCCGTCGTGGGACGAGGTCAGCCAAGCCCAGCAGCAGGCCCAACGGGCCGTCAACGAGGCGCTCGCCGAGTACAACGCCGTCATCCCGCGAGCGCGCGGCGAGGCCGAGCAGGCGGTTCTGCAGGCAGAGGGGTACGCGCTGGACCGCGTGAACCGCGCCGAGGGTGAGGCCTCGCGGTTCGCCGCGATCGAAGCGGCCTATCGCCAGGCGCCGGAAGTCACCCGGCAGCGGATGTATCTGGAGACGATGCAGCAGATTCTGCCCCAGGTCGGACGCAAGGTGTTCGTCGCCGAGGGCACCACCGGTGTCCTGCCGCTGCTGTCGCTCGACGGCGGCGCGCGGGTGGCGACCGCCGCGTTGACCGACACCACACAACGCACAGGAGGTGGCCAGTGAACCGTAATCAACTGATAGGGGTCGTGCTCGGGCTGGTCGTGCTTGTCCTCCTGGCGGGGAAACCGCTCTACACCGTCACCGAAGTCAACCAGGCGATCATCACCCAGTTCGGCGAACCGGTCGGTGACCCGGTTACCGAGCCGGGGCTGCACCTGAAGCTGCCGTACATCCAGACCGCGAACATGTTCGAAAAGCGCTTCCTGGAGTGGGACGGGTTCCCGAACCAGGTGC
>DQNS01000130.1 GCA_015659035.1 Acidobacteriota bacterium | reverse complement strand
CGTCTCGAGGTTGTCGTCGAACGCCAAATCGAGGTCCGCGTTTGCGTGAGATGCCGTCGCCGTGAAGAACGACTGCGACACCGCACGCAGGCTTGGGGGCGACGCGTTGACCGCGTCGGGCGGGGCGACCAGCCAGAATACTGTCGTGGAACCGAACGGTACGACCCCTTGTAGTTGATCCGTCTGTCGGCCAATCGCCACGCTCGTGGCGCGCCCAAGACCTTCCTGTCTGAAGCGTGACTCGTGGACGACGACATAGTGAACGCCCAAGGCACGGCAGGCACGCAACAGGTCACCGAACTGTTCCAGGTCGTAGAGCGGCGAGCTCGAATCTTTGAGGATGTAGAACAACGGCGAGATGTATCCGCTGTAGCCGTTCACGATGGGGTGCCCGTGCTCTAGCGTCCAGTACTGAAAGGTCAGCGTGTCCCCGGGTTCATCGCCCTGAATCGGCAGCTCGAGCACCGGTCCAGGGGGTGCGGCGCGCAGCCACGCGTACGCCCGCTGGTCATCCACTGCCAGACGCGGCTCGAACGACGCGATGGGCATCGGCCCGCGGTGTCCCTCGGCCACCAGCACGGCCGAGACCAGCACGACGACGATGACGCCCAGGCGCTGCGACAGCCTGGTGACGACCGCGACCATCCCGATCGCCGCGAGCACGGCGAGCGCCAGATACACCACCACGGCCAGTCTGGCCGGCACGCGCAAACCATCCAGTCCCGGAACCACGGCGAGGAGCCAATCGTACGGTCCGCTCGACAGCAGCCGCTGCCCCCACGCGGTCGGCTCGGGCCCGAGGGTGAGCACCAGCGCGGCAGTGCCAATGCCGGCGTAGAGCAGAGCAATGGGCCGCACCGACAGCGAGCCAGGCTGACCGGCTCGTCCTCGGGCCGCGACCGACGCGAGCCCGAACGCTGCGAGCAGTGGCAACGCCAGACCCGGAAACAAATCGGTCTCCTGCCCGACCGACGAGAGCGTGTCTCCCCACAGTGTGAGGGCAGGGGACCCTTCCAGATAGGAGGCGACGTCGGCGCTGTACCGCACGATGTCCTCGCGCGACCGGACCAGCTGTTGATCTGTGCGGACCTGGTAGTAGGCCGCAATGACCGGCGCAAGCACCAGCAGTGTGAATGCCCCCGCGACGCCGAGCTGTGCCATGCGGTGGGGCCGATGCTCCGGTCGACGCCACAGCTCGAACGCGATGACCGCGACGACCGGCAGCGCGAAGAAGTAGAGGTAGTAGCCGTTCGAGAGCCCTTGGAGCAGGAATACCACGACGAACGTGGCCAGGGCCCGTCTGGAACCGGAGCCGAAGAACCGATGCAATGCCCAGAGCCCGATGGGCATCCATCCGTACATCAGCACCTGGAGGTGCGCCACGTGCGACACACGGAAGGGGAGGAACGCAAAGGCGACCGCCGCCACCACCGCTGCGAGCCGGTTCCCGGTCAGCGACGCGGTCAGCAGATACATCCCGGCGCCGGCCAGGACATACGACAGGAGAAACGCAACGTTGTATGTGAACACCGCGTTGCCAGACAGCCATTGCACAGGTGCGGTCAGGACGGCGATGCCAAGAAGATGCTCTGAATACGCCAGCGTGTTCGGATAGGGATAGAAGATCGGGGCGTCCCACAGCCCCTGTAACCCGTGCCGGAGGCGGTCGGCATCCCAGGCGAGGGTCCAGGCATTGAGGAGTGGATCGCCCAGGTCACTTGGCAGCGCGCGCGTCATCTCGCGCACCACGGGGTAGGTCAACGCCAAGGTCAGTGCCGTGAAACCACCGACGACCGCCAGGACCTCCCAGAGGTGCCGTGGGCGCCCCAGCGCTCCTTTCATCGCCAACCGTGCATCGCCAGTGCCCTGCACTCGGTCACCGACGTTGAGGACCATGAACTGTGATGGATCTCTCGATGCGGATCAGAAGCATGCTGCACCCCTGGCAGGCCGTGGGGAAAGTCCCGCGTCGCGCCGAGAATGGTCGTGACCAATGCCGCACTCGAATCGACTGCACCTGGTAGGCATTCTGCTGTGCCCGTTTTTGTGCCCACCCTAGGGCTCCGTAGCGTAATCTAGAGTGAAATCCAGTGAGAGCTGTACCGGCTCTAAGTCGTTGCGCCTGCTGGTAAATCGTTGATTCTGCGTGGGTTCCTGATCTGGCTGATTCGCCCTCTCAGGGCCGTTGATCGCCGATGCGATACAGATGGTCGTGCGTGCGGATGAACAGCGAGCCGTTGGCGACCGCCATCGAGGCGAGGATGGCGCCGTCGAGCTGGTTGGTCGCGAGCTCGCTGTACTCGATGCCGGGCGCGACCACGCTGGTCACCCCTTCTTCACTCTGGAAGTAGATACGTCCGTCGGCGAACACCGGTGACGCGGAGAAGTTGCCGCCCAGGCGTTCCCGCCAGTGCGTCTCGCCGGTCCGCGCGTCGAGACAGGTCGCCACACCCAGGTCGCTGACGATGTAGAGCTCGTCCCCGACCAGCAGCGGCGACGACGTCAACGGCACGCCCCGCCGCAGCGTCCAGGCGGTGTGGGTGGCGGTCACGTCGCCACCGCCGTCGGCGCGCACGGCGAGCAGCGACGGCACCTGAAACCCGGTCGCGACATAGACCATCCCGTGACCAAAGACCGGCGCCGGCACGTTCGAGAAGCCGTCGCCGTAGGAGACCTCCCAGATCTCCTCCCCCGACCCCGGGTCGTAGGCGGTGGCCCGAAACGCGCCGATGCTGAAGAGCTGGTCACGGTCTCCGACCCGGATGACCAGCGGTGTCGAGTAGGCCTGCGAGATCGGCCGGCGACGGGTCGTGCGCCACTGCTCCTCGCCGGTCGCGGCATCGAGTGCCACGACGAAGGCGGTGTCGTAGCCGTCGACACTGAGGATCAGCCGGTCACGATACAGCACCGGCGACCCGCCGTTCCCGTGCTGGGTCACGTGTGGAAAATGGGTGGCCCAGAGGATCTCGCCGTCGGTGGTCAGCGCGGCTGTGCCGTCGGCGCCGAAGTGGACATACACGCGATTGGCGTCGGCATCGACGATCGGAGTCGGCGACGCGAGACTGTTCTTGGGGTTCGGTGAGGCGGTCTGGTCGACCCTGAACACCTCGGTGTTGAGGACCTCCAGGCCGGTCTCGATGTCGTAGGCGAGGAGCCGGAGCGACCCGGCACCCTCATCGGTGGACGTGGTCAGCCAGACACGGCCGTCGGCCACCACCGGTGATGACCATCCGCGACCGGGGACCGGGGCTTTCCAGAGGACGTTGGTCGATTCGCTCCACTCGAGCGGGAGCCCGCGTTCGGACGAGTGGCCCTGCCCGGTCGGGCCACGAAACGCCGGCCAGTCCTGGGCATGCGCCGCGGGACCAAGCAGCATCACGGCCACCAGCACCACCCCGAGTCGCTGCATCGAGGTCATTCTAATCGAACCTTTCCTTCCGTGATGCGTTCTCCTATTACAGTGGGAATCTGATGGCAGACCATCGGGCCCTCAGCCTCGGCCCTTTCCCCCGTCGCCAACGCGTGCTCCGCTCAGGGCGGGCAAGAGGGAGGGAAACAGCGGGGCACTCGGGTCTCGACCATCCGGGCCTTGCAGAGAGAGTGGCTGGCGGCAGATGGCGTACACTGTTGCGCATCGTGTCTGTCACCAGACGGTTGCGGTTCGTCCTCGTCCTGGCCGGTCTCGCGGTCATGGTCGCCGCGGCACCGATCCACGCCCATCCGATGGAGGGCAGCAACGCCGGGTTCGTCCAGTCGGTGGACGGGCCGGCGCCCGGCCCCTTCCTGTATCTGGGCGCGAAACACATGGTCACCGGCTACGACCATCTGCTCTTCCTGGTCGGGGTCATCTTCTTCCTCTACCGGCTGAAGGACGTCGTCCTGTACGTGAGCCTGTTCACGTTAGGACACAGCCTGACGTTGCTGTTCGGCGTGCTCGGCGGTGTCAGCGTGAACGCCTACGTGATCGACGCCATCATCGGGCTATCGGTCGTCTACAAGGGGTTCGAGAACATCAACGGCTTCGAGCGGGTGTTCAAGGTCAAACCCAACACGAGGGTCGCGGTCCTGGTGTTCGGACTGTTTCACGGGCTCGGGCTGGCCACCAAGCTGCAAGAGTTCATGGTCTCGGAGAACGGGCTGGTGGCCAACATCCTGAGCTTCAACGTGGGGGTCGAAATCGGCCAGATCCTGGCGCTGACAGGGGTCGTGGCATTGCTGAGCTTCTGGCGCACACGCCCCAGCTTCCTGGCATACGGTTTCGCGGCGAATTCAGTACTGATGGTCGGCGGCTTCCTCCTGGCCGGTATCCAGATGGTCGGGTTCGTGCTGTTTTCCTAGGCTAGAGTGCATGCCCGAACTGCCCACGCTCCCCTCCCGCAGCAAGGTGCTCATCACGACCGGTGTTGCGCTGCTGACCGCCGCGGCGCTTCTGTTCGGCGCCATCCTGCCGGCCGAGTACGGCATCGACCCGCTGGGCACCGGCAGACTGCTCGGGTTGCTGGCACTGGGACAGGCCCAGCCGTTCGCCGCCGAGACCGGCGAGTACCGGGTCGACCGCGCCGAGCTCAAGCTGTACCCGGCCGAGTGGGTGGAGTACTTCTACCGGCTCGATGAGGGCAGCAGCATGGTGTTCACCTGGGACGCGACCGGCCCGGTGACCTACAACTTCCACGCCTCACCCGACGGTGCGCCACCGGGCTACGCCGAGAGCTTCGATGCGCAAGAGAAAACGCAAGGACACGGCACCTATACGGCGCCGTTCACCGGCATACACGGGTGGTACTGGGAGAACGTGGGCACTGAGGAAATCACGATCACCCTGACCACGTCCGGCTTCTACACCAGCGCCGAGATCGGACGCTTCCGGGCCGCCGGGTACAAGGACCTCACCGACATCCGCGGCAACCCGGTACCGAGTGTTCCGTAGGGTTAACGTCCCGGCCGCTGCTGCTCCCGGATCGCGCGGAACTCACTGGTGACACTCCACTCCGGCCACTCGTCGGTGGCGGCCAGCCGCGCGCCCATGTGATACATGAAGGTCAGATCGTCGAGCGCGCCGGACAGATCCCAGTCCGGTTTCACCTCGTCCGAGACCGCGTGGTAGTCGTTGGCGGTGTACTCCTCCCGCTTCGCGATCCCATAGCCGGGCGGCTTGTCCAGGTAGTCGACCCCGGGGTCGGCATAGAAGGCGGGAATCCCCGCTCTGGCAAACGAGAAATGATCCGACCGGTAATAAAAACCCTTTTCCGGTTCCGGGTCCGGGGTGAGCACCCGCCCGAGCCGGCCGGCGATCTCGCTGGCCACGTCATCGAGCTGAGACTGCCCCATGCCGACGACCGTCAGATCGCGGGTGCGACCCCACTGGTTCAGCACGTCCATGTTCAACGCCGCCACGGTCTGCGCCGCGGGGTAGAGCGGGTGCTCGCCGTAGTACCGTGAGCCGAGCAGCCCTTGCTCCTCGGCGGTCACGGCCAGGAACAGCACTGACCGACGCGGGGGCTCCCCCAGGGTGAAGGCGCGCGCCAGCTCGATCAGCCCGGCTGTGCCGGTCGCGTTGTCGGCGGCCCCGTTGTAGATCTGGTCGCCGGTCAGACTCTCGTCCCTCCCGAGGTGGTCCCAGTGTGCCATGTAGATGACCACCTCGTCCGGGGCGCCGGCACCCGGCAGCATCGCGACAACGTTCTGCGAGTCGATCGTGCGCAACGTGTTGCGCACCTGCGTGCGCCCGGTCACGCCCAGCTCGACCGGCTGAAAATCGGCTCGCGCCGCCTTGGCCTTCTCGGTCGCGAAGTCGAGCCCGGCCATCTCGAACAGCGACGCCGCGGCGTCCCGCCGAATCCAACCCTCGATCGCCGCGCGCCCCATGTTGCGGTCGTCCGACACCAGGTCGAACGACTCGCCGTACGGGCTGCTCCCCACCACCTCCCAGGGATAGCCGGCCGGACCGAGCTCGTGAATCACGAGCGACCCGGCTGCCCCCTTCTCGGCCGCGATCTCGTGCTTGTAAGTCCAGCGTCCGTAGTAGGTCATCGCCTGCCCACCGAACAGGCCGTCACTCGGCGGGTCGTTGACCAGAAAGAGCAGGATCTTGCCGGTGACGTCCACGTCCTTGAAATCGTTCCAGTCGTACTCGGGCGCCACTGCGCCATATCCGACGAAGACGAACTCGGCGTCCACCTCGACCCGGTCCACCACCCGCTTCGTGTAGGCCACGTAGTCGGCCCCGGGCTCGAGCGTCCTGGTGTCGTCACCACGGCTGACCCTCAGCGTGTCGCCCTCGACCGGGGTGATGCCGACCAGCGGCACGTTCTGCACCCAGGTGCCGTCGGGGTTCCCCGGCGCGAGCCCGAGCGTGCTGAACTGCTCCCTCAAATACTCGATGGTGCGGGTCTCGCCCTCCGACCCCGGCGCGCGCCCCTCGAACGCGTCCGACGCCAGCCGCTCGACCTCCGCCAACAGGGTGTCGGCACGGATCCCGGCCGCGACCGCCTGCGCCATCCCGACCGGGTCAACGGTCGTCGCCGTGGGCTCAGACGCACCCCCGCAGCCAACGACCACGAGCAGACTGCCAACAATGACGCTACGCACGTGTTCCTCCTTCTGGCCACGCTATGCCGTCGGGAACGATGTTCAGCCTCGCCAGCTCTGACCAGATGCCGGCGAAGCCCTTCCGGCTTCCTCCTGCCTCCTGACTCCTGAAGGCTGTCTCCTTGGAGCCGTCGCTAGCCCACCTGCCACAGCAGGAAGCTGACGGTGTCGACCATCTCGTCTATCTGTTGCGAGACCGGCTGGCCGCCGGAGTGCCCGGCGTCGGTGTGGTACCGGAGCACGATCGGCGTCGTGTCGCCATGCGCCGCCTGCATCAGCGCCGCCATTTTTCTGGCATGCAGCGGGGCGACGCGGGTATCGCCGTCACCGGTGAGATAGAGGGTCGCAGGATACCGCGCCGTCTCGTCGACGTTGTGATACGGCGAGTAGGCGAGCAAGTAGGCGAGCTGCTCCGGGTCCTCGCTCGACCCGTACTCGGGCACCCAGAAGCCCGCCACCAGAAACTGGTGGTAGCGCACCATGTCGAGCAGCGGGTAGGTGCAGACGACGGCCCCGAACAGATCCGGGCGCTGGTTCGAAACAGCCCCCACGAGGAGTCCGCCGTTGCTGCCGCCGCGGATCGCGAGATGCTCCGGGCTCGTATAGCCTTCGGCGATCAGGTGCTCGGCGGCCGCGATGAAGTCGTCGAAAACATGCTGCTTGCGCTCGAGCATCCCGTCGCGATGCCACTCCTCGCCGAACTCGCCGCCACCCCGCATGTTGGCCTCGGCGAACACGCCGCCGCTCTCCAGCCACACCGCCGCCAGCGACGAGAACGCCGGTGTCCGGCTCAGGTTGAACCCGCCATAGCCGGTCAGCAGCGTCGGGTTGGTGCCGTCGAGCACGACGTCGGCGCGATGGGTGACGAACATCGGCACCCGGGTGCCATCCTTTGAAGCGAACCACGTTTGGGTCACCCGGTACCGGCCGGCGTCGATCGGCACCTCGACCTGCGCCCAGACGGTCCGCTCGCCGCTCGCGAGGTCGTAGCGGTAGATGGTGTTCGGCCGATGATAGGACTGGAAGGTGAAGAACGCCTCGTCGCTCATCCAGCGCCCGGCGCCGCCACCGACCGACCCGAGCATCTCGAACGAAATGTCTCGCACATGTGTGCCCGATAGCTCGTAGATCGCCACACGCGGCTGGACATCCTGCAGATACGACACCGCCAGCCGGCCACCGAGCCCGCGCGCATCCTGGATGACCACGTTGCCGCGCTCGGGGATGATCTCGCGCCATTGGTCGACCGAGGGGTTGGCCGGATCGGCCACCATCACCCGCTTGTTCGGCGCGTCGAGATTCGTTGTGATCACCAGCTGGTCGCCGGCGAACTCGGCCCAGGACTCGGACACCCCGTCCTTGATGAGGGTGGTGAACGGCGCCGCCGTGGTCAGGTCCTTCAGGTGGATCTCGGTCGGCCCGGACGAGCCCTCAATGACGTGCACCAGCAGCCAGTGGCCGTCATCAGACAACAGTGAGACCGGAATGTGATGCAGCTCGTAGCCGTCGCCGAAGAGCTGGATGTCGGCGCTCGGGTCGGTCCCGAGCGCATGGAACATGACCCGCGGGGTCACGTCGCCGAAGCGCTCGTAATAGAACCCGGTCTTGTCCGGGGTCAGGTTGACCTGTCCGTAGCGCGCCGCCGGCAGCATGTCGTCGAGGTCCGTACCGGTGTCGACGTCGCGTAGGTGAATCGATACCTCGTCGACCCCGCCGTCCCGCACCGCGTAGACCACGAGCCGCCCGTCGCGTGAGATGTCGAGGTAGCTCACGCTGATGGTGTGGTCCGGGCTCATCGGGTGCGGGTCGATCAGGACCCGGTCCTCGCCGTCGATCCCCTCGCGGACATACAACACGAACAGCTCCTGGTCCGCCCTGCGCTTGCTGTAAAAGTAGCGCCCGCCGCGCTCGTTCGGCAGACCGATGGCCTCGACCTCGAGCACCGTCCTCGCCAGGGCTTTCAGCGCGTCGCGACCAGGCAGCGGCGTCAGCAGCGTGTCCGTATAGGCGTTCTGCGTGTCGATCCAGGCGCGGGTCGCCGGCGCGTCCTGGTCCTCGAGCCAGCGATACGGATCCCGGATCTCGACCCCATGCAGCGTCTCGACGACCTCGCGTCTCTCTGTCGGCGGCGGCGGCATGTTCACTCCTGGTTCCTCGGCGGCACAGCCCGAGAGCGTCACGACCGTCAACAGAACCGCATGCACCCGACCAAAGCCGGCCCGCCTTCGCCACGGCCTCGGCGGGTCCGTCGTCGTTGGCCTTCGAGACACGCTCGCGACGCGAAGGTGGAAAGTCATCAACTCCCTCCTGTCTCCCGCCTTCGCCAAGGCTTCGGCGGACAGGCCTGTCAACTGACGTTCGTCTCGCATCCGAGCACCCGGGCAAGCCATCGTCCGATCTCCTGCACTTCCTCGGGACAGACCTGGTGCGCCATCGCGTACTCGTGCCATTCGACATCATAGCCAGCCGCACGCAGTAGCTCGGCGCTGCCGTGCCCGAGGTGGTACGGCACCACGTCGTCGTGCTGTCCGTGCGCCTGCAGAATCTCGACCTGCTGGCTGGCCGCGCTCGCCTCGGCCGGCAGGGACTCGTGCAGCGGCAGGTACCCCGACAAGGCCAGGATGCCGGCCAGCGGTGCGGCGTGGCGCAGCCCGGTGAACAGCGCCATCGCCGCGCCCTGGGAAAAGCCGGCCAGCACGATCCGTGACGACGGCACGCCGCGGTCGACCTCGCGTGCGATGAGGTCCTCGATGGATGCCGCGGACCGGCGGATGCCGGTCTCGTCCTGCCCACGCGCGTCGAGACTGACGATGTCGTACCAGGCGCGCATCCGCATCCCCATGTTCAGCGTGACGGGGATGACCGGGGCATGCGGAAACACGTAGCGGACGGCCAGATCCGGTGAGACACCAAGCTGCAGCGGTAGCGAGGCGAAGTCGTGCCCGTCGGCGCCGAGCCCATGCATCCAGATCACAGATGCCCGCGCCGGCCGATCCGGTTCCTGTTCAACGGTCTCGAGCAACGGTGTCGTGGCAGTCACGGTTGTGGCCGGCAGCGGGGAAGTTTCGGGAACGATGCAAGTAAACAGGCGTCATCCGGCTCCCTCCTGCCTCCTGACTCCTGACTCCTCCGTCAATGCGTCATCGCGTGCAGGATGACGTTGATCCCGACGGCATAGGAGGTCACCGAAAAGCGATAGAAGAACTCGTAGTCCTCTCCCTCACGTTCCCAGCCGTCGGCGATGTCGGTGTTGTGGGTCATCAGCACCATCAGCCGGCCGTGCTCGTCATAGATACCCCGCACGTGGACCTCTGCGCTCAGCGTGCCACGCTCGGAGGTGGTCGTCCCGCCCACACGCCGGAAGTGCTGGATCGACGGAACCTGGGGCACCGCCTCGACATCGAACATCCCGTGGTGGAGCGGGTCCGAGATCGGGATGTCGACGATCGGATACCGACCGGGCGGCAAGACCTTGCCGATGGCACCGGCCCACTGCTCCCACGCGAACGGCCCCCAGAAGTCGTCGACCCAGAGAAACCCGCCCTTGCGCAGGTAGGCGCCCAGCCGGTCCGCTTCCTCGGGACTGAACCAGACGGTGCCGACGTCCGACATGAACAGGAAGGGATAGTTGAAGAGTTGCGGGTCGGTCAGCTCGACGACAATGTGGTCCGGCTGGTCGTAGCGGTCGAACCCGACCGGCGTTTGGGTCAGCTCTGAGAGCCTGATCGAGAAGTTGATGTCGGCATCTGGGTAGTCGGTATACCACCCCTGCCCACCCTGCTCACGGTGCGTGCTCTGATAGAGCGCCCGCGTGAACGTGAACAGGCGATGCGTCGCCTCTCCGCTCGGGAACCGAGGCGGCATCCGCCTTCGGCCCCCGTAATAGCGCTGCGCGGAGACCGCCGTGGCGCCGGCGAGCAGCACCGCCACGAGCGCGCAGCCGAGAATGCGTCTGAGCACCTGCCGCGAGCGACGCCGTGTCATGGGGATGCTCATCTGACCGCCGTAGGGACCCGGGCGGGAATAACTATGCCACACCCGATACCCATGTGACCCGACTCGCACTCCGCCCCTCCGAGGGAACCGGAGCATGAGCGTCAAGGTCGTGCCAAACGACAAACGCGGCGGGAAACCCCGCCGCGTTCTACCGACCGATGCTGTCGAGGCAGGTCTCCTACGGCTGCTCCGCCAGCGACTTGAAGTACTCGTCAATCAGATCCCGGAACCCGGAGGGCACCTCCTCGCTCCCGGCCAGGAACAGCTCCTCGCTGTCGCTGTCGACCTCGCGCCGCAGCCGATACTCGAACCGCTTCAGCTCCTCGAGCACGAACGTCTGCAGCCGCGCGATCGCCTCCGCGTCCTGATACACGCGAGGATCACCGAGCTCCCGCATCGCCTGGATGATCTCGCTGAGGTCGCCCACCTCGCCGAGGTTCTCGGCCCGGAGCATCCGCTGCAGCTCCTGCGCCTCCATCCCGCGCTCCCGGAACTCGCGCTGCCACTGCCGGATATCCCGCGGGTCGAACACACCGGGTCGGCGGTT
>DQNS01000003.1 GCA_015659035.1 Acidobacteriota bacterium | reverse complement strand
GTCGCGCCGAAGATCGTGTCGACCCGCGTGGTGAACACCTCGATCTCGACCGGGTCACCGGCCCACCCGGTGGTGTCGACCGGAAATCGCACCAGCGCGCCTTCCGAGCGTCCGATCCAATTGCGCTGCATCGTCAGCACTTTGATGGGCCACTCGTCGAGCTGCTCGATCCCGTCGAGCAACCCGTCGGCGTACTGGGTAGTCCGCAGGAACCACTGCTCCAACTCCCGCGGCTCGACCGCGGTGCCACACCGCCAGCAGCCGCCGTCAACGACCTGTTCGTTGGCGAGCACGGTCGCACAACCCGGGCACCAGTTGACGGTGGACCGGCGGCGATACGCCAGACCTCGTTCGAACATCTTGAGGAACAGCCACTGGTTCCACCTGTAGTAGCTCGCGTCGCAGGTCGCGAGCTCGCGCTCCCACGCATAGCTGATCCCGAGCCGCTGCAGCTGTCCCTTCATGTGCGCGATGTTCTCGCGTGTCCAGGTCTCTGGATGCGACCGGTTGTTGATCGCGGCGTTCTCGGCCGGCAAACCGAACGCGTCCCACCCGAACGGGTGCAGGACATTGAAGCCGCACATCCGCTTCATGCGCGCGATGACGTCCCCGATCAGGTAGTTCCGCACGTGTCCGACATGCGCGTGACCGGACGGATACGCGAACATGACGAGACAGTAGAACTTGGGCCGACCGGGCTCCTCGGTCACCTCGAAGGCGCGCTGCGCGGCCCAGCGCCGCTGCCACTTCTCCTCGATGGCGTGCGGGTTGTAGTCGGACACAGTCGTAGCTATTGAATGAGTAGGAAACGACGCGGGCCTGGACGGATTATAGCAAGCAGGGGACGGCGATGGCCCGGCGGCTGTGAACGGCTCGTGTGACAGGCCACTCTCCGCGGCTGCCGAAAACCCTTGAGCCATTGGACGCCGACCTGGAGGTCACGGGCCCTATCCGTGCGACGCTGTATGTCCGGACGACAGCGCCAAACACGGATTTTGCGACGACCCTGTGGGACATCCATCCCGATGGAAGCGCCTATCATCTGTCGGCAGGGATCCTTCGTCGCTCGTACGGCGATCACGCGGAACCGCCTGACCCTGTCCGGATCGAGCTTGCCATGTGGCCGACCAGCGTTCTCCTCCCGAAGGGACACGCGCTTCGGCTCGATATTTCGAGCAGCAACTATCCGCGATTCGATGTCAATCCCAACACGGGTCATGACATCGCGACTGAGACTGAACCAGTGACAGCCGACCAGACCATCTTCTTGGGGGGGGGGCGATGGGGCCCCGCGAGCGGCCGCGTGGGGTTCGGGTCGCAGCCCCGTCTAACCTTAGAGGACGCCGGGCCAGTACGGCCCGAGGGCCCGCCGCACGGCCGGAATGACCCGGTCGATCCGACTGGTGTCGCCGGTCACGGATGTTGCGGACGTGGGCGGATCTTCGGCCAGCTGGGTCAGCGTGGACTCGAGACAGGCATCGAGGGCCCTCAGGTCGTACCCACCTTCGGTGACCGCCGCCAGCCGCCCGTCGCAACAGCTCGCGGCGAGTCGCTGCACGTGCGCCGTCATCGCCGCGTAGCCCTCGGTCGACAGCCGCATCCCGCCCAGCGGGTCACGGCCGTGCGCGTCGTACCCGGCCGACAGGAGGATCAGCTCCGGCGCGAACGCCGTCACGACCGGCCCGACCAGCTCCCGCATGGCGCGGTCGTAGTCGGCGTCACCCGCCCCTGCCTCGAGCGGCACGTTGAGGGTGCAGCCGATGCCATCGCCACGGCCGACGTCGGTGAGAGCACCGGTCCCGGGGTAGAACCGGTATTGGTGCAACGACACGTAGAGCACGCTCGGGTCGTCGTAGAACATCCACTGGGTGCCGTTCCCGTGGTGGACGTCGTAGTCGAGGACCGCGACCCGGTCCAGCCCCGTAGCACGCGCCGACGCGGCGGCCACGGCGACGTTGTTGAACAGACAGAACCCCATCGCGCGATCCTGTTCCGCGTGGTGCCCCGGGGGTCGGACGAACGCGATGGCGGAGGTGCACTCGGCGAGGGCGTGCTCAACCGCAACGATGGTCGCACCCACGGCGTGGAGCGCGACGTCGTAGGACTCGGCCGAGGCGTAGGTATCCGGGTCGAGCCGGACCCCGCGCCCCGCGGTGGCGGCGATCTGGTCTACATAGGCCGGCGTGTGCACCTGCACCAGCTCGGCACGCGTCGCCGGGCGGGGCGGTCTCAGCGCGCCGCCGCGCTCGACCCAGCGCCGGCTCACCTCCTGCATGACCCGGGCGCGCGCGGGCTGCTCGGGATGACCCTCCGGTGTCTGATGCTCGATGAACCGATCGCTGCCGATGAGCACCATGACACTTGGCTCCTTAGAGAGCGTTCCCGAAGGAGACAGGAGGCAGGAGAAGCCGGAGGGCTTCGCCACATTCTTCAGCAACCTACGAGTCCCGTCTCAAAGGTTCGCTGCACGCGACCCGAAGCGCCCCAACACGGGGGCGCCGCGTCAATGGCGTCGCAAGAGCGTCCGGGCGCGGTCGGCCAGCTCCGAGAGCACCCGCTCCAGCGCCGCCCGGCGTTCCTCGATCACCCCGTCTACCGACGGGTCGGGCACCTCGAACGGCGCGCCGATCGACACTGCCGCGGCGCTGAATGGGCGCGGGATCTGGGTGCGGTCCCAGCTACGGGCCGACCAGTAACGGTCCGCCTCGATGTGAAACGGCAGAATAGGGTTGCCGGTCACACCTGCCAGCCACACCGCTCCAGGCTGCACGCACTGCGCCGGACCACGTGGACCGTCGACCGTGAACGCTGCCGCGCGCCCGGCGGTGACCTCCCGTTTGAGCTGAACGAGCGCACGCCGAGCGCCGCGCGAGGACGACCCTCGGGCTGTGCCGTACCCGAAGCGTCGGATAATCCTGGCGATCCACTCGCCATCGAAGTTCCGGCTCGTCATGACCACGATGCCACGGTCACGCCAGTAGTAGGTGGCCGAGAGGATACGCCCGTGCCAGAACGCGAAGATCGGCTGCCGGTGCTGCGCGACGATCGCGTCGTAGTGCTCCACCCC
Source organism: Acidobacteriota bacterium (assembly GCA_015659035.1). Taxonomy (GTDB): domain Bacteria; phylum Acidobacteriota; class Vicinamibacteria; order Vicinamibacterales; family UBA8438; genus NP936. The sequence goes on along the minus strand of DQNS01000003.1, from coordinate 13,541 downwards.
CTCGACCCGCCAGCGCACCGTGCGGCACAGCGCTCCGACGAGCGGGGCCCCGACCCCGGCGATGATGGCCGCCTGCGCCAACTGCCACCGCGTGAGCACCGCGTCGCTCGCCACGCCTCACCCGCACCCCTGAAGCCTGAAGCCTGAAACCTGCAGCCCGAACCGACAGCGCCGGGCTCGTTGACCGCTGCCCATCCTACATCCCTTCGTATTCGGGTCCGCCCCCGCCCTCGGGCGGCACCCAGGTGATGATCTGGTAGGGATCCATGATGTCGCACGTCTTGCAGTGGACGCAATTCGACGCATTGATCTGCAGGCGGCGACCGTCGCCGGTGCCGTCGTCCACCATCTCGTAGACGTGGGCCGGACAGAAACGCACACACGGGTTGCCATACTCCTCGCGGCACCGGGTCCGGCAGACGTCGGTGTCAGCCACGAGCAGGTGCACCGGCTGGTCCTCGTCGTGCCGCGTGCCGGAGTAGTGGACGTTGGTCAGCTTGTCGAAGGTCACCCTGCGATCGACCTTCACCGCGTTGCTCGTGCCGTCGGGATCGGGATGCTCGGTGCGGTAGTAGCGCGCCAGACGCGCCATCCGCTCGTGACCAGCCTCGCTCGACAGCAGCCCCCGAGGCCACCAGCCCCCCGTCACGGGCGCCAAGCCGGCGCACGCCACGCCGGCGAACAGTCCGGCGCCGAACGCCTGGTGGACGTTCCGCACCCGATACAGCTCGCGCCGGAGACTCCCGGCATTGACCATCCGCTGAAACGTCGCGAGCACCGACGCCGACACGTCCCCGGAGCGCACTGCGTCGAAGGCGGCGTCGGCGGCGCAGATTCCGCTCTTCATCGCCAGGTGAATCCCCTTGAGCCGCATCGAGTTCATGAACCCAGCCGCGTCCCCGACAATCAGGGCACCGTCGACGTAACACCGGGGAATGGCGTGCCAGCCCCCTTCGGGCAGCGCCTTCGCGCCGTATCGGGTCATCTGGCCGCCCCGCAGCATCTCGGCGACCAGCGGATGCTGCTTGAACCGCTGGAACGCCATGTGCGGGTCGAACAGCGGGTCACGATAGTCGAGCCCGACGACGAAGCCGATCGCAAGCCGCCCCTCGGGCAGACCGTAGATGAACCCACCGCCAAACTCCTCGGTCCGCAGCGGATAGCCCATCGTGTGCACGACGCTGCCGGGTGATACCCGATCGGGTGGGATCTCCCAAAGCTCCTTGATCCCGATGGCGTAGCGCTGTGGCACCGACCCGTCGAGATGGAGCTTGCTGATGAGCGTCTTGGTCAAGTTGCCGCGCACGCCGTCAGCAAAGATGGTAACGGCCGCCTTGATGTCGACTCCGGGCTCGAAGGTTCCCTTCCGCTCGCCGTGCTTGTCGATGCCGCGATCGCCGGTGCGAACACCGATTACACGGTCGCCCTCAAAGAGCACCTCCGTGCCGGCGAACCCGGTGAAGATGTCGATGCCCTCGGCCTCGGCCTGCTCGGAGAGCCAGCGGACGAATCGATTCAGTGAAATGACGTAGTTGCCGTGATTGCTCAACGGCCCGGTGAAGGGAGAGCGCAGCCGTGACCGTTCGGTCAGGTAGTAGATTCTGTCGCCTCGCACCGGCGTCTCGACCGGCGCCCCGCGCGTCTTCCAGTCCGGCAGCAGCTCGTCGAGCCCCGACGTGTCGAGCACCGCCCCGGACAGCATGTGTGAACCGCTTTGACGCGACTTCTCGAGCACCGCCACCGCGAGCGGCTCACCGCCCTCGCGCCGCTGCAGCGCAGCCAACCGGATTGCGGCCGAGAGTCCGGCTGGGCCGCCGCCGACGATCAGGACGTCGACATCAAGGGTGTCCCGCTCCAGACGAACCTCCTCCCTCAGCGTTAAGGGCGGCGACGAGGGCGGGCACGACCTCGAACAGGTCGCCCACGATCCCGAAGTCGGCCACCTCGAAGATGGGCGCCTCGGCATCCTTGTTGATCGCGACAATGGTGGCTGAGCCCTTCATGCCAACGAGATGCTGAATGGCGCCGGAGATCCCAAGCGCAAGGTAGAGCTTGGGCGACACCGTTTGCCCGGAGCTGCCAACCTGACGGTCCATCGGCAGCCACCCGGAGTCGCAGATCGGCCGCGACGCCGCAACCTCCGCGCCGAGCGCCGCGGCGAGCGTCTCGACCAGCGCGATGTGCTCCTGCGCCTTGATACCACGGCCGACCGCTACGATCCGCTCCGCCTGCGTCAGATCGACCGCCTGCTTGGCTTCCTTGAAGGGCGGCTCCATCGTCTGGCGGATCACCGCCGCCTCGAGCGTGATGTCGACCGCCCGGATGTCGGCGGCCGTCGCGCCCCGCGTGACCGCGTCGGGACGGAACGCGCCGATCTGGAAGCTGGCGAAGTGCGGCGCGGGCCCGGTCGGCGCAACGTCGGCCACGAACTTGCCCTGAAACATCGGTCTGACAAACGCAAGCCGATTGTCTCGTTGCTTGACCGCGATGCAGTCGGTGATCAGCGAACGCCCGAGACGTACAGCGAGCTTCGGTGCGAACTCTCGTGTCTGATACGTGTGTGGCAGAAACACCAGGTCCGGCTGCGTCCCGGTGACCACGTCGGCGAACACAGCGACGAACCCGTCCGGGGTGTAGGACTCCAGCGCGGGATGCTCGATGGTTAGCACCGCCTCGACCTCGGCCGCCGCCAGCTCGCCCGCGACAGACGCGAGAGAGACCCCGGCCACCGCCACCTGGACCGGCTGGCCGGTCTGCTGAGCAGCCAGGATCGGCTCCCAGCTCGCCCTGTGCAATACTCCGTCTCGTTGCTCAGCAATGACTAGAATCATGCGGTTCGCTCTACGGCATGGGCTTTAGGCTATCTTTGGGTGCTCTAGGGCTCGCAACGTGGGCACGTACTTCTACCTTCTGACTGCTGACTTCTTCGTCTCAGATCACCCTGGCTTCCTCGCGGAGCACCCGAACCAGCTCGGTGGCCGCCTCGACCGGTGACCCCTCGATCAACCGTGTCTGTTTCGCCTTCTCCGGCACATACAGCTCCAGGATCTCATGATGCGGCGCCAGGTCCGCCGGCGGCTCCACCACCCGAACCTCCTTCTTCTTGGCCGCCATGATCCCCCTCAATGTGGCGTATCGCAGCTGATTGATCCCGCTCTGGATCGTCAGCAGCGCCGGAGAAGGCATCGAAACCCACTGGAACCAGCCGCCCTCGAGCTCGCGCTTCACGCGCAGCCCTCCCTCGACGACCTGCACCTCCATGATGATGGTCGCGTGCGAGATCCCCAGCAGCTCCGCCAGCACCACGCCGGTCTGTGCGAAGCCCTGGTCGTCGGACTGGAGCCCGGTCAGCACGAGGTCGAATGCCTCATCCCGGATCGCCGCCGCCAGGGCCTCGGCCACCATGCCGCTGTCGGCCGTCGCCAGCGCGTTGCTCTCGACTCGGATCGCCCGATCCGCTCCCCGCGCCAGCGCCTCGCGGATGACCTGGGCCACGCGAGGCGGGCCGGCCGAGCAGACGACCACCTCGCCGCCGTGCTGCTCCTTCAGCCGCAACGCTTCTTCCAGCGCGTAGGCGTCCGGCTCGTTCATCTCGAAACTGGCGTCACGGTCCTGCACCCAGGTCCGGGCGTCATCGACACGCAGGGGCCACTCGCGCGTCACGACCTGTTTGACGCAGACGGCAATCTTCATTCGTTTCTCGTGTCGGGCGGCGTCCCGGTATCAGACGTTCGTAAACATGTTCCGGACGGAACATCCCCGCCTAACGGCGTTGCTTCTCGGTCGAATACTGCCGGTATGCTCCTTCGTCGCGCCTTGCCACCCTGGCGCCGCGCACCGGAAAATGTTCACGAACGTCTGATTCGGGACGCTTAGGGCCCGTAAGGAAATAACAGCGACACTCTGGCCGCCGATATTTCCTTACGAATCCTTAACCGTCGTAGCGTTTGAACAGCAAAGCCGCGTTGGTCCCCCCGAACCCGAACGAGTTCGACAAGGCATAGGTGATCGCCGCGGGCCGCTTGACGGTGGGCACGTAGTCCAGATCGCAGTCCGGGTCGGGGTTCTCGAGGTTCACGGTCGGGGCGATCAGCTGGTTGCGCACGGTCAATGCGGCAATCCCCGCTTCGAGACCGCCGGCCGCTCCCAGCGTGTGCCCGATCATCGACTTGGTGGACGAGATCGCCAGGCGGCGCGCGTGGTCACCGAAACACCGCTTGATCGCCAGTGTCTCGATGCGGTCGTTGAACGGCGTCGACGTGCCGTGCGCGTTGATGTAGTCCACCTGGTCCGGTGTGATGCCGGCTTGGTCGATCGCGGCGCGCATGACCCGCAGAGCACCCGAGCCGTTCTCGGCCGGCGCGGTCAGGTGAAATGCGTCCGCCGACATCCCATATCCCACCAGCTCCGCATAGACCGTGGCGCCCCGGCTGACGGCCCGATCGTGCTCTTCGAGAACGACGACCCCCGCCCCCTCGCCGATGATGAACCCGTCCCGGTCGCGGTCGAACGGCCGGCAGGCCCGCGTGGGCTCGTCATTGCGGGTCGAGAGCGCCCGCATGGCGGCGAATCCGCCCACCCCCAGCGGGGTGATGGCCGCCTCCGACCCACCGGCCACCATCACATCGGCGGCTCCACGGCGGATCGTCTCGAAGGCGTCACCCACGGCATGCGCGGAGGCGGAGCAGGCGGTGCACGTAGCCGAGTTGGGCCCCATGGCGCCCAACCGGATCGAGACCTGTCCGGCGGCCAGGTTGATGATCGATGCCGGGATGAAGAACGGGGAGATCTTGCGTGGTCCGCCTTCCAGCAAATTGCGGTGCTCACGCTCGATCGTGCTGAACCCACCGATACCGGACGCGATGAAGACGCCCACCCGCGGCGCCAGCTCCGGTGTCACCTCCAACTCAGCGTCCGCGCGCGCGAACTCGGCGGCGGCGATCGCGTACTGGATGAAGACGTCCATCTTCTTGACGTCCTTCTTGGACACGAACATCAGCGGGTCGAACCCCCGGACCTCGCCCGCGATCCGTACCGAGAACGCCGAGGCATCGAACCGTGTGATCGGGCCGATCCCGCTCTGCCCCGCACACAGCGCATCCCACGTCGCCACTGTCCCGACGCCGAGCGACGACACCAGGCCGACGCCCGTGACCACGACTCGCCTACTCACAGTCACTCCCAGGGTGCGAGCTCTGTCTACTTCTTCGAGTGTGACTCGATGTACGTGACCGCCTCTTTGACGCGGGTAATCTTCTCCGCATCCTCGTCCGGAATCTCAAGCCCGAATTCCTCCTCGAACGCCATCACCAGCTCCACGGTGTCGAGCGAATCCGCCCCCAGGTCATCCACGAAGGACGCGTCCGAGGTGACCTCTTCCTCGTCGACGCCGAGTTGCTCCACGATGATGCTCTTCACTTTCTCAGCAACCGCCATTCAATGCCTCCTACATGTACATGCCACCGTTCACCGCCAACACGTGCCCCGTAATATACGCCGACTCGTCCGACGCGAGGAAACAGACCGCCGCCGCGACCTCGTCGGCCGTCCCCAGCCGGCCCAGCGGAATCTGCGTGAGCATCGCCGAGTGGGCAGACTTACCAACTGTCGCGGTCATGTCGGTCTCGATCATACCGGGCGCCACCACATTCACGGTGATGCCCCGGCTCGCCACCTCGCGGGCCAGCGCCTTCGAGAACCCAACCAGCCCCGCCTTGGACGCCGCGTAGTTGACCTGGCCCGCGTTCCCCATCTGGCCAACCACGGAGCCGACACTGATGATCCGACCGCTTCGCTGCTTCAGCATCGGGCGCAACACCGCGCGCGCACAGGTAAACGCCGCCGTCAGATTCGTCGTGACGACCGCATCCCAGTCGGCCAGGGTCATCCGCAGGGCCAACCGGTCGCGCGCAATGCCAGCATTGTTCACCAACACGTCGACGCGGCCAAACGCATCGAGCGCCGCGCGCACCATCGCGTCGATCCGGGCGGGGTCGGTCACGTCCACCGAGACGGCGACGGCCCGACCTCCGGCGCTGCGGATCTCGGCCGCCGCCGCCTCGGCATGTTGCTCGCGCGCGGCGGCCACGACCGCGGCGCCGGCGGCGCCGAGGCGACGCGCAACAACCCGACCAATGCCTCGTGACGCCCCCGTCACGATCGCGACGCGATCACGCAGACTGTCCATGCCGCCCTGAGGGCCCACGCAAGAATAACGTCCCACTTTCGGCCGCCGATGCATCCCGTCTGGCGGCGTTGCTCGTCGGTCGAATACTGCCCGTCTGCTCCCTCGTCGCGCCTGTGGACCCGGGCGCGGCTTCAGACGAAGCACAGCCTCACCAGCAGAAGCCCCTGTTCCAGCTCCGCTACGCGGGGGCTAGACATTTCCCCGTGTCATGAAAACCTGCTGAAAATCTCACGATGTCACCTCTAGGAGATGTCTAGTACCGACACCGCATCGTCGACGCCGGCGGAATCCGTGACGGACAGGACACGAGCGCCCCGGTCGATCTTGCGGATGAGCCCGCTCAGCACCGAGCCCGAACCTACCTCAACATACGTGTCGACACCCTCCGATGCAAGGCGACGCACGACCTCCTCCCAGCGGACCGGCGCCGTCACCTGACCCACGAGCGCCGCGATCGACGCTGCTCCATCGCGTTTCGGCTCCGCATCCAGGTTGGCCACCACCGGCACGGTGGGGTCCGACACGACCAACCCGCGCAGGTCCAGCGCCAGGCGTTCCTGAGCCGGCTGCATCAGGGCGCAGTGGAATGGTGCGCTCACCGCCAGCGGCACGACCCGTCTGGCGCCCAGCGCCCTGGCGCGGTCACCGGCTCGCTCCACCGCCGCGCGCGCGCCGGCGATCACGATCTGACCAGGCGCGTTGAGATTGGCTGGACTCACGATCTGCCCTTGAGCCGCCTCTGCGCAGGCCTGCGCCACCAGCGCCGCGTCCAGGCCCAGCACCGCCGCCATGGCGCCAGCGCCCACCGGCACCGCCGCCTGCATGTAGCGGCCGCGGCTCCGGACGGTCCGCAGTACATCGGCCAACGACAACGTTCCGGCGGCCACGTGCGCCGAGTACTCGCCGAGGCTGTGCCCCGCGAGGAACGCCGGCTGAATGCCGCGTGCCCTCAGCACCCGCGCCGCGGCGGTCGACACCGCGACGAGCGCGGGCTGAGTGTACTCGGTCAAGCTCAGCTGGTCGGCCGGCCCCTCGAAGCACAGACGGCTGATGGACATGCCGAGCGCCGCATCGGCTTGCTCGAACGTCTCCCGGCACTCGCGAAATCGCTCCGCCAGCGCGCGGCCCATCCCGACCTGTTGCGACCCCTGACCCGGAAACACGAACGCGATCATCGACTCGACCCAGGCACGCCGATGCCCTGCACGACCCGCCGCCCCCCCGGGAACATCCGAGACTGACACGGATGGCGGCGAAGCCCTCCCGCCTTCGCCAAGGCTCCGGCGGACAGGCCGGCTTCTCCTGCCTTCTGTCTCCTGCCTCCTGTCTCCTGGGACAGGACACTAGGCACGCATCACCGTCGCGGTCGAGAGCTCTCGCGCGACCCGCGTGAGCATCTCCCCCGTCGCAAAGCGATGGGCCATCGCCACCGCGTTCCGCACCGCTTTGACCGACGAGCGCCCATGCCCGACGATGCAGAGACCGGACAACCCGAGCAGAGGAGCACCACCGACCTCGGAGTAGTCGACCCGCCGCCGAAACCGCCGGAACGCCCGGCGCGACAGCAGGTATCCGACGCGAGTGCTGAACGTGCGGTTCAGCTCATCCCGCAGAAACCCCTCGACGACCTCGACCAACCCCTCGCTCACCTTGAGCGCGATGTTCCCGGTGAACCCGTCACACACGATGACCTCGGCCTGACCGCGATACAGATCGCGCGCCTCGACATTGCCGATGAAACGCAGCCGACTGGCACGGAGCAGCTGATGCGCCTCACGGGTCAGCTCGTTGCCCTTGGTTTCCTCCTCGCCGATCGAAAGCAACCCCACCTTCGGCTCCCGCACGCCGAGGACGACCCGCGCATACGCGGTGCCCATCGCCGCAAACTGCAATAGGTGCTGCGCGCGACACTCGACGTTCGCTCCTGAATCCAGCAGCACGGCGCCGCACCCCGCGGTCGGAATTGTCGTCGCCAGCGCGGGACGGTCCACACCGCGCAGGCGGCCGAACGCCCGGTGCGCCGCCAGCATCGTCGCGCCGGTGTTCCCGGCGCTGAAGAGCGCGACCGCCTCCCCTTTGGCCACGATGCCGGCCGCCACCCGGACCGCTGCACGCGGCTTGCGTCGCAACGCGGCCGCGGGCGACTCGTGCATGCCGATCGTATCCGGGGCGTCGACCACCGTGACGTCCAACCTGGCCGCATCGTCGTGCCGCCGCAGCTCGTCCCGCAGCAACTCGCGGGCTCCGACCAGGATTACACCCAGATCCAGGTGCCGGGCGGCCACCAGCGCGCCGTCGACGATGTTGCGGGGCGCGAAGTCTCCTCCGGTGGCATCGACCGCGATACGCGGCCGGCGTACCCGTATCTGACCGGGCTGACTGCTGGTCACCGCTGATGATTGACGGCTGTGGATTCGCGGTCCTAGACTTCCTTGACTGGTCGGACTTGCCGACCACGGTAGTACCCGCAATACGGACAGACCTGATGGGACGGTTTCCGCTCGTGACACTGCGGGCACTCGCCGAGCATGACCGGGTCGAGGCTGTGATGCGTGCGACCCTTCGCTGTGCGCGACTTGGAGTGCCGTCGTTTGGGATTAGCCATTATCGATGTCGAGTCCTCTCTTGCTAGCGAAGCGACGCCCCACACCCGGACGACGGTCGGCTCCGCATCGCTCGCAGCCCACGCCGTTCCCCGGGCGGACGTTGGGGCCTACTGGCTCAACAGATCCTTCAGCACGGCGAGCCTAGGGTCGTCCCACCGGGCGACGCACTGACACGCCGTCGTGTTCCGGTTGCCGCCGCACACCACGCAGAGCCCGCGGCAGTCGGTGCGACAGAGCGGCTTCATCGGCAACGCCAGCTGAAACTGCTCCTCCATCAGCTGCCCCAGGTCGATCTGATCGTCCCGGTAATACGCCGTGCGCAGGTCCGACTCCTCGATCCGTACCTCGCCGGCGCCGGTGTTGTCGGATGCCGGCAGATACAACAGGTCGACGTCTACACCGACGCCCCAGGGAAACGGCTCGAGACAACGGCAACACCCGAGCTCGAGCGCCGCGTCGAGCCGGCCGACTAGCCGAACCTTGCCGCCGTCCTTGCGAACATCCAGGTCGAGGGTGACGGTGTCCCTCACCCTGTACTGGTCGTCGGCATCCCGACTGAACGAGGCCCCCGAAAAATCCCGTCGGACCGAGGCTCGCGGTTCCTTGATCGTGCGGAGGTCGAGGTTCACTAGACTCCTTGAACACCGTTTATCGTGACAATCGAGTCAAGATGTGATCGTGTTTTTTTTCGCTCTCACCCCGACAGCCTCCGTTCAAGGAGTCTAGCCCCGCGTCGCGGGGCTGTGAGAAAAGCCTGGCTAGCGAGGCGGAGCCAACCGGGTCGGGACGGTCTGAGGCGGAGCCTCACGAGACATCTCCTGGGGTGAGATCGTAACACTTGAAGCGAGTGTTCGTGACACCGGGCGATGTCTAGAGTATAGCACTGGCCCTATCCCCACCCCGGTACACAACAAACGGCACACAAAAACGGGATGCCCGCGTCTGGCAGGCATCCCGTGGCTGTTCCTCACCGTCGGGGGGGTCGCGAGCGAGACGAGGCTGGGCGCGTAGAACCCGCTGCCGCAGCTGGCCGCGTAGGTCGACTGGGCCGAGTTGATGGCGCGCAGCGACCCGATCGAGGAGCCTTCGTTGCCCGCCATGCGAGCCCGCAGCAGGCCCGGCACGGCGATGGCCGCGATGAGAGCCACCGGGTCGGGACGGTCTGAGGCGGAGCCTCACGAGAGTCGGGTTGGCCTCGCCCAGGGCTTCGGGATGAACAAAGTCTCGTAGAGACCCACGGCGAACCGATCGGTCATGCCGGCGAGGAAATCACGGGTGGCAGCGTCGATCCCCTCTTCCTGTACCGTCTGGGGATCGAGATAGACGTCCGGTTCCTGCCGTACCCGCTCCCAGAGGCCGCCCAGGATGCCTGATGCCTTCCGGAACTCCGACATTGCCACCCGGTTCTCGTAGACCGCATCGAACAGAAACGCCCGCAAATCGAGCAGGGCGCTCAGCACGCCGTCGCTCATGCGCAACTCGACGTCCGGTCTGGTGTCCAATGTCCGTTCGACGATGTCGGAGACCAGGGTGCCGATCCGCTCCGAAGAGGAGCGGCCCAACACCGCAAGCGCCTCGACTGGCAGATCGGTGGTGTGCAGCACCCCCGCCCGCACGGCGTCGTCGATATCGTGGTTCACGTAGGCGATCATGTCCGCGACACGGGCCACCTGCCCCTCGAGCGTCGCGGAACGACGCGACGGGTCCATCCCAAGCGGCGCACCGTCCTTGCCCTTGGAGTGCTTGGCAATGCCGTCACGGACCTCCCACGTCAGGTTCAGTCCCTGCCGCTCCTGCTCCAGGACGTCGACGACCCGCAGGCTCTGCTCGTAGTGACTGAACCCGCCCGGCATCAAATCGTTCAGCACCCGCTCACCCGCGTGCCCGAACGGTGTGTGCCCCAGATCGTGCCCGAGGGCGATCGCCTCGGTGAGCTCCTCGTTGAGACGCAACACCTTCGCCACCGTCCGGGCAATCTGCGACATCTCCAGCGTGTGGGTCAGCCGGGTCCGATAGTGGTCTCCGGTTGGGGCGAAGAAGACCTGTGTCTTGTGCTTGAGACGGCGGAACGCCTTGCTGTGGACGATCCGGTCGCGGTCGCGCTGGAACGCCGGGCGAATCGGGTCCTCGGCCTCGGGACGCAACCGCCCCTTCGAGTCGCGGCTTCTCGCGGCGTAGGAGGCTAGGTGTTCCGCCTCGCGCCCCTCCAGATCAGCTCGAATGCTCACAAACGACCGGCTCCGGTCGGCGTGCAGGGTCGTTCGTCGCAATCAGGACGAGCGACAGGAGGTTTCGAGCAGCCGCCTGACCGCCTCGCAGGTTGCGAGGCGCTCGCCGGGAGCGCGAAGCCACTGTAGGTTAGGCTCTTTCCGGAACCAGATCAACTGCCGTCGCGCATAGCGGCGGTTCCCCCGTACGATCAACTCTCGAGTGGCCGCTTCGTCCCGCACGCCACGCAGGTGCTCCAGCGCCTGGCGGTAGACGAGCCCGCCGAACGGGCCGACGTCGGGGGGTACGCCGGCGACCAGCAACCCGCGGATCTCGTCGAGCAGCCCGTCGGCGAACTGCTGGTCAACGCGGCGCACGATCCGAGCTTCGAGCTCGTTACCCGCCAACTGGAGACCGACGGTCACCACCGCGTAGTCGGCGATCGGTGACCGGGTGCTCGCGAAGTGGTCGGTCAGGGGCCGGCCGGTCAGCAGATACACCTCAAGCGCCCGGATGAGCCGTTTCTCGTCCCGCGGCTGGATCCGCTGTGCCGACTCGGGGTCGTGGCGACGCAACAGCCGATGCAACGTCTCTACGCCGCGGCGTCTGGCCACCCGGCTAAGCCGGGCGCGCAACGCCGGGTCGCGACCCGGTCCCGGAAAGAGACCGCGGGTCAGCGCCCGATAGTAGAGCCCGGTACCGCCCACCACCACCGGTAGGCAACCGCGGGCGGTGACCTCGCGTACCACCTGCGCGGCATCGCGGCTGTAGCGCGCCGCGGAATAGACCTCGGTCGGCTCGGCGACGTCGATGAGATGGTGCGGGATGCCGCACCGCTGGGACCGCGGGACTTTGTCAGTACCGATATCGAAGCCGCGATAGACGGCCGTCGAGTCACAGTTGATGATCTCGCCGCCAACCTGCGTCGCAACCGACAACGCGAGGGCGCTCTTGCCGGTCGCCGTCGGCCCCACGACCGCCAGCAGCAGCGGACGCCCATCCGTCGTCTGCATCGATCTGAGTAGGTTACTGAAAGTGGCGCTCCGGTTGCTCCTTCTCCTGCCTGCCCTGAGCGGAGCGCGTCGTGACGTTGTCGAAGGGGGAGAGGGCCGGGGTGAGGGCAAAGGCACTCTCTCTCTCTGAGTAGATTACTGAAAAAGGCGCTCCGGGTGGCCCCTGCAGGGGCCGTGCGCGGCGTCGATCTCGCCGCCCAGAAAAAATGCGGACTTATTCTTGACCGGGCCCTAGACATCTCCGGCGGCGACGAAAAAGTTGATCCAAACGTGACGATCTGGCCCATAGGAGAGGTCTAGGCAAACAGGGCCACGACGACCACGAACGTCAACAGCAGCAGCAACCCAATCTGCTGGCGCGGCGTCGGTAGCGGCATGTGGGTCATACGCGGCTGGGGACGAACCTACCAGCCGGGCGGCCGCTCGTTGAAGTAGAAGATCACCGTGAAAAACACCGTGTCGTCCGGATACTCCGGTGGCAACGCTGGCGTCGGATTCGATTGGACGAGGGCGTTGTGCGCAGAGTTCGTGAAGCCATTGACGCTGGAGGGCTCGAGCACCACCAAGTCGGTCATCGCCCCGTCCCGATGAATGTTGAACGTCAGGACGACGTGGCCGGACATCGACCAGATGGCATAGGGAAGGTCCCAGTTGCGATAGATCAGGGCGCGGAAGCGCCGAATCCAGGACCCGAAATCGACGCCCTTCGTATCGAACCGAATGTCGGAACCGTACCGGTCGGTGCGCCCCCGCAGATTCCGGAACGTATCCGTACGACTCAAGCCCTTGAGCCGCCCGCGGAGCGCCTCGCTGAAGATCGTGCTCGATCGCTCGGTCAACGGCCTCTCACGCGACGCCTCACCCCGGTCCGCCCGAAACGGGTTGACCAGCGCGCCACCGTCACCCGGGGTGGCGTCTGGCGCCGCCGGTTCGGGCGCGTCGGCGGCGGCGGCGTCGAGGCCGTCGACGGGGTCCGCGAGGGCGAGCTCGTCCGCCTCCACGTCCTCACCCGACTCGGCCACCGGGTCCAGGCCGTCGGACGGATCCTCCGCCTCGACGAACTCGAACGAATTCCCGTCGGCATTCGGTAGATCGTTGACGGGCCGCTCGGCCTGCAGCGCCGACTGCGCGACCCGGTCGATGTCCGAGAGGTCCGCCTGTGGCGGCGGTTCCGGTGCCGGAATGTCAACGAGAGGCTGCACAAAGATGAACTCGGGCTCGTCCTGCGTCTGCAGCAGCGCCAGTTGCTGCTCCTCGATCATCTCGGCCAACCGCTCGGCGCGGCGCGCCCTCAGGTCTTGCATGAACTGCAGCTGTGGCACGACCCACACCAGCACCGCGACCAGCAGGTGGGCGAACAGGGCCAGCAGGCTCCGCTCGCGCCACGACATGGCCGACTCGATCGTCGGTGTATCGAAGCAGCGGTCTTCGAAATCGAAGTACATGAGCGGGTGGTGGCCCCGCGGTCAGTATACCAGCGAGCGTGTCGGACTCTTGGGCGACTAGACTCCTTGAACCACTTTTGTC
>DQNS01000109.1 GCA_015659035.1 Acidobacteriota bacterium | reverse complement strand
GGCGGGCGGCGAGGTCTAAAAGCGACGACGTCTTCTTGTCGATGCCCATCTCGGCGAGCGTGAGCCTGGAAACCGGTCCCGATGGAGTACCGGTTTTTCGTGACGCGACCGCCTTGTGATCACTGTCGGACAGCGCGGCCAGGCGCTGCGAGAGCGCCGACGTCTTCTTGTCGATGCCGAGATCCGCGAGCGTACATGGAGAGTTAGATGGTACCGCCCTGGTACCATCTAACCTCGAGCGGCGACCACCGCGATCAGACCCCTTCGCCTTCGGCTGCTCCGCGAGCAGCTTCCCGAGCCCGGCCAGCGCGTCGATCTTGACCGCGTGCGCGTACCCGAGAACGTCCTCGCCGAGTCGCTGGCGCGCCGCGAACACATCCTGCGCAGTCGGACAACGCGGACAGGCGCTGCGCGGGGGTTACCGGCGGCTGACCGCTCACGCGGGTGCGCGGCGTCCCACTCGCGGGCGGACGCTGTCGGTGTAGACACCGATCCTACCGTTGGCTGGCAGGGGGTTCAATGTGGGGGCGCGGCGTTCCACTCGCCGTAGGAACGGAACCAACCGCGACATCACCAGGAAAAGGTCGTACGGCGCGACGCTACTGGATCGACTCGTAGACGATCGTCTGGAACTCCCGCTCGATCTCGTAGGCGGCGAACTGGCCGTATTGCATCCAGACCATTCCCACGAGTTCCTCCTGCGGGTCGATCCAGAAGAAGGTGTTGGCCGCGCCGGCCCAGCGGTGCACGCCGTTATTGTCCGGTTCGGGCGAGGCGTCCGCGTCGACGACCACCGCGAACCCCAGTCCGAAGCCGTACGCCGGACTCAGGTAGTTCCCGAGCGCGATCGGCACCAGCGCGTCGGGCAGATGGTTCGTGCGCATCGTGCGCACTCGGTCGGCCGACAGGATACGGATGCCCTCCAGCTCGCCCTCGTTGAGCAGCATCTGTGCGAATCGGATGTAGTCGGAGGCCGTCGAGGTGAGGCCGCCGCCGCCGGACAGCCAGGCCGGCGGGCGGGTGTACTGGCCGTCGACCGGTGAATCGGTCAGACGCAGAGCGCCCTCCACGGTGGCGTAGCTGCCCGAGAAGCGGTCCAGCTTGTCGGCGGCCACCTGGAACGCGGTGTCTTCCATGCCGAGCGGACCGATGATCCGGTCGTTGAGGAACGCATCGAAGGTCTGCCCTGACGCCACCTCGACCACGCGCCCCAGGATGTCGGTCGACACGCTGTAGTTCCAGACCTCCCCGGGGTGAGCCAGCAGCGGCAGCCCGGCGATGCCGGTGGCGAACTCGTCCAGCCCCTGGGCGTTCGCGAAGATGCCCGACTCGTTGTAGATCCGGTCGACCGGGCTGTTGCCGAAAAATCCGTAGGTCAAACCGGAGGTGTGCGTCAACAGATGCTGAACGGTGATCGGGCCATTGGCCGGCACCCGGTTGCCCTCGTCGTTCAGCACCTGGACGTCGACGAACTCCGGCAGGAACTTCGAGAGCGGGTCGTTGAGCGCCACCTTGCCGTCGTCGACCAGGATCATGATCGCGGTGCTGGTGATCGGCTTGGTCATCGAGAAGATCCGGAAAATGTCGTCGTTCTCCAGCGGGTCGCCGGCATCCAGGTCTCGCATGCCGACCGCATCCCAGTGAACGACCTGACCCCGCCGCGCCACCATCGTCACGACGCCGGCGAGTCGGCCATCATCGATGTAGGCCTGCATTGCCGGACGTATCTGGTCCAACCCCTCCGCCGACATACCGACCGAGGCCGGCCCCGTCAACGGCAGGCCGGAGGTCATCGGCGACGGCACGGCGGCGGGGTCGGGCGGGACCCCCGGTGCCTGCTCCTCGGACGCGCCGCAGGCGGCCAGCAGGCCGCAGAGCATCAACTTGGCAGTGAGCGAAGTGCGAGTCATCAGCGTACTCCTGTGTGGGTGACCGCTACGCGGCGGGCCTAGACGCCGATCCTACCGCTGGCTGGCAGGGGGTTCAATCAGGGAGACTGGCAGCCGTCTGTCACCGCTGGTGCTCGCTAGGTCGATTCCGTCTCAAGCACGTCTCGCATCTGGTCGAGCTTGACCCGCAAGCTTGCCCGCGCATCAGCCAGTGCTGAGAACGGGATGGTCGCCTCCGGACTGGAGGACGTTGCCGGACGCCCGTAGGCGTAGAGCAGCAACTGCCCAAGAACCGCGTGATGTAGGCGCCCCTGCCGCGCATCGCTCAGCAGCCTGGCTTGCACCTGTGGATCTTCGAGGATCGCGGCGGTCCACTCCGCGACTGCCCGCGTCGCTGTATTCCGCGACCCCCGAGGTCGTCCTCGGGGGTTCCCTGAGACACCGGACGCGAATCCCATTGCTCTCCGTTGTTGTTTGCAGTGTGACGCTGGTCGTCTCAGACCGCCATGAACCGATTAACGCTGCACGGTGCGTCCTGTTAGACGTCTAACGCTCATCTGT
>DQNS01000010.1 GCA_015659035.1 Acidobacteriota bacterium | reverse complement strand
GGCTCATCCGGTTTGCCGACCGCATGCGCAAAGTCGGAATCCTCGGCCACACTTCCTCGCGAAGGTATCGGATCATCCGTTCGTACCGATCGCCATGTCAGGAATCTGCTCAGGCGGTTGCGCGTTGCCCAGTTGGGCCGACGCAGTAGGCAGCGCTAGCAGCGCGCACGTGCTATGGGACCCGCCGACAGGGGAGGGTCTCTTGGCACCAGGGCCTATGAAGCGAACGGGAGTCATCCATAGCCATTGCATGCTGCATGGGGCGCTCTGAAGCTAGTTCCATGACGACTTGTTTTCGCAGTCGAATGGCTGGCAGTTCGTCAATACGCCGGCTTGTCGACCGACGCGGCATAGCCGTGCTCCTCATACCGCACCCGCCAGCGCCGCAGCGTCCGCGGTAACCACCCCAGGATGTCGCTGCTTGAAACCAATGCAGCTCACCACTCACCGCCCTCAACATCACTTCTTGGACCGTCATTGCCAGCTCCCAGGCGATCGTTCTGGTAAGACGACGTCTGGGTCGCATCATTGGCGCGTCTATTTTTTTTGCGACCGTAGTTTTGCTGTTCGACCACGACGCCTAGTAAACCGAGGGCGTGAGCCAGAGCCATTCCATTCTGGCTGGTCGATGTTCTGCCGCCAAGTCTAGGACCACACGCTCCGGAAGTCGAATCGTGGGCAACTCGTGGATCTGCCGACCGGTCGTCCCGATGATACGGACATGATGACTTGCCGAAAATCTTTGTTTGATGAGGGTTGATACCCCCGGTCGCTTAAACTCGTGCAATTCGACGAGGACCGTCGCATGGCGGAGCTGAGGTACACACGTGGGGTCCAGCACCTCTTGCTCTGCTCCTTCGATGTCGCACACAACGGCGGTGTTCTGACCGTCGCGGAGCACGTCGACCAACTCGGCCAGCCCGCACCGTCCGCGAATCTCCAGACGCCCTCCCACTCGGTTAGCTGAGGCGAGCTGTGACAGTAGACGTCGTCCTCGCACCGACGACTCAAATGCGACCACTCGGCTTGATGAACAACGCGTGAGCAGTCCAACAGCGTAGTAGCCTTCGGCAGCTCCGATGTTGATCAGGCACTCGAATCGACCGGCTATGATCGACTCTACGACTGCATGGAGCTCCATTTCGTAACTGCCGAGAAGCTTGGGCCCGAGGGCGCTATTCACGGTATTGGGAACATATGTCATCCCTTTAAACGGTCCGCTCAGGACACGCCCCCCGCTGAGGGCCAGCAACTTGCTCTCGATGTGTCGGCGCCTGCGCTCACGGTAGATGTCCCGGAGATGTCGTGCCCAATCCGGAACCCAGGGCCGTTTTCCGGTGGGGTCTGACGAGGCAAACTCTGAACTCATGCTATACGCGTCGAATTCGACAGTTAGCGGCGCTGGCCTAGCAACCTGAGGAGCCGGGCGCCGACCGGGATCTGTGACCGCTCGAGCAAATCCAGCTCGCGGGGACCTAGGACACGGAACACCCGCATGCCGATCAGCACGATCACGGCGCCGAGCGCCGTGAGTAACAGGGCTTCGAGCCAGCCCGCTCCCCCGGCGGGTCGCGCCGGGATCAGGATCGCCACCATACAGAGGCTTGGCAGCGAGGCACGGGCGACGAATGTCCATGGGAATCGAACGCCGAAGCGCTGCCTGGCGACGAGGTGTTTCGCCAGGGCTGCGAGGAGTCGGCCGAGGGGGAAGATCGCCGCCGTGAGGACCAGGTCTCCAGTGCGTGCGGCAAGAACGAAGGGACCGGCACCCAGCACGATCAGCGTCTGCGTCAGGAGCACCGGACGGGCCAGTTCCGCCGTGGTGAGCAGGATCCCGCCGAGGCTCAAGAACGCCTCGACAAAGAGGGCCACGGTCAGGATGCGGGCGACCGGTACGGCCGGGCCGAACGCCTGTCCGTAAATCAGAGGGATGTAGTCGCCGAGCATGACGAGCAGGCCCGCGGCGGCCGGAATGAGCAAGGCCGCCTGGACTTTGCTCACCTCCCGGTAGGCGGTACGCAGGTTGTCGGGCGTGGCGAGCAAGCGCGTGAACATCGGCACATACAAGCCTTGGAAGCTCGCCAGCAGGAGCACCGCTATCATGTGCGGGATCTGATAGCCGGTATTGAAGAGCGCTACCGCCTGCACCCCATCCGAGACCACGGCCAACACCGGGCTGGCGAAGCCGGGCTGCGCAAAGTAGCTTGAAATCGAGATGAGGTAGAGAAAGAGGACAAAGTGCCAGAACCTGCTGGCGGGCAGTCCGGGGCTGAACTCGCCGGACTGGCGCTTCGCACGTGGACTCGGTTCGCCGTGGTCGGCGCCCACGACGCCAATGGCGGTGCGGCTTCCAAACCCCGCGGTCACGAGCGCAATCATGCCCATCCCGAGGACGATGGCGCCAATGCCGCCACCCGTCGAGAGCAAGACGACGATTAGGGTCAGCACCGCGCCCGCCTGCAGCACCAGAAACAGGTTGGCCGTGCGATGGGCCAGCGCTCCCTGGAGCGTCCGATTGGCCAGGTCCAGGACGGCTCGTCCCAGGGCCAGAACCGTCACGGCCTGAAGGAGGAAGGTGCCGTGCTCACCGAGCTGGAAGGCTGCCGCGATCCGCACCGTCATCGCGTTGAGAAGAAGCAGCGGGATCACCAACAGCGCCATGCGCAGCAACCCGGCGCGTCGCGCGAGCGCCGCTGCGGCCCGCGGCCCCGCCGCCGCGTCGAGATCGGGAAGGAGCTTCGGGAGCGATTGTGAGATCCCCAGAGAGGAGTACGCTAGCAGGGTGGTGGTGATGCCGATCAGGATGTCGTAGACGCCGGATTCGAGCCCGAACGTCCGGCGAATCAGGATCGAGGCGGCGAGATTGAGTAGCGTGATGATCGGAAGCAGCGTGGCGTTCCAGAACATCGAGTCGGCGACTCTGTGCAGCAGCTTCTCGCCGCTGTCGCTGCTCATGCCGGGCTCGACGAAGACCCCTGTTTCAGAACTGCCACGATGTGTGGTTCCTCCCCATCCAGGATATGAATCAACGTTCGATTCGATCCGGAAAACAAAACAGGATTCTGCAGACGCGGCTCGGCGGGCTGTCCCTGCGGCCCTCGGTGCGTTCGGTGGGCTTGTTGCGGCTGGGATCCCCCCCGGTCACGGATGTCACCAAAGTATGATATTTCACCATGGGCTGCTAGCCTGACGGATGGTCTCAGGTGTTGAACCTGAAGGCCAATGACCGCGCCACTGAATGCCAGGCCGTTGGACGGCCACGGCCGCGACAGCTTGCTGGGCCGCGTTATCGAGAACGTCTCCAGGAAAAGCCGTCATCATGGGTGCCGGGCCCCGCGCTGAAACGAGGAGAGAATCATGACACGCTCCGCTACGATCCGATGGGTCTGTTGTGCGTTCGTCATGCTGCTGTCGACCATCTCACTCGCGTCGGGCCAGACCCTGACGCCGGATGCGGATGGGTTCATCGTGGCCAACCCCGAAGACCTG
Organism: Acidobacteriota bacterium; assembly: GCA_015659035.1. Taxonomy (GTDB): domain Bacteria; phylum Acidobacteriota; class Vicinamibacteria; order Vicinamibacterales; family UBA8438; genus NP936. Next base: position 24,108 of record DQNS01000010.1, on the reverse strand, counting down.
CAGCCGCCCGAGGGGAGCAGGTCAGTCAGGATACTCGGCCGGAGCAGCGAGTCGGGAATGTACATCATGAGGATCACGTTCGCTGCCGGTACCGGCACCCGGCCGCACTTTCACGACCAGGCCCGGTACATCACCGTGATCGAGGGTACCTGGTGGGTAGCGCTCGGTCCCGAGGCCTCGACCTACGATCCCGACAAGATGATTCCCATGAAAGCTGGGAGCTTTCTGTTCGAGCCGCCGAACGGCATTCACTACGACCAGGCCAGAGACGAAGCGGTGACCGTCCAGATCATGGGTATGGGGCCTGTGAAGACGACCCGGATCGAGACCGATCAGTAGAGGCGGACTCTCGAAGAAGTCAGAAGTCAGGAGGCGAGGGGTTCGCCGTCTTGGCCTATTCCAGCCCCGACAGTGCCGCGGTGAGCTGGTCGTCCTGTTCCGGCAACACGGTGCGCAGGTCCAACACCACTCGGTCGTGCTCGATCCGGGCGACGATCGGTGGATGAAGCCCACGCAGCCGAGCCTCGAGTTTCACGGCGGAACCGCCGCGCGGCGTGAGCCGCACCAGTCTGGTCGGGAGCGCGGACCCCGGGGCCCCGCCACCCCCCACCGTCGAGACGCCGCTGACCACGTTCGCCTCGAATACGGGATGGCCGGCCACCCGGTCGGCCAGCGCCGTCGCTCGCACGTCGATCTCCTCGGTGGTGGCTCGCAGCATCCGGACCACTGGCACCGTGGTACGCGCCCGGCCGCGCGCGTACTCGAGCAGCGTAGCCTCGAGTGCGGTATAGGTCATCTTGTCGACCCGTAGGGCCCGCATCAGCGGATGCGTGCGGATGCGCGACAGCGGCTCCTCCGCGCCGACGATAATCCCTGCCTGCGGTCCGCCCAGCAGCTTGTCACCGCTAAAGCAACAGACCGCCGCCCCGGCGGCGACACTTGCGGCGACCAGGGGCTCGTCCACGCCACCTGGAGTGTGGTCGTCCAGCAGGTTGCCGCTGCCGAGGTTCTCGACGACCGGGAGCTCGAAGCGTTGTCCCAGCGCCACCAGATCATCGAGACGTGGACGCTCTGTGAACCCCTCGATGCGGAAGTTCGACGGGTGCACGCGGAGGATGAGGGCCGTACGGTCGCTGATCGCCGCCGCGTAGTCGGCCGTCCGAGTCTTGTTCGTTGTGCCGACCTCCCGTACCAGCGCACCCGATTGCCGCATGACGTCCGGGATCCGGAAGCCGCCGCCGATCTCCACCAGCTCGCCGCGAGAGATGATCGCCTCTCGCCCCTGTGCCAGCGCGGCCAGCACGAGCAGCACCGCCGCAGCGTTGTTGTTCACCACCACGGCTGCCGGCGCTCCCGTGACCCGAGACAGCAACCCCTCGGCGTGCACGCTTCGCGAACCGCGCCGGCCAGCCGCCAGGTCATATTCGAGGTTCACATAGCCGGTCGCCAGCTGTGCCACCCGGCGCGACGCGGACTCCGCGAGGGGGGCGCGGCCCAGGTTGGTGTGCACGATCACCCCGGTCGCGTTGATGACCGATACGAGCGATGGTTCGAATCCGGTTGCAAGCTGCGATGCTGTGCGTCGCTCGATGGCTGTTGCCGCCTGTTCACCGTCCTCGATCGGGGAGAGACCGGGACCTGCCAGCTCGCGTCGCAGCGTCCCGGTGACATCACGCAGTGCCGTCAGCACCGCGACCGGGCCGTACTCCGTCTCGAGCGCGCGGACGGCCGGTCGTTGGCGGAGCCGGTCGATGGAAGGCAGGATGCGCGGCGTGGTCATCGGCCCGCAGTCCGTGGTGAAAGTCCCGCGTCGCACCGAGATGCGCCGTGTTCGATGCCGCGCTCGGCCAGTACAAGGCTGGACGAGGCAGCAGACCGGCAGCATTCGACCGAGGACCAACGCAGTTCAGGCGGGACACCCAGCCCGGAAGGCACGTTACATTTCCCTGATACAGGCCACTATCCGTGCGGCCTTGCCGCATCGCGGGAGTTCAGGATACCATCACGTCGCCCGCGACCGATGAGTAAGGCTAGCAACGCTGCACCTCAAACCGCCCAGACGAATGGTTGGCGCAGCAGCGTCAGGCTGCTTTCCTTACAGCCCCGCTACGCGGGGGCTGGATATCTCCGGCGGGCGACAAAGAGCCTGCCGTGACTGCGACGATGTCGCCCCGAGAAGATGTCTAGCCAGCCAGCCGACACACCACCGAACGACGGGGGGGTGTCCGAGTATCGACCGTCCGACCGGTTTTGGCCGTATGTCGACGTGGCCGAGGAGCCGAGCGACGAGGAGTTGGCGCTGCTCGACCCGGATCTTCGGGAGATCCTGCTCGGGGACACCTCGGCCCGGCCCTTCTCGGTGACGATCGTCTTCCCGCCGTTCGACGGTCCGGACTACGACCGGGCGGTCGAGGCGGCGCAGGCGTCGACGGGGTATCGTGTCACCGGCTTGGGGTCGGCGATGCGTCACCGGGCCCGGTTCCTGCCAAACGAGGCGCTCAGGCTCCGGACCTTGTTCGAGCTGGTCGGGCCGCTCGATGCCTGTGAGGTGTTGGTCGATGACCGACCGGTACCGTATGCCCGCGAGCTGTGGCTGCCGCTCTTCTGGTTTCTGATCCGATGATGGTCGTTCATCCCGAGCCGCGAGACCCGCAGTCGGACCAGGCCAGCCTGGAACGCGACCTCCGGCGGCTCGAGACCGACCTGCGTCAGCTCGAGCTCGAACACACGATGTTCTTCGCCGGCCAGCGTCCGCGGCCGCCGTTGGAATCGCGGGCCCGGGTCGAGGCGATCATACGGCGCTGAGACCGCGTGCCGATCGAGGGGTCGACGGAACGGTTCCGGTACAACACGCTCCAGCAGCGGGTCCGGACCTTCGCCGATCTGTGGGGTCGTGGGCTGCGTGCACGAGAAGAGGGGCGTCCGGGGCCCTTCTCGCGTATGTCGTGAGCGCCTCGCGTCGGTGAGGTGTTCGAAGCCGGGGTCGGTCGCCTGGCCTTCTTCGAGCGTGCAACAACCGTTTCCCTGAATCGCCGAGAACTGCACGAAGACGTCGCTGGCACCGTGACGTGCGATGACCCTGTACCCCTTGGCCATTGTTGAACGACGTGACCGTGCCTGTGATGCGCGTCGTGCGTCCCCGGTCCGATGTTGTCAACCTGCCTGGGATCGGTTGTAGCGAGGAGAGTGCACCACGCATGCGAGCGCTGTTGAGCGTGTCCGACAAGACGAACCTGGTCGATTTTGCCCGCGGTTTGGCCGCGCGCGGGTATGAGCTCGTGTCGACCGGCGGCACCGCGAGAGCCCTCGTCGAAGCCGGGCTCACGGTGACGAGCGTCTCCACGGTGACCGGGTTTCCAGAGATGATGGACGGTCGGGTCAAGACGCTACACCCGGCCGTGCACGGCGGCATCCTGGCACGTCGCGACCGGCCCGACGACCTGCAGGCGATCGAGGCGCAGGGAATACGCCTGATCGACGTGGTCGTGGTCAACCTGTACCCGTTCGCGCGGGCGGCGGCTGACCCGCGCACGACCGTCGAGGCGCTCATCGAGGAGATTGACATCGGCGGGCCCACGCTGGTGCGGGCGGCGGCCAAGAACTTCCGGCATGTCGTCGTGGTCGTCGACCCCGCCGACTACCGGGCGACGATGGAGCAACTGGACCGTCCGGGCGGGCTCAGTGTGGACTATCGGTTGTCACTTGCCTGCAAGGCGTTCGCGCATACCCGGTCCTACGACGACACCATCGCCGGTGCGCTGTCGTCCGTCGAAGTTACCGACGGCAGCTTCTCGCGCGGCGCACCGCCCGCCGAGCCGCTGGCGCCGGACACGCTGGTCCTGAAGGTCGTTCGGCAGCGCCTGCTGCGGTATGGCGAGAACCCGCATCAGACCGCCGCCCTGTATGCGGACGGCGCCGTCGGGTTCGGCGGTGCACGGGTGGTTCAGGGCAAGGCGCTGTCGTTCACCAATCTGCTGGATCTCGATGCCGCGGCGCGGCTGATGCTCGAGTTCGAGGAGCCGGCCGCGGTCGTCGTGAAGCACATGAACCCCTGCGGGGTCGCGATCGCGGCGTCGCTCAGCGAGGCCTATGTGACGGCGCGCGAGGTGGACCCCCTGTCGGCGTTCGGTGGGATCGTCGGCTTGAATCGTCCCGTGGACCGTGACACGGCCACCGCGATCACGTCGACCTTCATCGAGGCGGTCGTGGCGCCCGACGCCGACCCCGAGGCCCGTGTGGTGTTCGCCACGAAGAAGAACCTCCGGCTGGTGCTGGCCGACTGCACGCTGGCCGCCCCGGACCTCCGGCTGGCGCGCGAGGTGCGATCCATCCTTGGTGCGATCCTCGTGCAGGAATACGACCGGGTCACTGAGGCCGCCTCGCCCTGGAGCGGCAACGCGGCTGGTCCGGGCGCCGAGTTCCGTGTGGTGACCTCACGTCACCCGACCGAGGAGGAGTGGGCCGCCCTGCGTTTGGCGTGGCGGGTGTGCGCGCACGTCAAGTCGAACGCCGTCGTGTTCGCCGCGGCTGACCGGCTGGCGGCAATCGGGGCGGGGCAGACGAGTCGGGTCGATGCCGTCAAGGTGGCGACGATGAAGGCGACGACGGATCTGTCCGGCACCGCCGCCGCGTCTGACGCGTTCTTTCCGTTCCGCGACGGCCTCGACGCGATCGCGGCAGCCGGCGCGACCGCGGTCGTGCAGCCAGGCGGATCGGTGCGGGACGAGGAGGTCATCGGCGCTGCCAACGAGCACGGCATCACAATGGTCTTCACCGGTCGCCGGCACTTTCGACACTGACGCACCGCGTCAGTGCCGAAAGCGCCACCCTTCTCAGAGCCCCGCTACGCGGGGGCCAGACCTCTGCCGCTACCGGCAGGACGAAAGCGGACGGCCGGCAGTTCCCGACGTGCCACGGCGGTGACGTGGGGCACCGCGGATCTGAATATCGCAGGTTGACTTGGGATGGCGTTTCGCATGGCAAGCGGGAGCCCTTGGACCCGGGCCTAGGCCGAGGAGGCGCCGCCCGAGCCGGCAGCGGGTGCGGCGCTGGGCCCGTGCGCGGCGGCGTGCGGCAACGTGATCAGGACGAGGAATAGCATCAGGAACTCCGAATCTCCAAAGTTGTATTCGAACATTCCGGCCGCCAGCATACCGGCCACGGCCGCCAGGCCGGCGGCGGCCAGGGCGGTCGTGTCAGGGGCCTTGAGCCGGCCGATCAGGTCACGCACCACCAGCACGAGGAACCCAAGCCAGACGACAAGAGCGGGGAGGCCGCGCTCGGCCGCGATGTGCAACGGCACGTTGTGGAGATGCGGGTTGTTGTCCTGCACGGCGCTGGCATCTCGATACTCCGGGTAGACCTCCTTGACCACGTCCGGTCCGACTCCGGTTAGCGGGTGATCCTCGACCATCCGGACGCCGGCTCGCGCCATCGCAACCCGATCGCGGTTCGTCGGGTCCTGCAGGTCGAAGGTGGAGTACAGCCGGTCGGTCAGCTGTGGTGGAGCGAACGTGATGAAGAGCGCAGCCAGCACCGGCAGGACCGCGATCAGGCGCAGATCCTTGATCACGCATAGCAGCCCGAGCGCGGCGCAGGCGCCGACCCATGCGCTGCGGGTCAGGGTGAGCGCCAGGGCCACGAGCAGTGCTGGCATGACCAGGGCCGACCAGATCCTTTCCCGTTTGTCGAACAGCAGGCGTCCCCCCGCGAGGGCGATCACGAGCACCAGCAGACCGGAATAGGTCATGTAATGCCCCATGGTGCCGCGCGGGCGCTGCCCGAGGTTGTCGTACTCGAGGATGCCGTACTGCACGACCCCAAACACCGCGCTGGCGGCGCCGACGGTGACGATGATCGTCGCCACTGTCTGCGCTCGCTGGCCCCGGGCCAGTCGGTAGACGACCGGCACCGCGAGGAAGAGCAGCACCTCCTTGGAGTCGAGGATGCTGATGCCGCGGTCCAGAGAAAAGGCGACCGATACCATCGTCAGCGCGGCGTAAACCGCGAGCGCGCCAAAGAAGGGGGGCGCCGAGGGTCGCTCACGTTCGGCCACCAGCAGGGCGATCCACAACGCGAGGGCGATCGCGAGCAGGATTTGCGACGCGGCAATCGAGATCTGCAGGGCCGCGACGAAACCCAACAGCGAGGTCAGTGCCGCGACTTCCAGCTTGGAGGCGCCGTCGTCGGCGTCCGGGAGGACACTCATGGCCGCGAGAAATTGTCGGCGTGTCGAGTCGGTGGTGCGCGATGGTGTCTAGCAGCCAGTGGCGAAAGCCCAGCTGCATTCGGCTGGCGCTGCATCCGCCCTGACTGCGTCATTCCTCGGTCGAATACTGCCGGTATGTTCCCTCGTCACGCCCTGCCATGGCCGGTCTCGGCATGATCACGAAGGCGGAATTCACTCTACATTCCACTGATGCGGGCCACTAGTCGTCGTTCTCTTCGATGGTCGCCTCATCGATGAGCATGACCGGAATGTCGTCCTTGATCGGATACACACGACGACACGCGTTGCACTTCAGGGCGGTGTCGTCGTGCACGAGGACGACCGGCGTCTTACAGTTCGGACAGGCGAGTATCTCGAGCAGTTCCGCGTCGATGCCCATACGATGATCCTCCTACGTTGGACAGCCAGACTATACCAGACTGGTCCACTACGCACCCTGCTACCGCGAGCTCGTGGCCCGTCTCAGTGGAAGGGAACGTGCCTTCCTGGCGGGGCATCCCACCTCTACGTCGTTGCGCCTCGGTCGAAGACTGCCGATATGTTCCCTCGTCGCACCTTGCCATGGCCGGTCGCGGCGTGATCACGAAGGCGGAATCCCCTTTACATTCCACTGATACGGGCTGCCGGGACCGGCGGGTTGTAACGTTCTCGTCACCTGTGGAACAATCAGGTCGTCATGCGGTCCATGCTGTGTATCCTGTCTATCGCGGGCGTTCTGACATCGGTCGCGCCTGTCCATGCCCAGTCGACGGCGTCCGGCCAGCCGCTTTTCGAGGATCGCGCGGAGGCGTATCACGCCTTCATGCTGGGACGTTCGCTCGAGGGGGCGGGTGACATCGACGGCGCGGTCGCCGCCTACGAGCGGGCGGCGGAGCTCGACCCGGCCGCATCGGACATCTGGGCGGAGTTGGCGGCGCTCTACAACCGCCGGAACCGGCCCGACGAGGCGATCGCGGCCGGCAACGCCGCGCTCGAGCGCGACCCCGACAACGCCGAGGCGCATCGGACCCTGGGTTTCGTGTTTGCGGCCCGCGCCGGCGCGAGGAGTGGTCCGGCGCAGGACGATGTCGACCGGGCGGTCGATCACCTGGAGCGCGCCCGAGACCAGCTGACGGCGGATGCGGGATTGTCTTTGACGCTCGGTCGTCTGTACGTCACCACGCAGCAGTCGGCGAAGGCCATCGAGGTGCTGAACGAGCTGCTCGACGCGGAGCCGCGGTTCACCGAGGCGCTGGTGCTGCTTGGCCAGGCCCATGAAACGCAGGGCGACTGGGTTGAGGCGGCGGCGGCCTACGAGCGGGCCGTGACGCGGAGCCCCCGCCGGACGCGCTACCGGCGACAGCTCGCGAATGCGTTGCTGAACGCCGGACAGCCGGACCGGGCGCTCGAGGTGGTGCGGGAGCTGGTGCGAGTTCGACCCGACGATGCGGGCGGCTGGTATTCGCTGTCGGAGTTGGAGCTGGAGCTCGAGAACTACGACGAGGCCGAAGCGGCCGCGCAGCGGTTGGTAGAGATTGAGCCGGACAACCTGCGTGGCGCCTACATGCTGTCCCGCGTGCTCGGCGCGCAGCGCGAGTATCAGGGCATGGTGGACGCGCTGGAGCCGGCGGTGCGACGTGCACGCGAAGGCGAAATCGCGCCGAGCCAGCTTGCCAATCTGCTCCAGCGCCTGAGCGTGGCGCACCGGCAGCTCGGCGACCACGACGCGGCGATCGACAGGCTGAGGGAGGCGCTCGATCTGACCCCGTCCAATCTGGGGCTCCAGGCGCAGCTTGCCCAGGTGTACCTCGATGCCAGGCGTCTGGACGAGGCGGTGGCCGTCGTCAGCCGGGCCCAGCAGGAGAACCCGGGTAATCTGGCGCTCTTGCGGATCGAGGCGCAAACCCTGTCGGTGCGTGGGGAGGTCGGCGCCGCCGTGGCCGTCCTCGAGCGCGCACTCTCCCAGCACGAGGACCAGCCGGGCGCCCATGTCGCGCTGGCCGATATGTACAGCCAGCATGACCGGGTCGACGACGCGGTGCGTGTGCTGGAGGCGGCTGAGGCCCGGTTTCCGGAAAACACGCTCGTCGTCTTCCAGCTCGGCGCCGTGTTCGAGCGTGGGCAACGATACCGCGAGGCGGAGGGGGCGTTTCGGCGCGCGCTCGACCGGGACCCGGAGGACGCCGCCACCCTCAACTACCTCGGGTACATGCTGGCTGAACGCGGGGAACGGCTCGACGAGTCGGTCGATCTGATCCAGCGTGCGTTGGTGTTGGATCCCAATAACGGGTCCTATCTCGACAGTCTCGGCTGGGCGTACCTCAAACAGAATCGGTTGGAGTTGGCCGAACGTCCGCTGCGTCAGGCCAGCGACCAGCTGCGGCGGAATTCGGTTGTGCAGGACCATCTGGGGGACCTGCTGTTCCGGCTCGAACGATACGCCGAGGCGATCTCCGCCTGGGAGCGGGCGCTGGCCGGCGACGGGGATACGGTCGACCTGTCCGTGATACAGAACAAGATCCGCGACTCGCAGGCACGCCTGCCACGGTAAGGACCCGGGTCCTGCACGTGTCGCTCGTGCAGCGATCACTGCACTCCACGGCAAGACAGCCGCGGCGACTGATGACCGCCGTCCGTTTCCTTTCAGTCTCTGCTCTCCTCTCGTTGCTGACCGGCTGCGCGGCCGCGCGGCTCTCGTTGCCGGAAGGTCCCGGGACGCCGTTTCCAGACTACGCACCCCTCTTCGAGACGGCCGTGTCCGAGTGCCGGCGTGTCCGGACCCTGGACGCGATGATCCGGCTCCGCGGACGCAGCGGCGGCGCCATGCTCAACGGCAGGGTTCGGGCCGGACTGGCCGCTCCCGGCTCGGTGCGTCTCGAGGGAATGGCCCCGTTCGGTGCAGCCGCGTTCTATCTGGTGGCCAGACCCGGTGAGGCGACGCTGTGGCTGCCCCGTGAGGCGCGTGTGCTGAGGGACGTGCCCGCCGTCGACATGCTCGAGAGCCTGACCGGTGTGCCGTTCGGGCCAGACGATCTCCGGGCGGTGCTGACCGGCTGTCTGGTGCCGGACCCGCAGCCGACCGCTGGACGGAGCTACGGCGAATGGGTTGTCGTAGACCTGATTGGGGGCGCGGTTGCGTATCTGCGACCGGTCGACGGCGAGCATCGTCTGATCGCCGGAACCCGGGACGGGCTGACGATCGAATACGACGATTTCCGGCGTCGCATCCCTCGACGCGTGAGGGTACTCTCCCGCACGGCCGATGCGAACGGTCGGACGCAGCCACTGACCGATCTCACGGCTTCGTTGTCCCAGGTTAATCTCAACGTGGAGATCCCCAACGCGGCGTTCTCTCTCTCGGTGCCGGCCGACGTCGTGCCGATGACATTGGAAGAGCTGCGGCGTGTGAGACCGCTGGCAGAAAGCTCGGCGGGGCACAGAGACCCGTGACCCGGCCCCAGCTGGGGCCCGTCGTGGTGCGGGCGCACGCGAAGATCAACCTGGACCTGCGTGTCGGTACCCGGCGCGCAGATGGCTTCCACGATCTGACGACCATCCTGCAGTCGATCGCGTTGCACGACACCGTCACGCTGCGTGCGGTCGAGGGACCGTGCCGGGTGCGATGTGCCGCGTCCGGTGTGCCCGAGGACGAGGCCAACCTGGTCTGGCGGGCCGCGCACGGGCTCTGGAGCGCGCTGGGTCGGCGTGGCGACCCCCGCGGCGTGGTGATCACGATCGCCAAGCGGATACCGGTCGCGGCGGGTCTGGGGGGCGGGACCGCCGATGCGATCGCATCGCTTCGCGGGTTGTGCCGGCTCTGGGATGCGTCACCCGGGCGAACCCGCCTCCACGAGGTCGCTGCCAAGGTGGGCGCAGATGGCCCCTTCTTTCTTGTGGGTGGTACCGCGCTTGGGGTGGGGCGCGGGGACGAGGTCTATCCGCTTGCGGATCTGCCGCGCCACTGGGCCGTGATCGCGGTGCCGCCTGGACGGGTGTCGACGGCCGCGGCCTACGGTTGGATGGACCATGACGAGGCGGCGACGGCTCGACGTGTGGGACGCAGCATCGGCCGTACCCGACGGATCCCGCCGGTCGCCGGATCGACCCTTGACCTCACCGCGCTCGCCAACGACCTGGAACCCCCGGTTGCCCGGCGTCGACCGGAGATCCGGGTGGCTACTCGGATGCTGGCTGGCGCCGGGGCGCTGACGGCCGCCATGACGGGGAGCGGGTCGGCCGTGTTCGGTCTGTTCACGCGCCGGGCGAGCGCAGTCCAGGCGGCGCGTATCGTGCGGCGCGCCGGCTGGATCGTGCTTGTGACGCGGACGCTGGATCGTGCCGGGCTTGCCAAGCAGGCTTGGGCCTAGACATCTCCTAAGGGTGACTTCAGCAGCCGGGTAGGTGCTTGCCCGGGTCGGGGTCGTCGGGATAGAGTACAGGTTTGCGCGGATCACCTAGGGACGCGCCGTGGCCGCCGGTCGGCGTTACCACCAGCGGTCCGGGTGTCACTCGTGCGGGCGCGCCGGACACATGCTGGCCGGGTGCGGTCGGCAGGCTGGGATGATGCGATCGCCCGTTGGCCGGCGTGGCACGACCAGCCCCCGCGTAACGGGCTGTGAGAAAAGCGACCTGAGTTGCGCCGTGACATGCGCTCGATGTCTTGACGCGTAGCTTCGCTAGATGGGGCGTGGCCAAGTGGTAAGGCGCGGGACTTTGGATCCCGTATTCGAAGGTTCGAATCCTTCCGCCCCAGCCAATTGCTCGCGTCAGCGATGCCATCCGTCTGAGCGGCGGGTGGAAAGACGGCAGGCAACCGGTCTTTGACCGAACGGCGATGCAGAACGGGCAGCTCAAACTCTTCTCCGGCAGTGCGCACCCCGAGTTGGCCAGGGAGATCGCCGACCAGCTCGGGATCTCGCTGGGCCGGTCGAAGCTCGGACGGTTCTCCGACTCCGAGGTGTCGTTTCAGATCAACGAGAACATCCGGGGCACCGATGTGTTCATCGTGCAGCCCACCTGCATGCCGGTCGACCCCAATTTCGTCGAGCTGTGCGTGATGATCGACGCGTTCCGGCGGTCATCGGCTTCCCGGATCACGGCGGTGATGCCCTACTATGGCTACGCCCGTCAGGACCGGAAGGACAAGCCACGGGTCCCGATTTCGGCCAAGCTGGTCGCGAACCTGTTGAGCGCCGCCGGGGCGAACCGGGTCCTGACGATGGACCTACACAAGGCGCAGATCCAGGCGTTCTTCGATATCCCGGTCGACCATCTGTTTGCGTTGCCGGTGTTCATCGAGTCTCTCGCCAGCTATCGCGAACGTGGTCTCACGATCGTGTCGCCGGACGCCGGGGGGGTCGAGCGCGCACGCGCGTACGCCAAGCGGTTGAACGCCGATCTGGCGATCATCGACAAACGGCGTTCGGAAGACGGTGCCGCCGAGGTGATGCATGTCGTGGGTCAGGTGCAGGACCGGATCTGCATCATCCAGGACGACATCGTCGACACCGCCGGTACGCTGACCCAGAGCGCGGCGGCGTTGCGAGCCAACGGGGCTGCGCGCGTGCTGGCGTGCGTCGTGCACGGAGTGTTGTCCGGTCCTGCGCTGGAGCGGATCGAGGAGTCGGCGCTCGAGAAGCTGGTCGTCACCAACACGATTCCACCCAGCTCGAAAGTCATCGACTCGGGCAAGATCGAGGTCCTGTCCGTTGCCCGGTTGCTGGGGAAGGCGATCCAGAGCATTCACGAGGAGACGTCCGTCTCGTCGCTGTTCGTGTAGATGTCTCCAGGTGATTGGGTGATATCGTGACATGTGAAGCAGGTGCTCATCACTCGGGAGATGTCGAGCCCCGGCGGAGCGGGGCTCTAGCAGCCCGTGGTGAAAGTCCAGCTGCATTCGACCGGCGCTGCATCCCGGCTGACAGCGTTGCTTCGGTCACATACTGCTGGTATGTTCCTTGGTCGCGCCCTGTACTGGCCCGGCGCGGCATCGATCACGACGGGTCTCGGTGCGACGCGGGACTTTCACCACGGACTGGCAGCGACGCTTCGCCTCAAACCAACGAGTTCCCGGCCCCGGTGCGTGGGCTCCGCATCGCTGCCAGACCTTTTTTCACAGCCCCGCTACGGGGGGGCTAGACATCTCCGGCGGCGACGAAAAGTTGATCCAAACCTGATGATCGGGCCCATAGGAGATGTCTAGGAAATGCCGCCTAGCGATCCGCGCCGATCGTCATCTAAGGGTCCGCGCAAGAATAAGTTCCCATGTCGGCGCGTCGAGGCGCCCGGCTGACAAGGCGCGAGGAGGGAGCATACGGGCCGTATTCGACCGACGAGCAACGCCGCCAGACGGGATGCAGCGGCGGCCAAACATGGGAAGTTAGTCTTGCGTGGGCCCTAAGCTGGTCGAGGCGCAGCGTCGCGAGGCGACCGGTTTCGATTCGCCACCACAGGTCTTGTCATGGATACCACACTGCAGTGCGAAACGCGGTCGGAGCGCGGGAAGAACCTGGCCCGACGGCTCCGTCGGGATGGGCGCCTTCCGGGTGTCGTGTATGGCGACAGCGGAGGGCAGTCGGCGGGCGACGTGGTCGCGGTCAGCGTCGATCCGGGCGCGTTGTCCCGGATTCTGCATTCCGACGCGGGAGTCAATACGCTGATTGGACTAGCCATCGATGCTGGGCAACCGACCCAGGTCCTGATCAAGGACTATCAGCTACACCCGATTACCCGCAAGCTGTTGCACGTGGACTTCTACCGGTTGGCGATGAGCAAGGTCATCACGGTCAGCGTGCGGGTCGTGCTCAAGGGTGAGGCCGAGGGTGTCAAGATGCAGGCCGGGTTGGTTGCCTTCGAGCAGCGTGAGTTTGCGATCGCGTGCTTGCCCACCGAGATCCCTGAACACGTCGAGGTCGACATCTCGAGCCTGATGATCGGACACGGGGTCCGCGTGCGGGATCTGCTCGAGGGCGTGTCCTGGACGCCTGTGACCGATCCCGACACGCTGATCGTCCATGTTGTTGCGCCAAAGGTCGAGGAGGAGCCGGAGGCCGAGGAGGAAGCCGCAGCCGAGGGCGAGGCGGCTCCCGAAGCCGAGGGCGCGGAGGAGGCCGAGAAGGCCGACGACGCCGGCAAGTCGGGCGACTAGCGCTTGGCGGCCAGCGCCGCGTGCTTCACCAGGACAGGCGTGGTTTCAACCCGCCAGGAACCCGAGTGGTCGGCCGAATACAACTAAGGGGCGGTTTTCGGAGCGCGGCGCCCGGCTGGCAAGGCGCGACGAGGGAGCAGCCAGGCAGGCTGTGACCGAGGAAGCAATGCCGCCAGGCGGGATGCCCCGCCCGGAAACCTCACGTGAAGCTGATTGTCGGGCTGGGCAACCCGGGGTCCAAGTACCACGGTACCCGCCACAACGTCGGATTCGAGGTGGTGGACGAGGTCGCGCGGCGCTGGGACGTCGCGTTTCAGTCGGCCCCCGGCGACGCGGTCCTGGCGAAGTCGCCTGGGGTGCCTGGAGAACGGGCGGCGGCGATCCTCGTCAAGCCCCTGACGTTCATGAACCGCAGCGGGCTGGCGGTCGGCGTCCTGCAGCGGTACTACCGGGTCGCGCTGTCCGATCTGCTGGTCGTCACCGAAGACGTCAACTTGCAGCTCGGGCGTCTGCGTGCCCGGTCTCAGGGCTCGGCCGGTGGGCACAACGGTTTGGGCTCCGTGATCGAGCTGCTGGGGACCGAGCAATTCTCGCGTCTCCGCATCGGTGTGGGGCGGGGCGACCCGAGGCACCGGCTGGTCAGTCGGGTGCTCTCCAGATTCGATTCGGCCGAACGGCCCGAGATGGACGACGCGGTGCGTCGCGCAGGCGAGGCGGTCGATCTCTTCGTCGATTCTGGCATCGAGCCAGTGATGAACCGGTTCAACCGATGGGAAACCCCCGAAGCCGACACCGACGAGACGGGCGAAGAGACGGAACACTAGGTCGGCGGCGGGTGGCTTGACCGCGACCGACCGAGTCCGCTACGCTCACCGGTGTCGACGTGATGCACCAGTCGCGTCCACCGACCAACTCCTTGCCACTGCGTGTGGCCGTCAGTCCAGAAGGAGCAGCATGCCAAGCGATCGAGAATACGAACTCGTCTACATCGTGGCGCCTACCGCCACTGATGAAGACGTGGAGGCGCTGCAGACGCAGGTCGCCGAGCTCGTCAAGGAATTCGGCGGCACCGTTGAGAACACCGACGTCTGGGGACGCCGGAAGCTGGCGTACGAGATCGGGCACTTCACAGAAGGAATCTATGTGGTCCAGCGGCTCGACGGGCCCGGCGAGATGATCGGGGAGTTGGGCCGCCGACTGCGGGTGCGGGACCAGGTGCTGCGTCATCTGATCGTGCGTGTCGACGAGGATCTGCGAAAAGTCCGGCGCGCGGCCGAGAAAAAGAAGGCGACGGTGCAGCGTCGCCGCGCGGCACGTGGCAAGCCGCTGTTGCCTGAGGGAGATGACGCGCCGGCGGCGGAGGGGTCGCCGGCTGGTGCCGACGCGGGTACCGGTGACGCGGCGCCCCCTGCGGCTGAGCCGCCGCCCGTGGCAGATGCCGGAACCACTGCTGCGAAGGACACATCGGAGGTGCAGGAATGAGAGGCGCTCGCTCTGGTCCTCGCAAACCAAAAACCGACCGGCCAAAGCGTGGCATGTTTCGACGCAAGCGGGTCTGTCGTTTCTGCGTCGACAAGATTCCCTACATCGACTACAAGGATGTCCGGATGCTGATCGCGAGCATTCCCGAGCGGGGCAAGATCCAGCCCCGCCGGCTCTCGGGCGTCTGCGCGCGTCATCAGCGCAGGTTGCAGACCGCGATCAAGCGCGCCCGGCAGGTGGCCCTGATTCCGTATGTGACGGACTAGCCAAGGGTGAGATGTGAACGTTGATCGGTGTGAGACCTAGCGTTGTGAGACATCGTCCGGGGGACCTGTTGAGGTTGGAGTCTGGGGGTGTCGGGAAGATGTCGAGTCCCCGCGTAGCGGGGCTCTCAGAAAAGTAGGCTAGCGATGCGTCGCCGACCGCCATCTGGGCGGTTTGAGGCGCAGCGTCGCGAGCAGTCGGAGCGAGACAGATGTCTGTGCAGGTCATTCTCAGGGAACCGGTCGATCATCTCGGACGCCGCGGCGATATCGTCAAGGTCGCCACCGGGTATGCACGCAACTATCTCCTGCCGCGCAAGTTGGCGTTGCCGGTGACCGAGGCGAACCGGAGGCAGGTCGCGCGCGAACGGGTGGTAGCCGACGTGCGCGATGAGGAGGAGAAGCAGGTAGCGGTGGTGTTCGCCGAGCGCCTGAGTCAGGTTGTGTGCGTCATCGCCCGGCGGGTCGGCGAGACCGACACGCTGTTCGGGTCCGTCACCAGCTCCGACGTGGCAGCGTGTCTGGCCGAGCAGTCGATGGAGGTCGACCGCCGGAAGATCCAGCTCGATGAGCCGTTGAAGAAACTCGGCGACCACATCGTGCCGATCAAGGTGCACCGGGAGGTGACGGCCGAGGTCACCGTTCGTATCGTGAAGGAGGGCGCCGTCGTAGGAGACATCGACGCCGATGCCGAGCCCGCCCCCGAGGCAGGCGACGCCGAGAGTGACACGGCGTCTCACGACGACGCCTAGTTGCGATGATCGCAAAGTAGCGGGTGCTTCCGGGCGGCGGGGCCCCGTCGTCTTTCAGCGCCGGTTGAGTGGTTCGCAGAGGGCTACTTGCGGTCGGCGCCGCAGCTGCTGTCATGGCCGAGACGGTCTCTCTTGCCGCCGCCGAGCGGTCGCTGCCTCACAACCTTGAAGCAGAGCGCTGTGTCCTCGGCGCGATCCTGATCCACAACGACACGTTCAACCAGGCGGCGGAGCTGATTGACGCTGACGACTTCTTTCGGGACGCGCACCGGCGCGTTTTTGACAAGATGGTCGATCTCAACGAACGGGGTGAGGCGATAGACCTGGTCACCCTGAAGGATGAGCTCGGGCGGTCGGGGGACCTCGACCGCGTCGGCGGGCCGGCCTACATCGCCGGGCTCGTGGATGGGGTTCCCCGCTCGACTCACGTAGGGCACTACGCGCGGATCGTCAAGGAGAAGTCGACCCTCCGCAACC
Organism: Acidobacteriota bacterium; assembly: GCA_015659035.1. Lineage (GTDB taxonomy): Bacteria > Acidobacteriota > Vicinamibacteria > Vicinamibacterales > UBA8438 > NP936. The sequence continues at coordinate 7,779 of DQNS01000010.1, read as the reverse complement.
TGATCTTCGCCTCCAACCGGATCCTCGAAACGGCCTACAGCACAGAGGACGCGGCCGACCTGATCCTGGATCAGGCGGAGCAGGAGATCTTCTCCATCGCCGATGACAACATCCACACCGGGTTCGTGCCGCTGCGCGACCTCGTGCAGGGCAGCTTCGCGACCATCGAAAAGCTGCAGGAGTACAAGGGGCTGGTCACCGGTGTGCCGAGCGGGTTTGTCGACATCGACGCCCTGACGTCGGGGTTCCAGCCCTCGGATCTGACCATCATCGCCGGGCGGCCGTCCATGGGCAAGACCGCGTTCGTGCTGAACATCGCCCAGCATCTTGGCGTGAAGACCGACATGACGATCGGCGTCTTCAGCCTGGAGATGTCCAAGGAGCAGCTGTTCCTGCGGATGCTGACAACAGAGGCGGAGATCGACTCGCACAAGTTCCGTGGCGGATTTCTCGGCGAGCGGGACTATGCCCAGCTGTCAGCGGCGCTGGGCCGGTTGTCCGAGGCGAAGGTCTTCATCGACGACAGCGCCTCGATCGGGGTGCTCGAGATGCGGGCCAAGGCGCGCCGGCTGATGTCGGAGCATGGTCTGCATTTGCTGGTCATCGATTACCTCCAGCTGATGCAGGGCCGCGGCCGCTTCGACAACCGGACGCAGGAGCTGGCCTCGATCTCGCGGTCGCTCAAGGGGCTCGCCAAGGAGCTGAATGTGCCTGTCTTGGCGTTGTCCCAGCTGAGCCGCGCGCCGGAGGGCCGCGCGGACCGGCGGCCGGTGTTGTCGGACCTGCGCGAGTCGGGCGCGCTGGAACAGGACGCCGATGTCGTGATGTTCATCTACCGCGAGGAGCAGTACGACCCTCGCCCTGAGAACGAGAATCTGGCTGAGATCATCATCGGCAAGCAGCGGAACGGGCCGACCGGTGTCGTCAAGCTCGCCTTCTTGAAGCAGTGCACGCGGTTCGCCAATCTGACCTCCGCCTACGAATGAGCTCGTGGCCCGTATGAGTGAAATGTAAGCGGATTCCGCCTTCGTATTCATGCCGCGACCGGCCAGTGCAAGGCGCGACGAGGGAGCACACCGGCAGTATTCGACCGAGGCGCAACGACGCCCAGGCGGGATGCCCCGCCAGGAAGGCGCTTTACATTCCACTGATACGGCCACGAGTGTCCTGCCCGCGCCGGCGACGTCTGCACCGAATCTCTGAGACGGGACATTAGCAGTCGTGGTGCGACCCACCTTCGCGCACATCGACCTTGACGCGGTCCGCGCCAACTACCGGGCGGTCCTCTCGTATGTGGGGGGTGGCGCCGATCGACCCGATGTGATCGCGGTCGTCAAGGCGAACGGCTATGGGCACGGCGCGGTGCCGGTGGCGCGCGCGTTGGAGGCTGCCGGAGCCGGGATGCTGGCATGCGCTGACATCGAGGAAGGGGTGGAGTTGCGCCGCGGCGGTGTCCGGGCGTCGATCCTGGTGTTCGGCGCGCTGAGTGTCAGCGACCTCGACGGGGTGTTCACCCACGGACTGACGCCGACGATCTCTTCGCCCGTCGCGGCCCGTGCGCTCCGCGACGTGGCGACGCGCCGGGGCTCGCGGGTGGCCTGCCATCTGAAGATCGACACGGGGATGAACCGGCTCGGGTTCCGGTACGACAACCTCACCCAGACTGTGCCCGAGGTTCTCGACGGCGCCGGTCTCGAGATCGACGCGGTCTACACCCACTTCGCCACGGCCGAGGACCGGGCGCACCCGCTGTTCGATGTCCAGCGCGCCCGCTTCGACGAGGCGGTGCGCTGTCTGGAGGAGCTCGGGTTGCGGGCTCGGTTGAGACACGCGGCCAACAGTGCGGCGTTGCTGCGGGAGCGGGCTACGTGGTACGCGGCCGTCCGGCCGGGGTTGCTGCTCTACGGTGTTGCGCCGGCTGGCCATACCGAGGCGCTACCGCTGACACCGGTCATGTCGCTGCGGAGTCGGGTCGTCGCGGTCAAGGGGATGCGTGTCGGCGAGACGGCTGGCTACGGGGCCCGTTCCCCCGTGATGCGTCCGACCAGGGTCGCTGTCGTGCCGGCCGGATACGCGGACGGGTTGGACGTGCGGATCGCGGGGCGCGGGTCGGTGATCGTCGGTGGCCACCGCGTGCCGGTGATCGGTTCCGTCTCCATGGATTCGATCACGATCGACGTGACCGGTCTTGATGTGACACCGGGTGACGAGGTGGTTCTGCTTGGCACCCAGGGGGGAGCCAGCATCGACGTCGCCGAGGTGGCCGCCGCGGTCGGCACGGTGCCCCATGAGATTCTATGTCGCACCGGGAGCCGGATCGTCCGCACCTATGGGTCCGCGCAAGAATAAGCTCCTATTTTGGGGTGTCGAAATCGACGCCGCGCACGGCCTCTGCCAGGCGCGAGGAGGGAGCATACGGGCAGTGTTCGACCAACGAGCAACGCCGCCAGGCGGGATGGATCGTCGGCCGAAAATGGGAAGTTATTCTTGCGCGGACCCTATGACGCCGAACCGCGCCAGGAGTCGAACACCGCCCGTCACGGTGACGAGGCAGCGGACTGGTTCACCAGCGTCATGAAGGGACCGGGCACCGTCTTCGTATGCCAGAACTGCGGCACGCAGTCACGCAAGTGGCTCGGCCGGTGCTCGGATTGCGGAGAGTGGAACTCGCTGGTCGAGGAGCGTGCGCCCGCCGCCAACGCCCGTTCGGACGCGCGGCCGGCGTTGAGCGGGGACGGTGTGCGGCTGTACGCCGACATCGAGTCGTCCGACGGGGACCGATTGTCCACCGGTGTCAGCGAGCTCGACCGTGTTCTGGGCGGCGGGATGATGCCCGGGTCGCTGGTGCTGCTCGGAGGCGAACCGGGGATCGGCAAGTCGACACTGCTGCTGCAGGCGGCCGCGCGAGTCGCCGAGACGGGGCGGCGGGTGCTGTACTGCTCGGGCGAAGAGTCCCCGCATCAGATCAGGGCCCGCGGTGAGCGTCTCGGCATCAGCGGGCCCCCGCTGTATCTGCTGGCGGAGACCTGTGTGGAGCGAGTGCTCGAGGAGATCACACGGCTGTCGCCCGGTCTGGTGATCATCGACTCGATCCAGACCATGTTCTCGTTGAAGCTCGAGTCGGCTCCGGGGACCATCGGGCAGGTGCGTGAGGCAGCGACCCAACTCCTGTTCGCCGCCAAGGGGCGCAACATCCCGGTCCTGATCGTCGGGCACGTGACCAAGGAGGGCAGTCTCGCGGGCCCGAAGGTACTTGAGCACATCGTCGACACGGTGCTCTACTTCGAGGGCGACCGTCACCACGCCCACCGCGTCGTGCGCGCGGTCAAGAACCGGTTCGGGGCGGTGAGCGAGCTCGGGGTGTTCCGGATGACCGCGACCGGTCTCGAGGCGGTGCCCAACCCCTCGCAGCTGTTCCTCTCCGAGCGCAAGACGGAGGTGCCGGGGTCGGCGGTGCTGTGCTCGGTGGAGGGTTCGCGCCCGATCCTGGTCGAGGTGCAGGCGCTGGTCGGCACCGGCGCCTACGGCAACGCCCAGCGCGTAACGAGCGGCATCGACCGGCAGCGGCTGTCGTTGCTGCTGACGGTGCTCGAGAAACGGGTTGGCCTGCATCTGACGGGTGAAGACGTGTTTCTCAACGTGCCCGGAGGCATCCTGGTCACCGAGCCGGCAGCCGATCTGGCGGTCGTCGCGGCGGTCGCATCCAGCATGCGGAACCAGCCGGTCCTGCCGCGCGTGGCGGTGTTCGGAGAGGTCGGGCTGGCGGGTGAGATCCGAGGCGTCACCCAGCCCGGACTACGGGTGCGCGAGGCGGCGCACATGGGGTTCACGCGGTGTGTCATGCCGGCGGGCAACCGGGCGCCGGATGTGACGGCGCGCGGTTGCGAGCTCTGCGGCGTCAGCACCGTCGCCGAAGCCCTAGAAGGGCTGTTCACGTGAAAACAGCAGTCAGGAGGCAGGAGGCAGGAGGCAGGAGAGAATCGGTGGCTGCCGCGGCGTTCAGAAGCTTCCGTTCCTCACCATCGTGTCCCCAGGTTGGACCCGATACCGTTGGGCTGAACAACCAACGACGGAGCCTTCAGGTTTCCTCCTGCCATCCGTCTCCTGTCTCCTGTCTCCTGTCTCCTGTCTCCTTGGAGTACCCCGCCCGATGGTGACCGCCATCATTGCGGCGGGTGGGCGGGGCGCCCGCATGGGTGGTCACCGTCCCAAGCAGCTCCTATGGCTGGGGGGTGTCACGATCTTGCAACGTAGTGTGGCGGCGTTCGACCGGTGCGGCCAGGTCGACGAGATCGTGCTCGTTGTGCCGCCCGAGCTGGCCACCGATGGGTCGTTGGCGTCCACACCAGATGGCACGCCGCTCCGGGTCGTGCCTGGGGGCGCGCGGAGACAGGACTCGGTGGCGCGCGGGTTCGACGCGTCCTCGCCGTCGAGCGAGATCATCGTGGTCCATGATGCGGCGCGGCCGTTGTGCCCGCCCGAGGTGATCATCCGGACGATTGAGGCGGCATCCCGGCACGGCGCGGCCGTTGCCGCGTTAGGAGCGCACGACACCGTGAAGCAGCGCGCTGCGGGCGACGGCCGGTTCGTCGGCCGGACGCTCGCGCGCCAGAGCATCGTGCTGGCGCAGACGCCGCAGGCGTTCCGCAGAGAGGTTCTCGCCGAGGCGATCCGACTCGGCCGGCGGGGCGTAGAGGCGACCGACGAGGCGGTGCTGGCCGAGCGGGCGGGGTACCGGGTCGCGCTCGTCGAGGGTGACCCGCGGAACATCAAGATCACGACGGAGCGCGATCTGTCGATAGCCAGACGGCTCCTGGGGGAGACGATGATGACCGGGCGTGTTGGGTTTGGGTATGACCTGCATCGGCTCGTCGAGGGGCGGCCGCTCGTGCTGGGTGGCATCCGGATTCCGCATGACCGCGGGCTGGCCGGCCACTCGGATGCCGACGCCGTCTGTCACGCGGTGGCCGATGCCATTCTCGGGGCGGCGGCATCCGGCGATATCGGGCGGCACTTTCCGGACACCGACCCACGCTGGGAGGGGGCGTCGAGCATCGAGTTGTTGCGGGCAGTCGTGGATCTGGTCCGGTCCCGCGGGTTCGTGGTGGTCAACCTGGACGTGGTCGTGGTGGCCGAGCGTCCCAAGATTGGTCCCCATGCGGAACGCATGTGCGAGGCCGTGGCCTCGGCCGTCGGCATCGGGCCGGACGCTGTCAGCATTAAGGGCAAGACCAACGAAGGGCTGGATGCGACCGGTCGCGGGGAGGCGATCGCGACGCATGCCGTCGCGTTGCTGAGGACACTCTGATGCTCGAAGGAGGCAGGAGACAGGAGACAGGAGACAGGAGGAAACCGGAGGACCCCGCCGTCGATCATTCAGCCCAGTGGTCTCGGGTTCGACACGGGGACACGATGGCGAGGAATGGGTGTTCCTGGAAGCTGCGTCAGCCACCGATTCTCTCCTGGCTCCTGGCTCCTGGCTCCTGTCTCCTTCGAGCGACGGAGAGTTCCCCGTGATTGTGTATGGCCTCAACCCGGTGCTCGAGGCCTTGCGTGCGGGTCGCGTTCGTGCCATCCGTCTCGGCACGGCCTCGTCGCCAAGAACGGCGGAGGTGCGTCGTCTGGCCACGGCGGCCGGAACGCCGGTGACTCGGGTGCCCACCGAGGTCCTCGACCGCGTCACCGGCGGGGCCGTGCACCAGGGCGTGGTGGCGGACGTTGCGATACCGGCGCCGCTGACCCTCGACGAGCTGATCGCCGGGGCGACCACCCCGGCGTTGCTGCTCGTGCTGGATGGCATCGAGGACCCCCAGAACCTGGGCGCGATCCTGCGAGCCGCCGAGGCGGCGGCGGTCGACGGCGTGATCAGACAGACCCGCCGAGCCGCGCCGCTCGGGCGCGTTGCCAAGACGTCGGCCGGTGCGTTGACGCACGTTCGGCTTGCATCGGTGGTCAACATCGCGCGCGCGGTCACCGAGTTGAAGGCGGCGGGCATCTGGACGGTCGGTCTCGAGGCGGACGGGGACGACCTCTACGACGGTCTTGACCTAACCCTGCCGACCGCGTTGGTGCTGGGCAACGAGGGGCGGGGGCTGCGGCGTCTCGTGCGCGAACGTTGCGACCGGGTGGTGTCGATCCCGTTGCTCGGTCGCGTGAACAGCCTCAACGTTGCTGTCGCCGCCGGCGTCGCCCTCTATGAAGCGGTGCGCCAACGCCGCGCGTTGGCGCACCGCGCCACGTAAATGGCAGCCGTGCGCCCGTCGCCGTCAGGCGTTGGAGCGTCTCTCAGAAAGGGCGCACGCCACGGACTGTCAGCGATCGAACAGGTGGGCATGGGTTTGCGGCCGGAGGAGCCGACTGCCAGCGATGGTCGGGCGTGTTGCCTCTGTGGCACGAGTTGTGCTACGATTTTCGATTGGTCCGGCTGGCGTAGCTCAGTCCGGTAGAGCAGCTGATTTGTAATCAGCGGGTCGGGGGTTCGAATCCCTTCGCCAGCTCCAAGGGAATGCTTCCAAGTAACGAGTGAGTGACCGGGCCGTCGTGGCCCCGTTGGCGAGCGCGGTGAGGCAATGCGACCGTAGTCGCGAACGAGGCCACCTACCCGGGGTCCGGTGGTCGAACGCGCGCCATCCGGTGGCGCCGCAGAGTGTCCCTGAGTATCTACTGGTTGATGATGTCCCCGGCGTGGCACTGGATCGGCCGCGACAGGGTACACGCGGGACGAGGTGACGGCACGATGGTGCGACGACGGTCTGCCTCGCCCGATAGTGGTCCGCTTCATGAATACGGCGAGGCACCGAGGGCGTCGAGGCGCCTGCCCCGCAAGGCGCGGGGAAGGAGCATGCCGGCAGCATTCGACCCCGCTGAGCGAGAAGCGCAACGCCGGGCGTGTGGGATGCATCGGCAGCCGAATGCCGTCGGATTCATGAAACGGGCCACTTCAGTTTCAGCGAGCATCTGACATGAGTTGGCCGTCGTGTGACGGTCGAAGCATCGGCGAGGTTGCGGAGCGGTCAAACGCAACAGACTGTAAATCTGTCGCCCTAGCGGCTTCGGAGGTTCGAATCCTCCCCTCGCCACCAGCTTCCGCCCGCCGGAGCGGGACGAGAAGCGGTCGGCGGCGGGCTGCGGCTGGCAGGCCAGCCACCCCAACCGTTGAGTTGGGCTGGGGCAGACGGAAGGGGGACGCCGCAGGACGAGCGCTTCGGGCGGACGGTGGTGGGAAGACGCGGGCCTGCCCGCCGTAGCGAAGGGCACACGGGTCGCGAAGGCGGGAGTAACTCAGTGGTAGAGTCACAGCCTTCCAAGCTGTTGGTCGCGGGTTCGATCCCCGTCTCCCGCTCCAGCCTTCGGTCGCCACGACCCGGAAGGCGTGAGACGGTGAGAGCGGGCCCGCCCGCCGTAGCGTTCGTGGGCGGCAGGCGAACGCGAAGGTGGCCGATGTAGCTCAGTAGGTAGAGCGCGTCCTTGGTAAGGACGAGGTCACCGGTTCGAGTCCGGTCATCGGCTCCAGCCTTCGCTCGCCGGGAATCGGTCGCGCCAGCGTCGAGCTACGACTGGCAGGCCAGCAGGCGGTGCTTCGAAGGCTGTCCGCCGTAGTCTTGGCGAAGACGGACACGAGAAGAGGTGGCAGGAAAGAGACGGCAGCAGCTGGCGTAGGGCTGCACCCAAGCGGAGCGCGGACCCATGGCGAAGGAAAAATTTGATCGATCGAAGCCGCACGTCAACATCGGGACGATCGGGCACATTGATCACGGAAAAACGACGCTGACGGCGGCG
>DQNS01000058.1 GCA_015659035.1 Acidobacteriota bacterium | reverse complement strand
GCCAGAATGGCACAGTTATTCTGGTCAGGGTCCTACGGGCCCGTGGAAAAATAGGTTCCCATTTGGGCCGCCGATCCATCCCGTAGAGGCCGGCGCTAGACCATGCCTTACAGGGGTCGAATACTGCCGGTATGCTCCCTCCTCGCGCCTTGCGATGACCGGGCGTGCATGCGTACGACACCCCGAAAAGGGAACTTATTCTTGCGCGGACCCTTAGGTGGGGCGGAGTCGGCGCGATCATCGACAGCTCATATTGCGAGGTGCGACGGTGAAGCTGACGGCGTAGTCCGGAACCAGGCCTCGCTCGCCTGGCGCAGGACCGGGCCGAGTGAAGAAGCGCGGGTCGGCGCCACGCAGCTCCTCGACGGCGCTCTGCACACGCAGATCGACCGTGACCGCGCGAATGCGCAGCAGATCGGCGTCGAAGGGCAACCCGGCCGGCCCGCACCAGGGCCCATCCTTCAGCTCGGCGAGTCCAATCTCAACGCGCGGACCGCCGGCCGCCGCCGGCGCGGGCCCCTGACACACTGGCGCACCCGCATCACCGAAGAAGCGGAACCGCAGATCGACAAGGTCGTCCACCAGGGGAAAATCGCCCTGCCAGCCGTCGTAGTGTCGGAGCTGCAATCGCTCCGTATCGGCGTAGTAGTGATGGAGTTCGATCGGCGCGACGACGGCACCGGGAGCGAACACCGTCGCGGTGCCGTGCGCACGTTCCAGTGCCAGTGTCATCGCGCCTGTGCCCCTCACCCGGAACAGCTCCCAGGCTCCGTGCTCGTCGAACACCAGCACAAGGTCCCGTGCACCGTACCCACAGACTGGCGGCACACAGCCAGGACCCGGGTCGAGACGCACCACCGGAGCTGGTCCGGCGATCGGGCTTAGGATCGTGGTCTCGGAGCCGGACGTCCGGGACACGGACAGTGTCGTGACCGTCGTGGGCCGCGCGCGTCGATGCTCCCCGGCAGCGGCTCGAAGTCCGAGCCGATAGGGCACCACGGGCGGCAAGAACCGCCCAAGCGGCCCGGGCGAGACCAGGACGGTACCTCGCCCGGCTGCTAGCAGGTCGGTGTGCAGACGGTCGAAAGCATGCCGCAGACGCTGTTGCACATTCGCGGTCTCGGGCAGGGACCGGTTGAGGGACGCGGCCGGGCGCGCCAGCTCGAAGAGCGCGCCGAGCACCAGCAGGGTCAGCGCCAACGCCATGACGGTCTCGAGCAGCGAGAACCCGGCTTCGCGCCGGACCGTACGGTCCGCGTCGCGTCGTAACGACCGAGGCCCCGTCGGCCGCCTCACAGCCCGTGGCGAAAGGTCCGCTGCATCCAACTGGCTGTGCATCCTATCTACCTGACCGGAATAAATGTGCCATTCTGGCCGCCGATGCATCCCGTCTGGCGGCGTTCCTCGTCGGTCGAATACTGCCGATATGCTCCCTCCTCGCGCCTTGCCAGCCGGGCGCCTCGACGCCCACAAATGCGAACTGATTCTTGACCGGACCCTTATTCCGATCAGGGTCCTATGATCACCTCACGCGCAGCAGCGTGACCAGCCGCGCACCGTCCGGCGCCACCGTCAGGTCGCGCCCACCGGCGCCCGGACGGATCGGAGCGACCGTCCCCCGCATCACCAGAACACCGTTCGAGCCCGGCAAAGCACCGACCGACCACACCCGCGTATACATCGATCCGGACGGCGGCGGCGTGCGACCGCGTCCATTCAGACGGCCGTCAATGTCGAGATACTCGATTTGCACACCCCGCGTCTCCAGGGGACCCCTGGCGGTTCTCGGTGTCCGGACACCGGCACGTAGCTGCTCGAGCTTGTCGACCGCGAGCAGAAGCGACGACGTCCGGTGGCGGGCTCGCACCATCGACCTCGCCGACATCGCGAACAGATGCACGACGCCGGCCGCCAGGGTAACGAGCAGACCGACGGCAATGACGACCTCGATGAGCCCCATGCCCAGCCGGCTACCACCTGCCGATTGACGCCGTCGTACCGCGGTGCTCACGGCGGCTGACGATGCAACGTCCGATCCAGCCGGCCGCGAGCCAGATACACCCGCGTGGAACACCCGCCTGTCAGGGTGTGGGGGGTGAGGAGGGATTACGAGTGGCGGTTTCCGCACACCGACACTCCGGGCCGCATCGCAGAAACCGCGTGGGGTAATTGTCTCCTGACTTCTGACTGCTGGGGTGCACTGGGCAACCTAATAGAACCCCAGATACCATGAGAACAACCGCTGACCGACGTGGGTGGCGATCAGGGCGCCGGCCGCCAGAAACGACCCGAGCGGCAAGGCGTATTTCATGCTGCCCCGATTGAGCAGGATCATGCCTCCGCCGAACACCGACCCGGCCAGGGACGCGAAGAGCAGTGTGACCAGCATGAGCTGCCAGCCCAAGAAGGCGCCGATCATGGCGAGCATCTTGACGTCGCCCATGCCCATGCCTTCCTCACCGCGAATCCGGAAGTAGGCCTCACCGATCGCCCAGAGGGCTCCGCCACCGACCGCGACGCCGATGAGCGATGCCCGCCATCCGGGTTCGAACAGGAGACTGGCGGCCACTCCGATGACGACCCCCGGCAGCGTGATGACGTTGGGCAGGATGCGATGCTGGAGGTCTATCACGAACAGCGCGATCAGCGCGGCGACGAACATCAGGCGGACCCCGAGCAACGGCTGCCAGCCGAGCTGCCAGTACTGGAGCAGGAACACGAGCGCGGTCCCCGCCTCGACGATCGGATACATCGGCGACACGGCGGCCCGGCAGGTCCGACAGCGCCCGCCGAGCAGCAGATAGCCCAACACCGGCACGTTCTCGAACCAGCGCAGACTCCGGCCGCATGACGGACACCGCGACGGCGGGTTCACCACCGACTCGCCGCGTGGCAGACGATAGATGCAGACGTTGAGAAAGCTGCCGATGGTGAGCCCCAGCGCAACCACCAGCCCGACCGCAGAGAGCCCAGTCATTGCGGCGGCAGCGTCTCCCCTGGCAAGGGGAACAGCTCCGAGTTGGACGACACGTTGATCGTGCCGTTGGCGTCGTCGATGACATACGGCCAGCCGGCCGGGTCGACCGGGAACCCGGCCAGCAACCTCGCATCGACCAGCTCCTCCCATGACCGCGGCGGCCGCCCGCGCTGTTCGATGAAACGCTGCACCGCCACGATCAGCTGGTCGATGTCGTCGAGCGCCTGCAGCTGCGTCAGCCGCCGCGCCGCTTCGCTGCGTATCCAGTCGTGGTCGGCCGTGTCATACATCTGCTGCCACAGCCTACGGGACGACGCGCGACTCCCGCCCGCGGCCAGCGTGGTGGCCGCCAGCGAACGCAACCACCACGAAGCACCGGGCACATCCGCTGCCTTCTCGAACCAGGCCGCCGCGGTGTCGTACTCCCGGAGCCACCAGTAGTGGATAAACCCGATGTCCATGTAGTACTCCCATTTGTCGGGCATCTCCTCGATGCCCTTCTGGAGCAACGCAATGGCCAGATCGGGTCGACCGGGTCCGTTCGGGTAGCCCTCGGTCAAGAAGATCGCGCCGAAGCGATACGCCGCGTTGAACCGTGGGTCGAGGGTCGTGGCGACATCGAGCAGCGGACCCAGCAAATCATAGTTCTTCTCCTCGCCCTCGGACTGTCTGGTGCCGCCGTAGTGCTGGATCGCCCGTATCCAGTACACGTCGGCCAGCAGCACGTCGAACGACAGTGCCATCCGGTCGAGCACCTCGCCGTCCGGGATGTAGAGCAGCCGGGTCTCGAGGCGCGACGCGGCGTAGACCCGGTCTCGCACCTCCTCCGACGACACGAAGAGCGCGACGAGTGTCATCATCGCGACCGCGAACGGCACGGGTCGCTCCCACCACTGCGGGCGACTGGTCATCTGAAGTCCCGCCGCGAGAAGATGAACATCGCCGCCAGCAGCAGCGCCGCGATGTAGGCGACGGCGTACCCGGTCGTCAACGCCACGTAGCCGAGCGACACCGGTTGGGCGTGCACCACCTCGGCCTTGACATCGAACGGCGCGAGGTTCGGGAGCCCGTAGTACAAGGCCCTGGCCAGGTAGGCCGCCGCGCGCGAGTCGACCACGTTCTCGAAGTTCCGGAGGTCGGCGTTGAAGTGACCCACGCCAACCAGCCCGAAGGTCAGCACGGCCGCCAGAATGGAGCCAGAAAAGGTGGAGAAGAACAGGGCGATGGCGGTCACCAGCATCAGCTGCGCGAAGATCAGGAAGATCGCCAGAAGCATCGCCGGGTCGGTCGCCGGCGCCTCCCACGACTGACGGAACTCCTCGGTTTCTACCCAGGACATGTAGCCAAGCACCGCATACAGCGCCACCGCCATCACCACGATGTTGACCGCCAGGGTGAGCACGAGCCCGGCGTACTTGCCGAGAATCAGCTCGTGGCGTCGGACCGGCTTCGCCAGCAGGCTATAGATGCTGCCCCGCTCGACCTCCTTCGACACCAGCCCGATCCCGATGAAGACGGCGATGAACAACCCGAACACCTGGGTCGCCCCCAGACCGAGATCCTTGATGATCTTGACCTCCTGACCGGCCGTGAGCTGCCCGATGAGATAGGAGGCGGCGATCAGCAACACCGCGAACAGGACCAGGTTGTAGAACACCTTGTCCCGCACCGACTCCCTGAAGACTTGCAATGCGATTTGTGGAATGACGGACATGCGTGTCTACGACGCCGTCTGCTGCGGGTGCTCCACCAGCCGCATGAAATACTCCTCAAGCGACTCGTGCCGCGGCGTCAGCGACACGACCCTGAGCCCGCGCCGTCCGAGCTCCGGCAGCAGTTGGTCGGGGGGGCGGTCGACAGGCAGGTCGATGACGAAACGCCCATCGCCCACCGTCGTCACGACGTCCAGCCCGAGCGCCGACAAGGCCCCCTCGTCGGTGCCGGTGACGATCAGCTCCCACCCCAGGATTTCGAACGCGAGATCGGCCAGACGACCGCTGGCGACCAACCGACCCTGCACCAAGATCGCCACCCGGCTGCAGAGCGCCTCGGCGTCGGACAGGATATGCGAGCTGAAGAAGACGGTGCGACCCTCGTCCCGCAACTCGCGAATGAGATCGCGCGTGTCGCGACGGCCCACCGGGTCCAGACCGGACATCGGCTCGTCGAGAAACACCACCTCCGGATCGTTGACCAACGCCTGGGCGATCCCGACGCGCTGCAGCATCCCCTTCGAGTATTTCCGCAGCTGCCGCCGCCGCGCCGCGCCGAGCCCCACCCGGTCGAGCAACGTCGCGGACCGGCTCCGCGCGTCGGCCGCCGAGAGCCCGAACAGTCCACCGAAGTACACGAGCAGCTCCTCGGCCGTCAGGTTGTCGTAGAAGTAGGGCAGCTCGGGCAGATAGCCCAGCCGGCGCCGGGCCTCCACGTCGCCGGCCGGTCGACCCAGAATCTCGGCCCGACCCGACGTAGGATAGATCAGCTGCAGCAGCAGCTTCAGCGTCGTGGTCTTGCCCGCTCCGTTCGGCCCCAGAAACCCGAGAATCTCTCCGGGCTCGACATCGAGCGACACGCCATCAAGTGCGCGTACTGGACGCGGGCGCCAGAAACCAACCGGGTAGTCCTTTGTCAGCTCCTCGAGCCTGATGGCGTAGCTCGACATCACGTCATCCGGTTAGGACCCAGAGGTTCGGTGCATCCCTCCAGGCTAGACTCACTGCGACCCCAGTCCCGCCGCGCGCTCGAGCTCCAGGGCGATCGCGGCGTCGAAGAACTGGGGCTGCAGCCCGCCCTTGATCTTCACCCCGTTGATGATGAACGTGGGCGTCGCCTCGATCTCGATGGTGCCGCCGAGCGCGATGTCGGCCTTCACGTCTTCCAGCGTGGCGTCGTACATCGCGTCGAAGTCCGTCACGCCGGCCACCTCGGCCAACGCCTCGCGGATCGTCTCTCGTGACAGGTTCTGCTGGTTCTCGTAGAGCCAGCGCGCCATCTGCGCGTCACGGCCGACCCGTCGCGCCAGCCGCACCGCCACCGCCGCCTCGCAGGCGCCCATGTGCCCACCCCTCGGCGTCTGTTCGTTGCACTCGGGGTCCAGCGGATAGTCGAGGCTGATGTGCCGCACCGCCCCTGGATGACTGGACTCGTACCGCGCGAAGATCGGCTCGTAGTCGAGATAGGTCTTGGCGCACGATGGACACTGGTAGTCGTTGAACTTCAGCACGAGCACCTGCGCCCTCTCGCGTGCCACCCCCAACTCCACACGCGGCTGAGCATCCCAGAACCGCTCGAACTCCGACCCGGCACCCGCGGCGCCGGTCACCGGGTCGGAGGCCGCGTCCGGGCCGGCCTGCGAGACCGGCCCACCGCGCGCGGCCGGAAACGCCAGGACAACCGCCACGGTCAGCGCCAGATACACGCCGGCGACGCCCACCGCCGCCGGGGTCCGGGCCAGCCGTCCCAGATCGGCGAACGCGCGGCGCGGGATCGACAGCAGCGGTACCGACGCCGCAGCACCCGAGAGCAGGAAGATCCCCACGACCGTGACATACACGACGGCGCACAACACGCACAGCGTGCCAAGCACCATGAAGGAGGCGTAGCCGAGAAACAGCACGACGGCCAGCCCGAGCGTCGAGAGCACCAGCAGGTAGCCACCGATATTCTCGCCAAGCTCGCTCGAGCCGCGACCACCGGCCACCGTCAGCAGCAGGACCAGACCGAACCAGACGGCACCCAGCAGCGCGACCGGAATGCCGTCCACCGACCCGAAGCGACTGAGGTAGACCTGCGTGCAGCTGACGCGTTCGCTAATGTCGCAGAAGCTCGTGTACCCGGGGTCCTGGACCAGCTGGTAGTGCACGTAGGTGGACGCGGCCGCCGACGCGAAGCCGACCAGGGCGAGCCCAATGATGGCGCGGCGAACAACCCGGCTCATGGGGTAACTCTTAGTGGCCCGTGGCATAAGTGCAGCAGCATTCGGCCGCCGATGCATCCCCCCGCGTCGCACGGGCAGACATCCCTGTCAGGGTCGACCCTCATCGCGCGGGCCGGCAGCAGGTCACCCCGATACTACTGGATCGGGTTGGCGCCAGCCGGCGCGCCGTTCTGGGTGACCGCCACGGCTGCGGTCGAAACGTAGATCGTGGCCCCCTGGTTGGTGCCGAAGAATCGGACACCGCCGCCGGCCGTCGGCGCGGCGCTGGCGAAGTAGGTCGACACGACAGTGCCGGCAGCAACCCCGTTGCACGACGCCGGGGCACCGACCGCGGCCGCGCCGGCTGTCAGCGTGATCGTGTAGCTGCTCTTGACTGAGGGGTCGGTGCTCAGGTCTGTGCCGATGAACCCGTCACCGCCGCCGACCGTGGGTGGCGTACTCAGATTCACGAGCGTCGGCGCATAGAACCCGCTGCCACAGCTCGCGGCATATGTCGACTGGGCGCTGTTGAGCGCCCGTAACGACCCGATCGCCGATGCTTCGTTGCCGGCCATGCGGGCCCGGAGCAGACCGGGCACGGCAATCGCCGCGATGATCCCGATGATCGCGACCACGATCAGCAACTCGATCAGCGTGAAACCCTTGTTGTCCCTCACCTTCATCACACCTCTCCCCACCCGTTGACGAGATCTTGTCGGCGCCCTCGCGGTTGACCTTCACACGCACCGGCCTCGGGTCGTCTTTGACGATCCCCGGGCAAACACCCTAGTAGGTATACACTCGCCGAAGACGCGCTCCCAATGTACGAGTAGGCGTGCAAGCGTCGATCCAAATGGAGGCAACATGTCCGCGCTTGTCGCTTGTCACCTATGAACAAAGAGTTTGTGTGACAACAGATAGCGAAGCCAAAACCGGAGACATGTGACAAATATTATCCACTGACGAGAAGTAGCAGCCGGCAGTTGTCACCCACCGCCCAGTCTGCGGATTATTCCCCGAACCTCGGTAACGGGACACTAGCTCAGATGATACTTCTTCAGGTAGTAGCGGAACGAGCGGAAGCTCATGCCGAGCAGACCGGCGGCCCGCACCTTGACGCCCCCGGCCTGCTGGAGCGCCTGCGCGAGATACTCGCGCTCGATGTTCTGGACGTGCTGCTCGAGCATGAACCCCGATTCGGGCAGTCGCGCGGACGCACCGCCGATCGCTGCAGACGGCTCCCGAACGGTGTGCTGAGGGAAGCGCCGGTCCTGCCCTGGGATGTCACCGAGGTCGAGACTCTCCGCCTGCACCATGTCATTATCTTCGAGCGCCACTGCCCGCTCGATGACGTTCTCAAGCTCGCGTATGTTTCCGCGCCACGTGTAGCTCTCGAGCGTCCGTCTGGCGCTGGGTGCGAGCCCCTGGAGCTCCTTCCCCATCTGCCGGTTGAACTTGTCGATGAAGTGCTGAGCCAGCGGCAGGATGTCCTCCTTGCGCTCTCTCAGCGGCGGCACGTCGACCTTGATCACGTTGACCCGATAGAACAGGTCGCGTCGAAAGTCACCGGTCTCGACCATCTTCGCCAGGTCCTGATTCGTGGCCGCGATCACCCGCACGTCGACATCCTTTTCCTCGGTGCCGCCGACCCGGCGGAACCGCCGCTCTTGCAGGAACCGCAGTAACTTCACTTGCATCATCAGGCTCATCTCGCCGATCTCGTCGAGAAAGATGCTGCCCCGTTCTGCCGCCTCGACCAACCCCTTCTTGGTGCTGTCGGCGCTGGTGAACGCCCCCTTCTCGTGACCGAATAGCTCCGACTCCAGCAGCGTCTCGGGCAACGCTCCACAGTTGAGCGGGACGAACGGACGTGCAGAACGCTTGGACTGGGAGTGGATGGCGCGCGCGACCAGCTCCTTGCCGGTGCCCGATTCCCCCGTGATCAGAATCGTGCTGTTTGTGGGCGCCACGCGCGTGATCCGCTCCCTGACCTCCGTGATCTGCGGGCTGTCGCCCAGGATGGTGTATTCGGGGACACGACGCTGCTCCAGCGCATCGCGCACCTTCTTCTTGAGCAGCTCGTTGTCGAACGGCTTCTCGAGGTAGTCGTGCGCGCCGAGCCGCAGCGCCTCGACCGCCGATTCCGTGGACTTGAACGCGGTGATCATGATGCCGACGATATCCTGGCGGATCTCCTTGGCCCTCCGCAGCACGTCCACGCCGCTCATGTCGGGCATCTTGATGTCCGAGATGAGCAGGTCGACCGGCCGGCGTTCCAGGATCTTCACCGCCGCTCTACCACAATCCGCCACCACGACGTCGTGGCCTTCCTTCTTCAACATGATGGAGAGAAACTCGCGCATCGAGCGCTCGTCATCGACGACCAGTATGGTGCCTGTCGTCGTCTTCGTCTCGGTTGTCGTGTCGATAGCCATCACGGAACTCCTTGCCTACTGAACCGAGGCGCGGGCGACCGGCCAGCTGCGGACGACGCCGGGGTCGGCGCTGGGAGCCGTATGCAGACCGTCGTGCCGGCATCGGGCGCCGACGTCACCTGGATCTCGCCGCCGTAATCGCTCACGATCCGGTGCACAATCGCGAGTCCCAGACCTGTGCCCTGTGCGAATGTCCCGTGGAACGGCTGCAGCATGCTGTCGAGCTCGCCGGGCGGAATCCCGACACCCTCGTCGCGCACGCTCAGTGTGACGGTGCCCACCTCCTCGGTCCGGACCGCGAGCACCAGGGCGCCGCCATCGGGCATCGCCCGGATCCCGTTGGTGGCGAGGTTCCACACGATCTGCTGGATCTGGCTTTCGTCCGCGACGAACCAGACCGGTGCCTCCGGAACGTCCACCCGGATTTGATGGCGGTCCTCCGACTCGGGGCTGTGTCGCAGGAGGACGGCGGTGTCGTTGACCGCCCGGCGCAAATCGAAACGCTGGCTGGACACCCGCAGCGGTCGGGCGTATGCGAGGAACGACGTGATGGTCTCGTTCAGCCGCTCGGACTCCCGCAGCACGATGTCCATCAGCTGGGCCTGCTCGGCGCTCAACGGCAACTCCTGACGCAGGACCTGGATCGACCCCGACATGGAGGCCAGCGGGTTGCGAATCTCGTGTGCGATCCCGGCGGCCATCTCGCCCACGGCCGCGAGCCGCACCTGCGCCACGGATTTGCGCTGCAACCGCCGGGTCTCGGTGACGTCCTGGAACATGAACAGGAACCCGGACTGGCCACCCGGTATGACGAGCCGCGCGGCGCTCAGTCCGATCTCAATCTCGCGGCCGTCCGGCGTGGTGAACCGCAGGTCCGCCCGGCGGCTGCCCTCCACCGTCGTATCAAGCGACGCTTCGAACACCGGTGGCAGCTGGAGCAGCTCGAAAATGCGCCGGCCCAGCACGTCGGCCACCCGATGCCCGGTGATCTGCTCCGCCGCTCCGTTGAAGGTCAGCACACGCCCGTGCCGGTCCGTGGTCGCCAGCCCACTGGTCAGGCCCTCGATGACGTGTTGGTTGAACGCTTGGAGGTCGGTGATTTCGCTCGACGCTCGAGCCAAACTGACGTGGGCGCTCCGGAGTCGCTCGGCGAGATAGCCGCTGAGGACCGCCACGGCCAGGAACCCGAAGATGTCGAGACCGGTCATGTAGAACGCCAGCGTCGCCGGCGGACGGGCCAACTGGCCGATCGCGGACCACCGGGTCTCGAGGAACTCGAATGCCCCTTGATACTGCCCCACCACCACGCCGGCGTACAGCAACGCGCTTAGCGACCCGACCAGTAAGCCGCCGCGCCGGAACTGCAAAATGCTGGCACCGATAATCGGGAGCGCGTACAGGGTCGAGAAATAGCTGGACACCCCGCCGGTGAGCAGCACGACGACCGAGATCACGACGGCGTCGGTCGCCAGCTGCAGGTCGATGAGCCAGCGTCGCCGCTCGACGAGGGTCCGGGTCAGCAGAAACGCGACGGCGAGGGCATAGCTGAGCCCAACCAGGAAGAAGAACGGTTCAACGGGCCAGAGCCCCGGCGTGCGGAGCTGTACCAGCACCCCGGAGCCGAGGAGGATCGTGACGATCACGACCCGCGCGCCGATCAGCCAGAACAGCTTCCGGCGCAGCGACGATCCGGTGTCCGAGGACCCACTCATCAGGTTGGTGCCTTGCCTTCAGGACCCGGGCGGGAACAACTGTGCCATGCTGGTCGCCGATGCATCCCGCCCGGCTGCGTTGCTCATCGCTTACATACTCCCGGTATGCGCGCTCCTCGCGCCTTGCCGGACGGGCGCCTCGACACCCAGAAGTGGCACACGTATTCCCGCCCGGGTCCTTAACCGGACATCCGGCTGATCAGGTCGAAGATCGGCAGATACATCGCGATGACGATGCCACCCACGACCACCCCCAGGAACGCGATCATGATCGGCTCCATCAGGGTCAGCATGCCGGCCACCGCCGTATCGACCTCCTCCTCGTAGAAGTCGGCAATCTTGCTGAGCATGGTGTCCAGCGCGCCGGTCTGCTCGCCGACGTTGATCATCTGCGTCACCATCACCGGGAACACGTTGGTCTCCTTCAGCGGTATTGACATCGTCTCACCTCGTGCGATCGCCGCCCGGGTCACCATGACGGCATCCTCAATGACGGCGTTGCCGGCGGTCTTGGCGGTGATGTCGAGCCCTTCGAGAATCGGTACCCCGGAGCCGAGCAGCGTCGCCAGAGTCCGGCAGAAACGGGCGACGGCCATCTTGCGCAAGACCATCCCCAGCACCGGCACTTTGAGCAGCATGCCGTCCACGACCCGACGCCCCCGCTCGGTCGCATAGAACTGCCGGAACCCGAACGTCAGCCCGACCCCGCCCAGGATGACGAACGGCAGGTAGCTCACCAGCAAATTGCTGAGCGTGATGACGATCAGGGTCGGCAGCGGCAGGGTCGCGCCCAGCCCCTCGAACAGGGTGGTGAACGTCGGGATGACCTTCCACAGGATGGCCCCGACGACGATCCCGGCGATGACCATGACCGCGATCGGGTAGGTCATGGCGGACTTGACCTGCGCAATGAGCTTGACGTTTTTCTCGATATAGGTGGCAAGCCGCGTGAGGACCGTGTCGAGAATGCCCCCGGCCTCGGCCGCGGCCATCATGTTGGTGTAGAGCCTGTCAAACACCGCCGGGTGCTTGCGCATCGAGTCGGCCAGCCCGGAACCGCCCTCGACGTCCGCACGTACCTTCAGAATGATCTCGCTGAAGTTCTTGTCGGCTTCCTGTTGGCCGAGGATCTCCAGACACTGCACCAGCGGGAGACCGGCGTCAATCATCACGGAGAACTGCCGTGTGAAGATCGCCAGGTTCTTCCACGGCACGGCCTTGCCACGTTTCGGCTTCTTGGCCGCGCCCGCCCGGCGCTTGAGCGCCTCGATCTTGGTGACGAAGACCTGCTCTCGACGCAGGGCCGTCACCGCGGCGTCGATCGTGCCGGCGTCGCGCTGGCCGCTCACCGGCTGACCACCTCGGGTCCTGCCCGAATAGGCGAAGGTAGGCGTTGTTTGTTCCTTCCTACGAGTACTGGTCCTCGAAATTGCCGGGTCCCAGATCCCGGCTCTTCAACCTGCTACCGTCCCCGGATCGGCGATCGGCTCACCCGGCGGGCATCCCCGCGCCCGCGACGACCCCGGCGCCGTGCTGCACGATGTCGCGTAGCTCGTCCTGCATCGACGACGCCGCCAGCGCGGTCTCCATCGAGATGCGCCGCAGCCTCACGAGCGTCGCCAGCGACTGGTTCATCGTTTGCATCCCGATCTTCTCCTGCCCCGCCTGCATGGCGGAGTAGAGCTGGTGGATCTTATCCTCGCGAATCAGACTGCGGATCGCAGGTGTCGGGATCATCACCTCCGTCGCAACGACACGACCCGACCTGCCGAGCTTGGGCAACAGCGTCTGACACATGATGCCCTCGAGCACGAGCGACAGCTGGGCGCGCACCTGCGCCTGCTGGCTGTCGGGAAACACGCCGATGATCCGGTTGACCGTCTGATACGCGGAGTTCGTGTGAACGGTCGCGAACGTCAGGTGGCCGGTCTCGGCGATCCGCAACGCCGATTCGATCGTCTCGAGATCCCGCAACTCGCCAATCACGACCACGTCCGGGTCCTCACGCAACGCGGCGCGCAGGGCTGGCGCAAAGCCCTTCGTGTCGCTGTGCAGCTCGCGCTGGTTGACCAGACAGTTCTTGTGCGGGTGGAGGTACTCGATCGGGTCCTCGATCGTCAGGATGTGAAAGTGCCGCTCGGTGTTGATCTTGTCGATCAGCGCGGCGAGCGTCGTGCTCTTCCCGCACCCGGTCGGTCCGGTCACCAGCACCAGCCCCCGGGGTCGGTCGGCCATCTGTTCGATCACCGGCGGGAGCCCCAGCTCTCGCACGCTCCGGATCACCTCGGGGATCAGCTTATACACGGCCGCGACCGCACCGCGCTGACTGAAGACATTGCACCGGAACCGCGCGATCCCGCGAACACCGAACGAGAAATCGAGTTCGGAGGTCTCCTCAAACCGCCTCTTCTGGGCATCGCTCAGCACGCTGTACGCGAGCTGTTCCGTCTCGGCGGGGCCCAGTGACGGCAGGTCGAGCGGCCGGAGCTGACCGTCGACCCGGACCTGCGGGGCCGAGCTGGTCGTGATGTGCAGATCGGAGGCTCCGAGATCAACCGTCGCCTTGAGCAAGTCTGGCAGCGTTGGCATCGTCAACACCCGTGGGTGGACCGGGTCGGGACCCGGCGCGTGTCCCGTGTCAGAGGCCTGTCGCCTCAGTGACACGGCACCGGACACTATTTCACCGTCTCCTTCAGGACCTCCTCGACGCTGGTCTGACCCGCCGCGATCTTGCGCAACCCGCTGGCCCGCAGTGTCAGCATGCCGTGCTCGATCGCCGAGCGCCGCAGCTCGAGTGTCGAGGCCCCCACCAGGATCATCTCGCGCAGGTCGTCGTTGACCTCCATCACCTCGTACAACGCGATCCGCCCCTTGTACCCGATGTCGTTGCACGTCTCACAGCCGGCACCCTTGATCGGCACGACCGTGGCCGCGTCCTGGGCAGTGAACCCGATCTCTTCGAGCGCCGGCGCCGCCGTCGGCTGCTCCTCGCTGCAGTTGGTGCACACCCGACGCACGAGACGCTGCGCGGCGATCAGGTTGACGGAGCTAGCAACCAGAAACGGTTCGATCCCCATGTTCATCAACCGGTTGATGGTGCTCGGCGCATCGTTGGTGTGCAACGTCGAGAGGACGAGGTGACCGGTGAGCGCCGCCTTGATGGCCATCTCCGCGGTTTCGAAATCGCGAATCTCGCCGACCAGGATGATGTCCGGGTCCTGTCGCAGGAAGGACCGCAGCGCCGCGGCGAAGTTCAACCCGATGTTGTCGCGCATCTGCACCTGGTTGACGCCGGCCATGTTGAACTCGACCGGGTCCTCGGCGGTGATGATGTTGGTGGTGGGCGAGTTGATCTTGGCGATGGCCGAATAGAGCGTGTTGGTCTTCCCGCAGCCGGTGGGACCGGTGACGAGCACGAGCCCCCACGGGCGGGCGATCGCCTCCTCGAACCTCGACAGCGATTCGGGTTCGAACCCGAGCTTCGTCATGTCGAGCATCAGCTTGTCCTTGTCGAGCAGACGCATCACGATCTTCTCGCCAAACAACGTCGGCAAACAGGACACGCGAAAGTCGATCTCCTTGGTGCCGCCGTCGGCGCTCAGCCGCAGCTTGAACCGTCCGTCCTGGGGCAGCCGTTTCTCGGCGATGTCGAGCTTCGCCATGATCTTGAGCCGCGAGGTGATCGCGTCGCGAAATTTGAGCGGTGGCACCATCACGTTGTAGAGGGTGCCGTCGATCCGGAACCGGATGCGATACTCCTTCTCGTAGGGCTCGATGTGGATGTCGCTGGCGCCCTTCTGGATGGCCGAGGCCAGCACGACATTGACCAGCCGCACGACCGGGGCCTCGCCGCCCTGCTTCTCGAAGCTGAGGACGTCGACCTCCTCCATTTCCTCGAGCACCTGGACATCGTCATCCGAGATCTGCGGCATCCCCTCGAGCGCCTTGCTGGCCAGCTCCATCTGGCTCTCGCTGACGTTCTTCTCCGCAGCGCCGTCCCCGTTGCCGTAGTAGCGGTCGATCGCCTCCACGATGGCGGTCTGCGACGCGACGACCGGCTCCACCTGGTAGCCGGTCATGAACTTGATGTCGTCGACCGCGAAGACGTTCGTCGGGTCGGACATCGCGATCGTCAGGGTCGCACCGACGCGGCTGACCGGGACGATCTCGTACTTCTGGGCAGTCGCGGCCGGCACTACCTTGATGACGTCGGCGTCGATATCGAACTGGGAGAGGTTGATGGAGGGAACGCCGTATTGCCTGCTGAGCAGCGACGCGATCTCTTCGTCTTTCGCGAAGCCGAGCTTCACGAGGTTGTAGCCGAGCTTGCCCCCGTTGGACTTCTGGTGCTCGAGGGCTTCCTCGAGCTGTGCCGCGGTAATGCGCTGCTCTTTGAGCAGCAACTCGCCTATTCGAACAGCCATGACCTACCAGATTTGGTCGAAACGTGAACCCACTCACGAGACCGACAATAATAATTATAACTATGACACATTTTGTCAATATTGAGGTACTAGTCTACACTCGTCGTACGAATGACAGAAATATTCAATTATTTTACGTCTAGCAGGCAAACGAGAAAGTGGAGCTATGACATAAATAGTCCACAGACTGGTGTTCTGTCGTGCGCCTGAAGCCTGGAAAGGCCAGCAGAGCAACGCGGCCAGAAGTCGCCCTGAGGAGATGTCTAGAGTCCGACACGCGTCGAGACACCCCAGCCCCGGTCGCCCTCGTCCCCGCCACCGGTCATCTGTCCGTCCACCCAGAAACCGGACAGCACCTCCAGGCTGAGTCCGAATGCGACGGCCGGCTCGGGGTCGTCGTCCTCGACGTTGACGCGTCCTCCGGCCCGCACCACCAGCCGACCAAGCCGCTGCTCGGCGCCCACCGCGATGTTGCGATGCGGACCCGCGGCGGTGGCCATGATGCTCAGATCGGCGTCCACGGCGATGACGAGCGACCCGGTAGGACGCACCGAGAGACCGACGCGAACCTGCCGGCGGAGGTTGAGGGCGGCGTCATCGGACACGGCGAACTCCGGTTCCCGAAGATTCCGCCCGACGAGGGCGGCCCTGACCGCGCCGACACCGATCATGACGCCCGCGTCGAGATCGAGACGGGTGGTCGACCGGCCACTCAGCTCGGATGTCTGGTCGAACAGGGCTCCGACCGGCGCCCCGCCGCCACCGGACCCCACCGCCACGGTGCCACGCACCGCCTTTAGCACTGTCGCGACCGCCAGACCCGGTCCAAAGGGCTGGACCAGCGTGATGCCCGCATGGTGGGTGACGAGCGAGGTCAGCGACGCGGTGGTGCCCCCATCGACACCGTCCCCGGTTACCCGATCGACTTGCCACGAACGCAGCCGGTAGTAGCTCAGCCCGACGGTCGGACCGGCGAGCGATGCAAACGTGGTGCGGTCTCTGGTCCCCTCTCTGAGGGTCGGATCGAGGCCGAAACGTGTCTCGATCCGCTGTGTCTCCAGCACGCCGCTGGACAACACGTTGGTCAGGCCGGCCGGGTTCCAGTAGTTCGCGGTAGCGTCGTCGGCGACGGCCACGAACGCCCCGCCCATACCAAGCGCCCGCACACCGACCATCTCGAACACCTGGGCATGGACCGGCGCCGATGCCGCCACCAGGAGCATCACGGCCGACGGGAAGACCGCCCGAGACACGTGACGCCATCGTGAAGGAGACTGAGTGCAGTAACCGCAAAATAGATCAGCTTTCACGAGCCACTTTGTGGTCACTTCACCCCCGCGTAGCGGGGCTGTGAGAAAAGCCTCTGCTAGCGAGGGTGCGCGCTGTTTTCTCTGGTCGGTCCGAGGCGCAGCGTCGCTAGCGGGACTCACCCGACCAGCACCGCCACCGCGATCACGGTGGTCCAGAGCCCGTGCTTGTCCCCCACCGCGGTCTGGGTGATATTCTGCGTCCGCACGATCTTGTTGGATAACCGATAGACTTCCTTCTTCTCGTCCCAGCTCTCGTCCGGATCGAAATCGAGCCCCAGGGTGGTCGCGAGCATCTCGGCGGCGAGCTCCTCGGCATAGTCGCCCGCGGTCTCCTCGTTCTCGCCGAAGCTGTGGTGTTCCGACAGATACCCGAACAGCTTGCGGTCGCGCGGTATGGCCACACCAATCGTGGCGGCGATGAGGCGGTGGGGCTCGCGGGTGGCCGACTCCGACATCACCACGAAGATCACCTGACCGGGCTTGAGCTTTGCGACACCCACGGTCCGAGACAGGATCTTGCACCCGGGGGGAAAGATGCTGGACACCCGCACCAGGTTGCAGGCGGCGATGCCGGCCGAGCGCAGCGCCAGCTCGAACGACGTCAGCTTCTCGCGGTGTTTGCCGACGCCCTTGGAGAAGAACATCTCTCTGGGAACGAGTTCAATCACATCACGCCTCGGAGGGTCACGCGGTGGCCAGTAGCCTGTAGTGAGAGGCGATGCCTCTGGAAGGGCCTGCGCCGGACTGCTCACTGAGCGGGGTCGACGCGGCCGGTCTGCTCCCTCGTCGCGCCGTGTTCGGGTCGTGCGCAACGGCGCTCTCGACGACCCTTGATGCACAAGCTACCGTGCGATCACGCCCCTCGTCAACCGGCCCGACCGGCGACCGGGCCGGTCCAGCCGCCCAAGAACATGGTCTCAGGGGCTGAAACAGATGAACATTTTCCGGCTGACGCTCGTCTATGTAGGGGTGGAGTGTCGCCTGGAACAAGCGCAGACCCGCGGAGAAGCAGGGTACAATAAATGGCAGTGGCTCACTGTGCAGCCGCACCGAACGCCGTGACGAGCTGGTCCCAGAGGCTCGGGCGGTCATCGGATCACCATGACAGAGGCAGACGACGGTCCGGCGCGGCCGCCGGCAATGCGCCAACCCGGGTTGGTGTCGCGGCTCGTGGGCGTGCTGCTGACACCGCGCCGGACGTTCGGCGACGTCGTGCGCCAGCCGAAATGGCTGGGCGCACTGACCGTCGTCACGGTGGCGATGGCGGGCGGCGGCGCATGGCTGACGAGCACGGAGCTGGGTCAGCAGATGTTGCTCGAGGAGATAGTCAGCCAGGCGGAGTCGTTCGGCGGCACCATGACGGACGAGCAGTACGACCAGCTGGCTGGCAATCTCGAGAATTTGACCTATTTCACCGCCGGAGGCACGATCGTCTCCATCCCGCTCGTGACCCTGATCATCGCCGGCGTGGTCTGGACCGTCTGCTATGTGCTGTTGGGCGCTCGTGCGCCGTTTCGAGCCATGTATGCGGTCGTGGTTCACGTGGGGGCCGTGAGTCTGGTGCAGCAGTTGTTCGTCGTGCCGCTGAACTACGCACGTGGTGTCATGAGCAGCCCGACGACGCTGGCCGCGTTCCTCCCGATACTCGACCCCGGCTCGTTCCTGGCCCGGCTGCTGGGCGCGATCGACCTGTTTGTCATCTGGCAACTCATGGTGCTCGCGATCGGTGTCGCCGTGCTGTGTGGCAAACCCACCGGCCCGATCGTCACGATCTTTTACACGCTGTATGCCGTCATCGCGGTCGTCATCGCATTCGTGTTCCTTGGATAGGAGGTTGAATCGTTGACCGGTCCACAAAAAACAGCACTTATCGTCACGATGCTGGCCATCGGTGGCGCTCTGGTGTACTTCAACCTGGCGTTCGAACGATCCGCTGGCCCTGAGATAGAAGTGGAGGCGGTTGAGCGCCGCGATCTCGAGGCGGTGGTCTCGGCCTCCGGCAAGATCGAACCGAAGCTCTCGGTGGACATCAGTGCTAGCGTGATGGGCCGTGTGACCCGGCTGGCGTTCAACGAAGGCGACCAGGTCGAGAGTGGAGACTTCATGCTCGAGATTGACCCCGAGACGCTGCGGGTGGCAGTGGACCGGGGCGAGGCCTCCCTCCAGGCATCCCGCTCGACGCAACGGCAGGCGGAGGTCTCGGTCGAAACGGCGCGTGTGAACCTGCAACTTGCCAAGGACAACCTGGAGCGGCAGGAGAACCTGTGGGAACTCCGGTTGATCTCGCGTGAGACCTACGAGCTTGCGGCCAGCGACGTCGTATTGCGTGAGACCGAGTTGAGATCGCGGGAGGTCGAGGTCGCCACCCAGTTGCAACGGATCCGACAGGAGGAGGCCGGCCTCGAGAGCGCCCGCTACGAGCTGACCAAGGTCACCATCACGGCGCCGATCACCGGGGTGGTGACGCGACGCAATATCGAGGAGGGCGAGACCGTCGTCATCGGCACGATGAACAACCAGGGCACCGTCCTGGCCACCGTTGCCGACCTCTCGGTGATCGAAGCCGAGGTGGAGGTCGACGAGACCGACATTCCCAGCGTCGCCTTGGGTCAGGCGGCGGAAGTCACGATCGACGCCCTACCGGACCGCCGCTTCTCCGGTGTCGTGACCGAGATCGGCAATAGCCCGATCCAGGAGACAGCCGGGGCCGGGTCGCAGGCCACGAACTTCAAGGTGGTGGTGACCCTGAACAACGAGATCCCCGGCGTCCGCCCGGGCTTCACGTGCACGGCCGACATCACGACCGCCGTCCGCCTCGACTCGCTAGCGATCCCGATCCAGGCTGCGACGGTGCGCGAGGTGGTGGTTGACGCCGCCGGCCAGATGGTGCGACCGGATCTCGGGCCGCGGCGGCGGCGCGGTATCGAGCCGACGGTCTCGGCCGCAGAGATCCCGGTCGGGGGCTCGGTGGAAGAACTCGAGGGCGTCTTCGTGGCGCGGCAAGGTCGCGCGGTGTTCGTGCCGGTCGTCACTGGCGTCGCCGGCGAACGCTACTTCGAGGCACTGAGCGGGGTAGCCGAGGCGGACCTCGTCATCACCGGTCCGTTCAGTGAGGTCCGGAACCTCGAGGACGGCGACGAGATCAGGGTGGTGGGCGGCGACGGCCAGCAGGAAGCTCGCTTGGGCGGCCTGCGTGGCTTTCTGGGAAGGGCGCGGACCGGTGCGTCGAGTCGCTGACCTTACCGATATCGCCCTGCGCGCCATCTGGGCGAACAAGCTCCGATCCTTCCTGACGATTCTCGGGAACATCGTCGCCGTCGGCTCGATCATCGCCGTCGTGTCCCTCATCCAGGGGGTCAATGCCGAGGTCACCGGCGCGATCGTCTCGCAGCTCGGGTCGGACTCCTTCACGATCGAACGGGTCGGGATGGTCTTCAGCGAGGAAGAGCTCGAGGAAACCCGCAACAACCCCCGCGTGTCGCTGGACGACGCCGACGCGGTCCGGCGGTTCGGTACGCACCTCGGGGCGATCATGGCGCAGGCCGAACGCAGCGGGCAGGTACGCTATCGCAACCGCGTGCTCGAGAGCGTGCAGATCAGGGGTGTCACCCGCGACTACATCGAGTTTCCGAGCTTCACCGCCGAAAAGGGTCGCCTGTTCAGTCCGACCGAAGTCGACCGGAACCGCCCGGTCGCGCTACTTGGCTGGGACGCGGCCGACCGGCTGTTCGATCAAGCGGACCCGCTGGAACGCACGATCAAGGTCGCCGGGGTCCACTTCCGCGTCGTCGGCGTGAGCGAGCCGACCGCCTCGACATTCGGACAGTCGCAGGACGAGTTCGTCGTCATCCCAATGGGACGATTCAGGAAGCTGTTCGGGTCGCGTCCGTCGCTGATCCTGATGGCTCGACCGGAGACCCCCGAACAGCTCGAGCGCGCCATGGACGATGCCACGGCCGCGCTGCGGATCGAGCGCCGGTTGCGTCCGGCCGAAGATGACGATTTCGGCCTGTTCACGTCGGACACGGTGCTCGACATCTACGAACAGGCGACAACTGGCATCTTCGCGGTGCTCATCGGTATCGTCGCGTTGTCGCTGGTGGTCGGCGGCATCGTGATCATGAACATCATGCTAATGGTGGTCTCCGAGCGCACCCGGGAGATCGGACTACGTAAGGCACTGGGCGCGCGCAGGCGCGACATCCTCTGGCAGATCCTGGCGGAATCGGTGATCCTTTCCGTGCTCGGCGGGCTCATCGGCACCGGTCTCGGGTTCGGCGTGGCGCTGACCCTCAGCGCGCTGACACCGGTGCCCGCCGCCGTGCAGCTGTGGTCGATCGTGCTCGGGATCTCGATGACCGCCGTCGTGGGGTTGTTTTTCGGGCTCTATCCCGCGGCGCGCGCGGCGGCGCTCGACCCGATCTCCGCGTTGGGCCGCGCCTGAGTTAACGACGACATCGACCCGCATCAACCATGGCGAGCCCTCTCCGCGGCGGCCTGTTCGGTGAGATCGTCAGCATGGCGCTCGTCACGCTGCGCGAGCACAAATTGCGCTCGGGGCTGACCGTGCTCGGTATCGCCATCGGCATCATGTCGATCGTCGGTATGACATCGCTCATCCGCGGACTCGACAAGTCGCTGCGGGAAAGCATCCTCGCGATGGGGTCCGACACGATCATGGTGGCGAAGTTCGGCGGATTCAGCTTGGGCTCCGGTCGCGAGCTGACCGAGTTGCTGCGTCGCCCGAACCTGACCCCGGATGACGCCGAGGCGATCGCCAGCCAGGCGCCGTCGCTCGCGTCGGTCAACATCGTGCTCGGCCAGGGCGGCCCGCCGACACGCGAGCGGGTCTACTACCGGTCCGAGCGCTCGAAGCTGCTCAACGTCTTCGGGTCGACGGCGAACTACGCCGAGGTCTTCCACATCGACGTGGTCGCGGGCCGGTTCTTCACGCCGGGTGAGACACGCCGGCGGGCGCCGGTGATCGTGCTCGGTCAGACACCGGTGCAGGCGTTGTTCCCGAATCTCGACCCGATCGGCAGACGGGTGCGGCTGGGTCAAGCTCGCTACACTGTAATCGGTGTGCTGGGCCCAACGCCCAGCCCCGGCGGGTTCAACATGGGTCAGGATGACCTTGTCGTCATCCCGCACACCAGCTATCAGAAACAGTTCGGGATCCGGGCCGAGCGGATGTTCGGTGGCGAGATGCGCGCCGTGATGATCGCCGCGATCCCGCGCGATGACGTGGACCGCGACGTCGCGCTGGCGGACATCGAGCGGGTCATGCGAATCCGGCACCGACTGCGACTCGACGAGGCCAACGACTTCGAGCTGATGACCCAGGATGCGATTCTCGCGTTGTGGGCCCAGATCAGCGGCGCGATTTTCCTCACGCTGATCGTCGTCTCGTCGATCGCCCTGATGGTGGGCGGCATCGGCGTCATGGCGATCATGACCATCTCGGTGACCGAACGCACACGCGAGATCGGCACCCGCCGCGCGCTCGGGGCAAAGCGGAAGGAGATCCTCTGGCAGTTCCTGCTTGAGGCGTCGTTCCTGACGGCGGTGGGCGGCGTGATCGGTATCTTGCTGGGGAGCGGCATCGGGGTCGGGGTCCACTTCGCCACCGGGTTCCCGATCTCGCTACCCTGGTGGGTATTCGCGCTCGGGATCGGCTTCTCGGCGTCGGTCGGCATCATGTTCGGACTATTCCCCGCCATCAAGGCCTCCAATCTCGACCCGATCGAGGCGCTCCGCCACGAGTAGCCCACTTGAGCGGCGTCACGGAGTCGCATAGGATGTGGTCTCGCGCTGACACGAAAGGGCCCGCGACGAGCGTCGCCGCATCGGGAGGACAGTCGAGCCATGAAGGTCTACGACCCGGACCACATCCGAAACGTGGCATTGGTCGGTCACAGCGGCGCCGGCAAGACACAGCTGGCCTCGGCGCTGCTGTTCGATACCGGCGCAGTGAACAGACTCGGTCGCGTCGATGACGGCAGCACCGTGACCGACTTCGACGAGGAAGAGATCGCGCGCAAGCACACGCTCTCGGCCGGCACGGCATTCGCCGAGTGGAACAAGACGAAGATCAACCTGATCGACACGCCTGGAATGGCGAACTTCTTCAGCGACGCGCGCGCTGCGTTGCGGGTCGCCGACGCCGCGATCGTCGTCGTGGATGCCGTGGCCGGTGCCGAGGTACTGACCGAGAAGGTGTGGACCGCCGCGCAGGAGCTCGAGCTGCCGTGTCTCGTCGTGCTCAACCGGCTCGACCGGGAGCGTGCCAGCCTGTCACGCTCGCTCGAGTCGCTGCAGGAAGCCTTCGGTCGCTCCATCGTCTCGATCCAGCTGCCGATCGGGGAGGAAAAGACCTTTCGCGGGGTGGTAGATCTCGTCGCCATGCAGGCAATCACCTTCAGCGACGATGGCCGCGGCACCCCCACCGTTGGCGACGTCCCGGCCGAGCTGAGGGATGCAACCGGCACCGCTCGAGAGGCGTTGATCGAACTGGTGGCGGAGACGGACGACAGCCTGATGGAGAAGTTCTTCGAGGCGGGGACGCTCACGCAGGAAGAGCTGGAGGCGGGACTCAGGACCGCCACCGCCGGCCGTCATCTCTTCCCGTTGGTGTGCACATCGGCCACGACCAACCTTGGCATCCAGCCGCTGCTCGACGCGATCCTCGCATACGTACCATCCCCCGGACAGCGGACATTATCGGTGGTGGATCCGACCAGCGGCGAACCGGCCTCCTATGACCCGGGCGGCAGCACAGCCGCGGCGCTGGTCTGGAAGACGATCGCGGACCCCTTCGCGGGACGGATCACGATGTTCCGCGTAGCGACGGGGTCGTTACGGTCGGACTCGACGATCGAGAACGTCAGCACCGGCATGGCCGAACGGGTGGGTAGCGTCACCGTGATGCAGGGCAAGACGCAGCACGGTGTCGTAGAGATCAAGGCGGGTGACCTAGGTGCAGTCGCCAAGCTGAAGGAGACGCGGACTGGCGACACCCTGGCCTCCAAGGGCACCACGTGGCGCTTCGCGCCGTTCCAGTTCACCGAGCCGGTGCTCTCGTACGCCATCGAGCCAAAGAGTCGGGCCGACGAGGAGAAGATCAGCACCGCGTTGCAGCGGTTACAGGAAGAGGACCCGACGATCAGGTATATTCGCGACTCGCAGACGGCGCAGTTGCTGCTGTCGGGACAGGGGCAGCTGCACATCGAGGTCACGGTCGCCAAGCTCAAGCGACGGTTCGGCGTAGAGGTCAACCTCAAGCTCCCCCGGATCCCGTATCGCGAGACCATCAAGGTCGCCACCGAGGCGCACGGCCGTCACAAGAAGCAGACGGGCGGACACGGCCAGTTCGGCGACTGCAAGATCAAGGTGGCGCCTTTGCCACGCGGGGAGGACTTTGAGTTCGTAGACGAGATCTTTGGCGGCGCGATCCCACGTGGATTCATTCCCGCCGTCGAGAAAGGGATCCGGGAGGAGCGGGACCGAGGGTATCTGGCCGGATACCCGATGGTGGACTTCCAGGTCACGCTCATCGACGGGTCGTTTCATCCGGTCGACTCCAACGAGATGTCGTTCAAGATGGCCGGACGGCTGGCGTTCCGGGATGCCATGTCGCGTGCCAGACCGACTCTGCTCGAACCGGTGATGCACGTCGAGATCTACGCGCCGAGCGACTTCGCGGGCGACCTGATGGGGGATCTGAACGGCCGGCGGGGACGGATCGCCGGGATGGAGACCCGCGGCGCCTTGACCTCGATCAAGGCACAGGTGCCGATGGCCGAGATGCTGACCTACGAACAGCAGCTCACCTCATCAACCGGCGGACGCGGCTCCTACCACATGGCATTCTCACACTACGAGGAAGTGCCGACGCACCTGCAAGGCAAGGTCATCGCGGAAGCCAAAGCGGAGCGGGGCGAGGCGGACAACGAACAGGCGGGCTAGTAGTCCATGGTGAAAGTCCGGCTGCATTCGAGCGGCGCGCCCGGAAAGGCTGGCACTACTCGTCGTCGGTCTCGGTGTCCGCGTCCTTCTTCGCTCCGGACTTCCGACCACCCCGCAGACGCTTGGCCGCCGCGCGCAGCCGGCCACCGACCCCCTTGGACGAAGACGCGCCCGCCGCCGGCTTGGTCGTCTCCGTACTCTCGTCCAGGCTCGGGTCGTACTCGCTACCCACGAACTCGATCTGCGCGATCTCCGCGCAATCGCCTCGCCGCCGCCCAAGACGCAACACCCGGGTATAGCCACCCGGTCTAGACGCGAACCGGGGCGCGATCGTCTCGAACAACTTGCTGGCGACCCGCTTGTCGGCCAGATCGCGTGCCACGAGCCGACGCGCGTGCAACGCGCGCGGCGTGTCGGCACCATCCTCGAGGCCACGCTTGGCAACCGTGATTAGCCGCTCTATGAACGGGCGCAACTCCTTCGCCTTTGCCAGGGTGGTGTCGATCCGCTCATGGCGCAACAGCATCTGCGACAGGTTCCGCAACGTGGCCAGTCGATGCTCGGTCACGCGACCCAGTTTTCGGTGCGCTACTCGATGACGCATGTGTCTCGTCTTTCGTAAACTCCCGTGCAGAAGCTGGCAAAGCCCACCGGGGTCTCCTGACTTCTGACTTCTGACTTCTGATTCTCGAGCGTCACGTCTCAAGCATCGGTCTCGTCGTCTACCGCCGCCGGCTGGTCGAGCCGCATTCCGAGGCCGAGCCCCATATTCTGTAGGATTTCCTTGATCTCGTTCAGCGACTTGCGTCCGAAGTTCTTCGTACGCAGCATCTCGGGTTCGGTCTTCTGCACGAGCTCGCGGATCGTGCGAATGCTCGCGTTCTTCAGACAGTTGTATGACCGCACCGAAAGCTCGAGCTCCTCGACGCTCTTGTCGAGATGCTCGTTCGTGACAGGCCGTCCATTCTCCCCATCTGGCTCGGTCTGCGTCTCGACCGGCTCCTCGAGATTGATGAAGATGCTCAGATGGTCGCGCACCAGTTTCGCACCCAGCGAGATCGCGTCGCGGGCGGTCACCGTCCCGTCGGTCCAGACGTCGACCGTGAGCTTGTCGTAGTCGGTCGTCTGCCCGAGTCGAGCAGCCTCCACCTGATAGTTGACCTTTTTGACCGGCGAGTGCACCGAGTCGACCGGGATCCAGCCAACACCCAGGTCCCCGTCGAAGTTCTTGTCGGCCGGCACATAGCCGCGTCCCTGCTTCACACGCATCTCCATGTGCAGCGAGCCGCCCTCTCCCACGGTGGCGATATGCAGATCCGGGTCAAGGATCTCGACATCGGCATCGACCTCGAGGTCGGACGCCTTGATCTCACCCGGCTTGTCCGCCCGCAGATACAGAGTCTTCGTCTGCTCCGCGTGCAGCTTGATCGGAATCTGCTTCAGGTTCAGGATGATATCGGTTGCATCCTCCACGACACCTGGAATCGGGGAGAATTCATGGAGCACCTTGTCGATCTTGACGCTCGTGACCGCGGCACCCTCGACGGCCGACAGGAGCACCCGACGCAACGCGTTGCCGATCGTCGTCCCGAAACCGCGCTCGAACGGCTGAGCATAGAACCGACCGAACCGATCCGTCAGCGTCTCGGCGTCGAACTCCAGACGTTTCGGTCGCTGGAAGCCTTTCCATAACATCGAGTCAATCCTTTCTCTCTCCGGGACCGGCCGGGTCCGCTGCCCGGCGGCGCACGCATCTCGTGTCCCGAGTCAGAAATCCGTCATCCAAGTCCAGGGGTATCCCGCCTGGCGGTGTTGCTCCTCAGTCACACAGACCCGATGTACTCCCTCGTCGCACGTTGCCAGTCGGGCGCCGCACGCACGCAACGGACTCTGACTCGGGACACGACGTCTACTTCGAATACAGCTCGACGATCAACTGCTCCTGTACGGGCAGGTTGATCTGTTCCCGCGTCGGCAGCGACGCGACCCGGCCGGTCATCGCGCTGGCATCGAATTGCAGCCACCCTGGGATGCCACGGCCCTTGACCTCTTCCATCGCATAGAGAATCGACGCCTTCTTGTTGCTGCGCTCCCGCACGCTCACCGCATCGCCCTCCTTGAGCGAATACGAGGGCACATCGGCGCGTTTGCCGTTCACGTAGAAGTGCCCGTGCCGGACAAGCTGTCGAGCCTGCGGTCTGGACGTCGCCAACCCGAGCCGGTAGACCACGTTGTCGAGCCGACGCTCGAGCAACTGCAAGAGGGTCTCGCCAGTGATGCCACGCTGACGCTCGGCTTCGGCGAAGTAGCGCCGGAACTGACTCTCGAGTACACCGTACGTGCGCTTGACCTTCTGCTTCTCACGAAGCTGCAACCCGTAGCCCATCACTTTCATGGGGCGGCGACGACGCCCCTGCTGACTACCGGGTGGAACATTGCGCTTCTCGATGGCGCACTTCTCCGCGTAGCATCGCTCGCCCTTCAAAAAGAGCTTCATGCCCTCCCGCCGGCACAGCCGGCATACGGGGCCTGCGTATCGTGCCATGCTGTTCGTTCTCCTCGCTAGCCGTGCTTGCACAGCTGGACTGCGCACAAATCAGTCGACCCTCCGCGCAAGCCCGGCTTAGGCGCGACCGTTTCGGCGGTCGCGCAAACTAGTAACGAAGCGTACAGGACTCATCGCTTCGTTACACTCGACGTCGCTTCGGCGGACGGCATCCATTGTGCGGGATCGGCGTCACGTCGCGGATCGACTTCACGCGGAGCCCACCCGACGCCTGTAGCGCGCGAATCGCCGACTCACGCCCGCCACCGGGTCCCTTCACTCGTACATCGACGGTTCGCATCCCAACGGCCTTGGCGCCGTGACCGGCCCGGACCGCGGCCTGCGTCGCAGCGAACGGCGTCCCCTTGCGCGAGCCACGGAACCCGATGGCGCCGGCGCTCGACCACGCCACGACGTTGCCCTCGGTGTCGGCAATCGTGATGAGCGTATTGTTGAACGACGCCTGGATGTGCACGATGCCATGGTGGACGACCCGTTTTTCGCGCTTCTTCTTGAACGTCTTCTTTCGTTTGGACGACCGCTTGCTCGGTGTCGGGATCG
This sequence comes from Acidobacteriota bacterium, assembly GCA_015659035.1. GTDB lineage: Bacteria > Acidobacteriota > Vicinamibacteria > Vicinamibacterales > UBA8438 > NP936. The sequence continues at coordinate 14,907 of DQNS01000058.1, read as the reverse complement.
ACCCGTCGATCGTTTCCAGCTTTGCCATGCGCCAACAGTCCTTTCTCGACCGCCCTAAGGGCCCACGCAAGAATAACTTCCCATTGTCGGCCGCCGATATCCCGTCTGGCGGCGTTGATTGTCGGTCGAATACTGCCCGCTGCTCCCTCCTCGCGCCTTGTCAGCCGGGCGCCTCGACGCCCCACAATGGAAACTTGTTCTTGCGCGGACCCTCAGACTAGCAGCCCGCGGTGAAAGTCCGGCTGCATTCGACCGGCGCCCCTCGACGCGCTCGGGACGCTGAGCCTGCCGAAGGGCGCTGCATCCTGCTAACTGATCTTCTTTCTGGCCACCGCGCCCTTGCGCGGGCCCTTCCGCGTCCGAGCGTTGGTGTGCGTGCGCTGTCCCCGCACCGGGAGGTTCCGGCGATGCCGCAAACCGCGATAGCAGCCGATCTCCATCAGCCGCTTGATGTTCATCGTGACCTCCTTGCGGAGATCGCCCTCGACGCGTCCCTGTTCCTCGATGACCCGGCTGATCTTGCGCACCTCGTCCTCCGAGAGGTCCTTGATGCGCACGTCCGGGTCGACCCCGGCCTCTTTCAGAATCACACCAGCGCGATGGTCACCGATGCCGTAGATATACGTCAGCCCGGTTTCGATACGCTTCGTCCGTGGAAGATCAACACCTGCAATTCGAGCCATCGTCCAGCCTCACCCTTGCCGCTGTTTGTGCTTGGGGTTCGAGCAGATTACTCGAACCACGCCATGACGCCGCACGACCTTGCACTTGTCACACATCCGTTTGACCGATGTTCGTACCTTCATTCCACACTCCGCGGGCAGTGGCCTGTATCGGGCGAATCACTACCGTTCGCCCTTAGGACTCACCCAAGAATAACTTCCCATTTTCGGCCGCCGATGCATTCCGTCTGGCGGCGTTGCTCGTCGGTCGAATACTGACCGTATGCTCCCTCCTCGCGCCTTGCTGGGGCCGTGCGCGGCGTCGATCTCGGCGCCCCCAAAAAAGCGACCCTATTCTTGACCAGACCCTTACGACGTCGCCGTATCTGTCCGACGGGTGATCCGCCCACGCGTCCGGTTCTGCGCTGTCAGTTCGACGGTCACGCGATCGCCAGGCAACAACCGTACGAAGTTGCGCCGCGGCGAGCCGTCAACGTGGGCCACGATCCGGCGGTTCGAGTCGTCAAGCCGGACCGCAAACAGCGCATCCGGCAGCTGTTCCACCACGACGCCCCGATACCCGTCGGACCTGCTGCTCATAACTGGCACCGGCATCACCCTCGTGACAACGACGCCGATTCGGGCGCCGCGGCCGCCGGGCCCATCACCTGGGCGTCCGGCTCGGCGCCGGGTCGCGTCAACACCTCCGGTCCGACGTCCGTGACGGCCACCGTGTGCTCGAAGTGCGCCGACAGGCTGCCGTCTCGGGTCACCGCGGTCCACTTGTCGTTCAAGATCTTGACCGCCGGTTTCCCCATGTTGACCATCGGCTCGATCGCGAGCACCATACCGGCTGCAAGCCGTGATCCACGCCCCGGCTGACCGTAGTTCGGGATCTGGGGCTCCTCGTGCAGCTCGGCACCGATGCCGTGCCCCACGAACTCGCGCACGACCGAGAACCCATGCGCCTCGACGTGCCGCTGCACCGCGTGACCGATGTCGGACACATGGCCGTTCACCCGCACCTGCTCGATCGCCAGGTCGAGCGCCTCGCGTGTCACCCGGAGCAACTCCGCGGCGCGGTCCGAAATCCGGCCGACGGGCACCGTGATGGCCGAGTCGCCGTAGAACCCGTCGAGCACAACCCCCATGTCGAGCGAGACGATGTCGCCGTCAGCGAGCGGGGTTGGGGTCGGGATACCGTGCACGACCGCGTCATTGAGCGACGCGCACAGGGTCGCCGGATATCCCTGATAGCCCTTGAACGCCGGCACCGCACCGGCCTCCCGGATCTGTCGTTCTGCGACCGCGTCCAACTCCTCGGTCGTCATCCCCGGCGCGACGAGACGGCGGAGCTCCGCGAGCACCGCCGCGACGAGTGCGTTAGCGACACGTAGCCGGTCCAGCTCGACCGGCGATCGGCACACGATCATCCGGCGGCCCCCTCGGAGACCGGGCTGACGGACGACACGGTTGCGAGCACGTCCTCCACCACCGCCGTCAGCGCCGCCGCGACGGCCGGCGGGTTCTGATGCCCGTCGATAGCGCGAAACGTCGGGCGGCTCGAGTAGTAGTCGACGAGCGGTCTGGTCGTCTCCGCATAGACCCGCAACCGCTCGCGAACCACCGATTCCGCGTCGTCGCTCCGGAGCACCAGCTCGCCACCACACTGCTCGCATCGAGGCATGGTCCCGCCGGCCTCACCGGCCGCGACGCTGGTCGCGTTCCCGCACTGCGCACAGACCCGGCGCCGCGCCAGCCGCTCGACCAGCGCGTCGTCCCGCACCGCGATGTCGACCACGATGAGTGCTCCGTGTCCGGCCATGATCTCGTCGAGCGCTGTGGCCTGCGCCACGGTGCGCGGGAAGCCGTCGAGGACGAACCCGCCGACGGCGTCTGCGCGCGAGAGTCGCTCCCGCACGATGGCGATCATCAGCTGGTCGTCAACCAGACCACCGGCGTCCATGGTCGCCTTGGCGCGCTGACCCAATTCGGTCCCGGACTGCACCGCGTCGCGCAGGATGTCCCCCGTCGAGATCTTCAGGATCTCATGCCGCCGGGCAAACTCGACTGCCTGCGTGCCCTTGCCTGCCCCCGGCGCACCGAGCACCACGAGATTGATCGGTGTCCGTGTTGCTTCGCTCACTCGTCGATCGCTCCGATCTCGACAGGCCGCTAGTGACTATCCGCGGCGTCCTTTGATCCGCGTCTTCCGCATGAATCCGTCATAGTGCCGCATGAGGAGCTGCGACTCGACCTGCTGCACCGTGTCCATCGACACCCCGACGATGATCAGCAGCGACGTGCCACCGAAGTAAAAGGTGATACCGAGCCCGTCGGTGATAAACCGCGGGGTCACCGCGTCGAGCGAGTCGCCGATGAACGGAATCGCATCCACCTGGAACCCGACGATCATCAGATCCGGCAGCACCGCCACGGTCGCGAGATAGATCGCCCCCACCAGCGTGATTCGCGTCAGGATCGTGTCGATATACTCGGCCGTCCGCTTCCCAGGCCGGATTCCCGGCACGAACCCGCCATACTTCCGCATGTTCTCCGCGACATCGTCTGGATTGAAGATGATCGCGGTGTAGAAGTAGGCGAAGAAGATGATGCCCCCCATATACAACAGGTAGTAGAGCGGCATCCCGTTGACCATGTTGTCCGTGATCCACTGGCCCACTCCGCCCTGCAACATGGGCAACTGCGCGATGGTCGCCGGGAACGCGAGCAACGATGAGGCGAAGATGACCGGAATCACGCCCCCGGTGTTCACCTTCAGCGGAATGAAGGTGCTCGTGCCGCCATACATTTTTCGTCCCACGACCCGCTTCGCGTATTGCACGGCAACTCTGCGCTGCCCCCGCTCGATGAACACGACCCCCCCGATAATCAGGATCATCACGATCAACAGAATCAGCATCCGTATCAGCCCGATCTGGCCGGTGCGCATCTGGTCGATCGTGTTCAGGACCCCGGCGGGGAAGTTCACGACGATCCCGGCGAAGATGATCAGCGACATGCCGTTGCCGATCCCGCGCTCGGTGATCTGCTCACCCAACCACATGATGAAACAGGTGCCCGTGGTGAGGGTGAGCAGCACCATGGCTTTGAACGCCCAGCCGGGGTTGTCGACCAGCGGTAACCCACCGGAAATGTCGGTCTGACTCTCCAACCAGAACGCGATCGCCATCGCCTGCACGCCGCACAGCACCAGCGTCCCGTAGCGCGTGTATTGCGTAATCTTCCGCCGGCCGAGCTCCCCCTCCTTCGACAACCGCTCGAGATAGGGCCACACAACCGTCAGCAACTGCAAGATGATCGACGCGCTGATGTAAGGCATGATGCCCAACGCGAAGATCGTCACCTGCGCGAGGTTGCCCCCCGAGAACATGTTGTAGAGCCCGAACATGGTCCCGGCCATCTGCTCGGCCAGGACCGCCAGCGCCGCGGTGTTGACCCCAGGGGTCGGAATGACGCTGCCGAATCGATAGATCGCCAGAATCGCCAGCGTGAACAGCACGCGTCTGCGAAGATCGGAGATCGTGAAGATGTTCCGCAGGCTGTCAAGCATCTGTGCGTTCCTTCCCGGCCCTCCCAGCCAGGCACTCACGCCTCACGACCATCACGTCGGGATCACCTCGGTCTGTCCTCCAGCTGCCGCGATCTTCTCGCTCGCTTTTCGGCTGAACCTGTGCGCCTTGACCGTCAGCGCCGTGTCGATGTCGCCACGCGCGAGTATCTTGACCAGCTTGGCGTTGGACCGCACCAGCCTCCGCTCCCGTAACAGCTCCGGTGTGACCTCGGTACCCGCCGCGAACCGGTCGGCTAGCGTATCGAGATTGACGACGGCGTACTCCACGCGAAACGGATTGAAGAACCCACGCTTCGGCACACGCCGTTGCAGCGGCATCTGACCGCCCTCGAAGCCGCGCTTATGGTGATACCCGGACCGGGACTTCTGTCCCTTGTGACCACGCCCCGCGGTCACGCCGGAGCCAGAGCCCTCACCTCTGCCCACACGCTTCTTGGTGTGCTTGGCGCCCTTCGGTGGTTTGAGATCGCTGAGATTCATCGTCATCAGCCCTCGACGTCGCTCACCCGGACCAGATGCCGGACCTTGTAGATCATGCCGCGGATGGACGGAACATCCTGCAACTCGACGGTGTGACCGAGCCGCCGGAGCCCCAGCCCTCGCACGACGTTGGCCTGACGTTTGTCGAACCCGATGGTGCTCCGCACCAGCGTCACCTTGACGCGTCCGGCGCTCTCTGTGTTCACCATGATCCCGTTGTCTACCAGGGTGCTGAAGAATGCGGCGAAGCTCACCCGCCTTCGCCAAGGCTTCGGCGGACAGGCCGGCCTGCTCGCCTCCTGCCTCTCATCTCCTGCTTGCCCTGAGCCGTGTCCTCCATGTCGTTGTCGAAGGGCCTCCTGTCTCCCGGGAGCATCCCCCCTAGGCCGTCATCTCCTCCAAGTCGACCCCACGCAACCGTGCAACCGTAGCCGGATCCTTGAGCTCCTCCAACCCGGTGAACGTCGCTCGCACCACGTTGTGCGGATTGTCGGTACCGAGCGACTTGGTCACGATGTTCTGGATGCCGACCGACTCCATGACCGCGCGAACGGCGCCGCCCGCGATGATGCCCGTGCCATCGGGCGCCGGCTTCAGCAGCACACGCCCGGCTCCGAACCGGCCGATGATCGTGTGCGGGATCGTGGTACCGCTGAGCGAGACGCGCACCAGAGCCTTCTTGGCGGCCTCGATGCCCTTCCTGATGGCCGAGGGCACCTCTTTCGCCTTGCCGACGCCGAACCCTGCCACGCCACGCATGTCACCCACGACGACCAGCGCGCTGAAACTCAGGTTCTTGCCGCCCTTGACCACCTTGGTGACCCGGTTGATCGATATGACCGTGTCTTTGAGATCGAAGGCCTCCGGGTCGATCTTCGCTCGTATCTTTCTCATCACTGTGTCCGAGCTAGCCGTGTCTGACCCACCGAATGTATACACATCGTTCACACATCGCTGGGCCGGCGTGGTGAACCCCCACGTAGCGGGGCCATTACAGAAATGCAGAGTGGCGACCCGGCGAAGCGAAGCCTCATACCTACAGCCATTGCTTGTCGATGCACAGCGTCGCTAGAACTTCAGACCGGCATCCCGCGCGGCGTCCGCCACCTTGCGCACCCGCCCGTGATACAGAAACCCGCCGCGGTCGAACACGACGCTCGTGATGCCCTTCTCGAGCGTGCGTTCCGCCACCAGCTTGCCGATGACCTGCGCGCCGGCCACATTTCCCCCTCGCCCGCCGGCGGTGAAGCCCGCCTTGACGGAGGGCTCAGTGCTCGATGCCGAGGCAACCGTGGTGCCGGTCGTGTCGTCGATCACCTGAGCCGAGATGTGCGCCAGACTCCGGAAGACGACCAGTCTGGGCCGCTCGGCGGTCCCCCCGACCTTCTTCCGCTGTCGCAGCGAGATCCGCCGGCGCCGATCCTTCTTCGTCTTTACCTTCATGGCCGTGTCAACCCGTCACCGGACTCAAGTGAAGCCGGCGAAGCCGTCCGTTCTCTTCTGCCTTCTGCCTTCTTGGACACCCGTTTTACGCTCCGGTCTTGCCCACCTTCTTCCTCAGTAGCTCGCCGGTGTATCTGATCCCCTTCTGCTTGTAGGGATCCGGCTTCCGGAGGCCGCGGATGTTGGCGGCGACCTGCCCCACCGCCTGGCGGTCGACACCAGACACGACCAGATGGGTCTGCTTGTCCACCGTAACCGTAATCCCCGCGGGGATGTCGAACAGCACGGGATGGGAGAACCCGAGCGCAAAGGTGAGTTGCCGACCTGCCACCTCAGCCCGATATCCGATACCGACGATGTCCAGTTCCTTCTTGAACCCGTCCGACACGCCGGTGACGGCGTTGGCGACCAGGCTGCGTGCCAATCCGTGAAACTTCGACAGAGCGCGATCATCCCGCTTCAGTTGGGCCTCCAGCTTCCCGTCGTTCATCTCGAAGACGACCCACGGCGGCAGGGGTTGACGCAACGTCCCCTTCGGCCCCTTGACCTCGACCGCATCCGGGAAGATCTGTACGGTGACTCCGCTCGGGATCGGAATCGGTTTCTTGCCCACTCGCGACATGACGTGACTCCTACCAGACGTTGCACAACACTTCGCCGCCGATACCGACCTTCACGGCCTCGCGCCCGGTCATCACGCCCCGCGAGGTCGTCAGAATGCTGGTCCCAAGCCCGGCCAGGACCGGTGGCACACTGTCCCGACCGAAGTAGACACGTCGCCCCGGTCGGCTGACCCGCTGGATGCCCGAGATGACGTTCTCGCCGCGCGAACCGTACTTCAGCTGGATACGGATCATCGATTGGGCAGTCTGCCCCTTCTCGCGCGCGACGTCGACCATCATGAAGGCGCGGATGTAGCCCTCGTTTTGCAGAATCCGAGCGATCTCCGTCTTGAGCCGCGATAAAGGGACATCGACGCGCTTCCGCCCTACGGCGGTCGCGTTGCGGATTCTCGACAACATATCGGCGATCGGATCAGTCATGACTTTTCGTTCTCTTGTGGTCCGGCCGCCGTCATCGTGTCGGCGGCTCGGTCCGTCACCAACTGCTCTTGGTCACACCGGCGATATCGCCCTGGAGCGCCAATTTCCGGAAACATAACCGGCACAACTCGAACTTGCGCAGAAACGCGCGCGGCCGGCCACACAGCCGGCACCGGTTGCGGAGCCGTACCTTGAACTTGGGTTTCTTTTTCTCCTTGACGATCTTCGCGGTCGTAGCCATCGATGTCCTCTAGCCGTGCTTGCCCGGCCGAAATGCAGTCAGCTTCTTCCTCTAAGCCCGGCTTCGGCGCGACCGCTTCGCGGTCGCGCAACTAATAACAAAGCGCCGCCGTCGTCGGTTCAGGCGGCGCCTAGTTACTGCGAAACGGCATCCCCAGCAACTGGAGCAACCGTCGCCCTTCCTCGTCGGTCTTGGCCGTCGTGACCACCGAGATGTTCATCCCGCGTGACTTGTCGACTTGCATGTAGTCGATCTCGAGAAACATCAATTGGTCGCGCAGCCCCAGGGTGTAGTTGCCGCGACCGTCGAACTTGGGCGACACCCCCCGAAAGTCCCGGACACGCGGCAATGCAATCGAGATCAGGCGGTCCAGGAACTCATACATCCGATCCCGTCGCAGCGTGACCATCGACCCGATCGGCATGCCCTTACGCACCTTAAACTGCGCGATCGACTTCTTGGCCCGTGTCGTCAACGGCTTCTGACCGGTGATGCGCGCCAGTTCACCGGCGCCGGCGTCGATCACCTTCACGTTTTGCGTCGCCTCACCCAGCCCCATATTCACCACGACCCGCTCGAGCTTCGGAACCGCCATCACGCTGGTGTACCCGAACTCCTTCGTGAGGGTAGGGACCGCCGTGTCTTGATACCGCTCTCTCAATCTGCTCATCGATCGACGACCCCGTCGCATTTGCGGCAGATCCGCACCTTCCGACCGTCACCGAGTAAACGGCGTCCGATCCGCGTCGCAGCGCCGCACTCCGGACACACCAGCTGTACGTTCGAGACGTGAAACGGCGCCTCACGCTCGACGATGCCACCCTTGACGTTTTGCCCGGGATTCGGCCGCGTATGCTTCTTGACGAAGTTCACACCCTCGACGATCAGCCGGTTCTTGCCGGGCACCAGCCGCAACACGCGGCCACGCTTGCCCCGGTCCTTCCCCGCGATCACGACCACGTTGTCGTTCTTCCGGATCGGGGTCTGAATACTAGACATCACTCCTACTTTCGCAGAAGTCAGAAGTCAGAAGACAGAAGTCAGGAGTAAACCGGTGGCTAACGCAGCATCCAGAATTGAATAACGGCGAAGCCCACAGATTCTCTCCTGTCTCCTGTCTCCTGCCTCCTGTCTCCTTCCGTCTCACAGCACCTCCGGCGCCAAGGAGATGATCTTCATGAACTTGCGTTCGCGAAGCTCCCGCGCCACCGGACCAAAAACACGGGTGCCGAGCGGCTCCCCCTGCTCGTCGACCAGAACCGCCGCGTTCCGGTCGAAGCGGATGTAGCTGCCATCCCGCCGACGCTGCTCCTTTTTAGTGCGCACGATCACGGCCCGCACGACCTGGCCCTTCTTGACCGGCGACCTCGGCACCGCTTCCTTCACCGACGCGGCGACGATGTCACCCAGCTTGGCGTATCGACCCGTCGCGCCGCCGACCGGGTTGATCACCGCGATCTTGCGGGCCCCGGAGTTGTCGGCGACGTCGAGAATCGACTGCATCTGAATCATGTCAGTGCTCGCTCCGCTTGCTGTCAGGCGGATCTTTGCTAGACCACCTGCGCCCGCTCGACCACGCGGATGACCGCCCAGCGCTTCCGGCGGCTCATGGGACGCGACGCAACGATCGCCACGCGATCACCGACCTTGGCGTCGTTGGCCGGGTCGTGCGCCATGAACTTCGAGGTACGGCGCTGAATCTTGCCGTAGAGCTTGTGACGTACGCGGCGCTCGACCGCAACGACGACGCTCTGGTCCATCTTGTCGCTCACGACCACACCTTGGAGTTCTGCTTTGGTTCCCATCCGATGCTTCTCTCGTTATATGACCCGTGTCTCGCAGGGGCCATGCGCGGCGTTGATCTCGACGGCCGGTGTCACGCCGAACTTCCACCACGGACAGCTAGCCGTGGGTCTCGGGTGTCACCGGCCCGAGGCCAAGTGCGTGCTCCCGCAACAAGGTCTTCACACGGGCCAGGTCACGCCGGCTCTCCTTTAGCTTTCCGGCCGCCTCCTGTTGCCCCATCGACTTCTGCAGCCGCAACCGGAACAATTGCTCCGCCAGCTCGCGTTCACGCTGTTCCAGATTAGCCACACCGAGCTCACGTAACTCCCCGATCTTGGTCACGGCGCCGCCTCGCCGAACCGGGTGGCGAACGCCGTGTGGATCGGCAGTTTCGCCGCCGCCAAACGCATCGCCTGCTTCGCGGCAACCATGTCGACCCCTTCCATCTCGAATAAAATCCGGCCAGACTTCACGACCGCTACCCACCCTTCTGGCGAGCCCTTACCTTTCCCCATCCGCGTTTCCTGAGGTTTCTTGGTCACCGGCTTGTCCGGGAACACCCGGACCCAGATCTTCCCGCCACGTTTGACAAAGCGGGTCATCGCGACACGCGCCGCCTCGATTTGACGGTCGGTCAGCCAGCACGGCTCCATCGCCTGGAGTCCGTAGTCGCCGAAGGCCACCGACGAGCCGCGCCAGGCCTTGCCCCGCATGCGCCCGCGCTGCTGCTTCCGATGCTTGACCTTCTTTGGCATCAACATGACGAATCACCCTCGTGCGTGGCGACCTACACCCTGGCCGGGCGGGCGCGGCACCCGATACTCCTCGTCACGGGCCAGTTGTGGCGTGTGGCGGTCACCCTTGTAGAGCCACACCTTCACACCGATTTGGCCGAAGGTCGTGTGGGCCTCCGCGAAGCCGTAGTCGATGTCCGCCCGTAACGTTTGCAACGGCAACTGTCCATGCAGATACCACTCGTTCCGCGCGATCTCGGCGCCGTTCAACCGCCCACCGACCCGGATCTTGATCCCGCGTGCGCCGAACCGCAACGCGGACTCGACCGCCTTCCGCATCGCCCGGCGGAACGCAACACGCTTCTCCAGCTGCAACGCGACCGACTCGCTGATGAGCTGCGCGTCCACCTCGGGCCTCTGGATCTCCTGGATGTTGATGAAGACCTCGCGCCCGGTCCGCTTATGGATCTCCGTCTTGAGCTTGTCGACTTCGGTGCCCTTGCGCCCGATGATGATGCCCGGCCGCGAGGTGCAGATGTCAATCCTCAGGTTGTTGGCGGCGCGCTCGATCTCGATCTTGGACACACCCGCGTGCGCGAACCGCGTCTTCAGATCGGCCCTGAGGGCAAGATCCTCGTGCAGGAGCTTGGCGTAGTCGCGGTTCGCGTACCAGCGCGACCGCCAGGTCTTATTGAAACCCAGTCTGAACCCGTACGGGTGAACCTTCTGCCCCATCTCGTGAACCTCACACCCTGTCCGTCGACGTCTCTGCCGCGCTCTTCTTCGCGCTCTTCTTCGTCCTCTTCGCCGTCACCGTCGTGGCGGTCTTCTTCGCCGCCGGCTTCGTCGTCTTCTTCCCCCGCCGAGCTGTCGTCTTCCGTGCCGTTCTTGTCGTCGTGGTCTTACGAGCCCGCTTGGTCGCATCCTCCGGCGCCGCAGCCGCCACCCGCGTCACCACCTCGGCACGTTCAACCACGCGGACAGTCAGATGCGCCGTGCGCTTGATGATCTGGAACGCCCGGCCCATTGGTGCCGGACGGACCCGCTTCTGTGAGGGCCCCTGGTCGGCGTAACAACTCGACACGAACATCCGGTCGACGTCTCCGCTAGCGCCCTCTTTCTGCTGCGCGTTCGCGACCGCTGAACGGAGCACCTTCTCGATGTCACGAGCGATGCGCTTGCGGGCGAACCGCAGCGTCGACAGCGCGAGGTCCACGTTCTGGCCCCGGATAAGGTCCATCACCAGTCCGGCCTTCTGCGCCGACGTCCGGACGTATCGGGCCGTGGCCCGCCCCTCGATCACCGTTCTCTGCCCTTCCCACCGACCGTCGCGGCCTTGTCGCGTCTGCTGGTATGCCCGCGAAACAGTCGCGTCGGCGAGAACTCACCCAGCTTGTGGCCCACCATGTTCTCGGTGAGATACACCGGCACGAACTTCCTGCCGTTGTGCACCGCGATGGTGTGTCCGACCATCTCCGGCACGACGGTGGACCGCCGCGACCAGGTCTTGATCACCTTCCGGTCTCCGCCGCGGTTCATGATCTCGATCTTCTCCAGCAACGGCAGGTCCACGAACGGCCCCTTCTTCAGCGATCGACTCATACACGCCTCGTCTCGGTTGCTAGCGACGCTGCGCCGCAAACCGCGCAGCCGGCGGACGGCGCAGCACGCTAGGCTGCGTTTCTCACAGCCCCGCCAGCGAAGCTCCGCCGCACACCGCCCAGTCGACATCGGCTCCGCATCGCTAACAGGCTTTTCTCACAGCCCCGCTTCGCGGGGGCTCGCCATCTCCTCGTGTCACGATAGCCTGCTTCAAACGTCATGATCTCGCCTGTGGAAGATGCCTAGGCTCGCAACCGAACTCATCACCGCCGCTGCTTCCGCCGCTGGATGATGAACTTGTCGGACGGCTTCCGGCTGCGGGTCCTATAGCCCTTGGTCGGCATGCCCCACGGCGACACGGGGTGACGCCCGCCGGAGGCCTTGCCCTCACCGCCCCCGTGCGGGTGGTCCACCGGGTTCATGGCGACGCCACGCACATTGGGTCGACGCCCGAGCCAACGCGAGCGGCCCGCCTTGCCCAGGGACACGTTCTCGTGATCGACGTTGCCAACCCGCCCCACCGTCGCCGAGCACTCCATCAGAATCCGACGCACTTCCCCGGAGGGCATCCGCACGGAGGCGTACTTGCCCTCCTTGGCCACGAGCTGCACCACGGACCCGGCGCTCCGCGCGAGCTGCCCCCCCTTGCCAGGTTTGAGCTCCACGTTGTGCAGCTGTGTGCCCAGCGGGATGTTCTTGAGAGGCAGCGCGTTCCCCGGCAGGATGTCCACGCGATCACCTGCGATGACGGTGTCACCGACCGTCACACCGGCCGGCTGGAGGATATAGCGCTTCTCACCGTCCGCATACGTCACCAACGCGATCCGCGCCGACCGGTTTGGGTCGTACTCGACGGTGGACACCCTTCCGGGTACGTCCCGCTTGTCGCGCTTGAAATCGATGATGCGATACGTCCGCTTGTGCCCGCCGCCACGGTGCCACGCGGTTACTCTCCCTCGGTTGTTCCGACCACCGGACTTCGGCAGCGGTTCGGTCAACGGCTTGTACGGCTTCGTGGCGGTGATCTCGTCGAACGTCTGCACCGTTTGAAACCGCCGTCCCGGCGATGTCGGCTTGTGCTTGCGTATCGTCATAACCTTGACTCGCGAGACACACCCGTCTACGCGCCCTCGAGGAACTCCGGTACCTTCTCACCGGCTCGCAGACGCACATACGCCTTCTTCCAGTCCGGGCGCTGGCCCACGAACCGCCCCTGACGCTTGACCTTGCCGTGACTGATGACGGTCCGGACACTCGAGACCTTCGAGCCGAGCAGCCGCTCCACCGCGTGTCTGATGTCGACCTTGGTCGCCCGCATCGCCACCTCGAACACGATGGTCCGACCGTCCTCCCGTTGGATCGTGGTCTTCTCGGTGATGATCGGCCGCCGAATCACCTCGGTCTCTTTCATGATCCCAGCACCTGCTCGAGCCGCTCGATCGCGCCCCGGGTCATGACGATCCGACCGGCATCCATGACGTCCCGGGCACCGAGACGACCGGTGGACGACATCCGGACGCCCTTGATATTCCGCACCGCGAGCGACAGGTTCGAATCCGGATGCACATCGACCAGCAAGGTCTTGCCCACCACGTCGAGCCGCCCCAGCAACTCCGCCGCGTGACGGGTCCGGGGCTCCGACACGGCGAGCGCGTCCACCACCACCACCACCGCGTCCCGGAGCTTCTGGGTCAGGGCGTGGCGCAGCGCGCCGCGAATCACCTTCTTCGGCAGCGGGTACGCATAGCTGCGCGGCTGCGGACCGAACACCGTACCACCTCCGCGCCACAGCGGATTGCGGATCTCACCGACCCGCGCGCGCCCGGTCCCCTTTTGTCGCCAGGGCTTCTTCCCGCTGCCGCGGACCCGACCCCGGGTCTTTGTCGCGTGGGTGCCCCGGTGCTCGCAGGCGAGCTGGTGCACCACCGCTTCCCAGATCACGTCGGTGTTCACACGACCGCCGAACACCTCGTCGCTGAGCTCGAGCGACCCGATCTTCTCGTTCTGCGAATCGACGATATCCAGTGTCATGGTCGTACCGTCCGTCGCTACTTCCTCTTCTTCTTCTTCGGTGCCTCGGCCACCGGCGCCCGCTGCAGCTTGGCCGCCACCGCCTTACGCACCATCAGGAGCCCGCCCGGCGCTCCTGGCACCGCGCCGTTGACGATCAGCAGGTGCTGCTTGGCATCCACCTGCAGCACCCGCAGATTCCTGACCGTCACCCGGTCGCCGCCCATCCGGCCTGGCCCCCGCATCCCCTTGATGACCCGCGAGGGATACGAGGACGCTCCGATCGACCCCGGCGCGCGGTGAAACATCGACCCGTGCGTCGCGCCACCGCCACTGAACCCGTGCCGCTTCATGACCCCTTGAAAGCCTTTGCCGCGGCTTAGCCCGATGACGTCCACACGGTCACCATCCGTAAATACGGACGCGACCACCTGCTCGCCCTCGGCCGGCCCGTCGCTGTCGGCGGCGATACCCACTTCTCGCCGGATCCGCGTCGGCGGCACGTTCGCCTTCTTGTAGTGACCGGCCGTCGGCTTGTTCACCTTGGCCGGCGAATCCTCCACGAGCCCGAGTTGCACCGCGTCGTAGCCGTCCCGCTCGACCGTCTTGCGCTGCACGACGACGCACGGGCCGGCCTTGATGACGGTCGCGGGCGTGACCACCCCGTCAGCGCTGAACAACTGTGTCATCCCGATCTTTGTGCCGAGAATACCGGTCACCATGGTCGATCCGTCCGTCTAGCTACCTCCTGCTTATACCGTCTCCCGTCTGCTGGCCCGCTCATCCTGAGCAGAGCGCAAGGTGTTCTTGTCGAAGGACTGACTCTTGACTTCTGACTTCTGACTTCGGTAGTGCCCGCCGTCATTTGTTGTCCTTCCCGTATGCCTTGATCTCAACATCGACACCAGCAGGCAAGTCCAGCTTCATCAACGCATCAACCGTCTGCGTCGTCGGTTCGAAGATGTCGATCAATCTCTTGTGAGTCCGGATCTCGAACTGCTCACGGGACTTCTTGTCGACATGGGGCGACCGCAGCACCGTCCACTTGTTGAGGTCGGTCGGCAGCGGAATCGGCCCCGCCAAGCGTGCGCCGGTGCGCCGCGCGGTATCGACGATCTCCGAGGTCGACTGGTCGAGCACTCGGTGGTCGTACGCCTTGAGACGGATCCGAATCTTGTCGCTGAACATATTTACCTCGGGGCTGCGCCCCGAACCCCCGCTACTCGACGATCTCGGTGACGGCGCCGGACCCGACCGTGCGACCGCCTTCTCGGATGGCGAACCGCAGCCCCTTCTCGATGGCCACCGGCGT
>DQNS01000127.1 GCA_015659035.1 Acidobacteriota bacterium | reverse complement strand
TCGATGTTTTGCTTCAGGTCGACGATGCCGGCGTCGCCAAAGCTCTGGATCCGGGCACCGGTCCAGGCGTCGAGGGCGACCAGCTGGTAGCCGGGCGTGACATACAGGATGACGCCGTTCCCACCGTCGTTCCAGTACGTGAGTCCGCGGCCGGACAGCCGGCGCGGCGCCTCTTCGCCCCGCTCGCCCTCGTCGACCCGATGCATCCAGAGCAGCTCGCCCGTCTCGGCGTCGAGTGCGACCGCGGCGCGTCGAGAGCCCGCCGTCGTGTAGAGGATCCCGTTCACCATCAACGGCGTGGACTGGAAATTCCTCTCGGGCCGCGGACCGAGGTTGTCGGTGTTGAATCGCCACGCCAGTTCCATCTCGCTGAAGTTTTCTGCCGTGATCTGGTCGAGCGGCGAGTAGCGATCGTGCGAGAGGTTGCCGCCATACGACGGCCACTCGCCGTTCGCGGTTCCCGGCTCCTGGGCCGTTGCCGTCAGCGCGACGCTCAGCAACGCCACAGTCAGGCAGGTCTCGGTTCGCTGCGATAGGAGTCTCATGAATCGTCCCTCATCGGTTCGGGTCTGCGTTGCACGACTATGGACGGACGCCCACACGCGACGGCCTTGGCCCCGAGCGGCGAGTCCGCGGAGAACTGATGTCGCAGCATGATAGCGGATTCGGGTGCGGAGCATCATCCCGGACGTGCCGGCGCCGCGGACGACGGCGCGACCGCAACGACCAGTGAGCGGACGAGCAACCCCTCGCGCACTCCGGTGAGCATGGCCGTCTTGCGGGTGCGCTCCTCTTCGAAGACCTCGTCTCCTTCTTCGGCGCGCAGTGTCGATTCGAGATGCGTGTGGGCTCGCAGCAACGCCTCGCAGCCGGCCCGAAACTGCGGGGTGACGTCCTCTCGATGGACGACCGTGAGGCCGGCACGGCGTGTCAGGGGCTCGGGCGAAGCCGCCGGACCCCTACCAGACCCCTATCTGATTGTATGCGGCTTGGCGAGCACGCGGCCGTCGGTGTGGTCGATGTCCCTCCGGACGCGGATCGACTGTACGCTATATCAGATGCCTCGGGGGATCGTCGTGCGCGCCGTCCCGGCCTCGCGTGAGTCGCCGCGGCGGGGGTGGGTATCGGTGCGAGGCAGGAGAAGCTGGATGGCGACGCCGGCCTTCCGGTGCGACTGTCGCGCGGGCGCGGCATGAAGCTCTACGCGTTGGGCGACCTGCATCTCGGCTACCGCGCGAACCGCGAGGCGCTTCCCGCGTGGCGCCCCCACCTCGAGGACTGGCTGATCCTGGCCGGTGACGTGGGCGAGACCTTGGAGCATCTCGAGCTCGGTGTGCGTGCCGCCACGGAACGGTTCGCGCAGGTGTTCTGGGTGCCCGGCAACCACGAGCTCTGGAGCCATCGGGACGGCGCTCTGCGCGGCGTCGCGAAGTACGAGGCGACCCTCGCCCTGTGCCGCCAGTTCGGGGTCGTGACACCGGAGGACCCGTACGAGGTGTGGCCGGAGGAGCCGCGGTGCGTGATCGCGCCGTTGTTTCTGCTGTACGACTATAGCTTCCGACCCGACACGGTCGCATCCGGCGACGCGGTGGCCTGGGCGGAGGCGGCCGGCGTCCGCAGTGCGGACGAGCGTCGCCTGGCACCCGATCCGTACCCGACGCGTGAAGCGTGGTGTCGGGCGCGGGTCGAGCAGACCGAGCCGCGGCTGGCCGAGGCGGCGTCGCGGCACCCGCTCGTTCTAGCGAACCACTTTCCCCTGCGACGGGATCTCGTGCGGCTGCCCAGGGTTCCCCGGTTCTCCCTGTGGTGCGGGACCCGCCGCACCGAAACCTGGCACACTCGGTTCCGGGCGAAGGTGGTCGTGTCCGGGCATCTGCACACCCGCACGACCGATTGGGTCGACGGGGTCCGGTTCGAGGAGGTGTCGCTGGGCTATCCGCGGCACTGGCGCCGCGAACGGGGTATCGACGGGTATCTGCGCGAGATCTTGCCGGGACCGGCTACCCGCAGCACGAATAGCGGCCCTGTGTTTCACCGGTGAGAGCTCGATGACGACCGCTCGCAACGATACGCGTGTGACGCTGGGGGGCCGCCACGCGCATCTCTGGTGGATACGCCCCGACACCCTCACCGACCCGGCCGAGCTCGCGCGGGGTCGGGCGCTGCTCACCGACGACGAACGTGAGAAGACCGACCGGTTTCGTTTCGCTCGCGACCGCCACACGTGTCTGATCACTCGTGTCCTGGTGCGTACCACGCTGTCCCGCTACTGTGACATCCCCCCGGCGCGGTGGCGGTTCCGGACCAACGACCACGCACGGCCCGAGATCGGCACGCCCCCGTCGACGATCCGCTTCAACCTGTCGCACACGAATGGGCTCATCGTGTGTCTGGTGAGCCGGGGCCGCGAGGTCGGGGTCGACGTGGAGAGCCTCAACCGTGCGAACCGCTGGCTCGATCTCGCGGAGCGGTTCTTCGCGCCACGCGAGGCGGCCGTGCTGCGACGTGTCGACGCGTCGGAAAGACCGACCCGGTTTCTCGAGTACTGGACCTTGAAGGAGGCCTATGTGAAGGCGCGCGGGCTCGGTCTCGCGATTCCCCTGACCGGCTTCTCGTTCGATCTGCCGGCCAGGGCGCTGGATGACATCCGCATCCGCTTCACACCGGCGATCGACGATGATGACGCGCGCTGGCAGTTCACGCTCGAACGGTTCGGCCGCGACCATCTCGTCGCTACCGCCGTCCAACGCGATGGCCCGGAACCGGTCCGGATCACCCTGCACGAAGCGGTCGCACCGCTCGCCTAGACAGGCTAGACTAGACTAGCAGTCCGTTAAACCTCAGGGTAGGATTGCTGTCAGCCTCAATCTTCACTAGAATGAGAATTCTTGTAGCGTAGGCTACTAGCGACCACTGAGGACACGAACCCGATGAAGACATTTGCTCTTGCTCTGCTCATGATCGCCCTGACCGTGCCGGTGGCGGCCGGACAGCCCCCTGATCCCACGGAGACAACGGACGCACTGGTGCAGGACTATACTCGGCTGGTCAGCAGCGACGAGCAGGGCTTCAGCCTGATGGTGGTGCACCTGAACGACTTCACCACGGACGCGTTGTTCACCGCGCCGACAAAATACTCGCTGCGGGCACAGGCGCGTCAGAATCTGATGTTCTTCATCAAAGGTGAGGCCCTCCGGAGCATAGCGGTTGACACCGACTATCAGGTATTGCAGGTGGACCCCGTAACGCTGACGGGCCAGCCGCACCGGGCTACCTCGTTCAACATCTCGAATTTTGAGGACGGGACGCGCCTCAGTGCGGGCGAGGAGTTCCAGGGCCTCATCTCGTTGCCACCCTTGGTCAGAGTGAATGCCCCGTTCGAAGTCAAGATCGGCCAGGTCAACGTATATTTCGACCTCTCTCCGGACGCCATTGAGCGGCTCCAGCTCCAGCAGTAACCGTCCGTCGAGCGCCAAAACGACACTGTCACGGGCCGGCCTCCTGAGGGGGGCCGGCCCGTGCTGTTTGAGCGTGCTCCGGCAGGCGCTATAATCGCCGGGCCACTAGATCTCATGAGCCGCGAACGGCAGTCCGTGACGAGGGCGCTCTGGGGGAACCCGCGAACGTCCGCCGTGCTTGCGTCCACCGCCGCACCCGTGGCCGCTCTTGGGCAGCGACCCGCTTCGACAGGGGCGGTGCGGCGCATCGCCGTGGCTCCGCCATCGGGACGGTGTGCGACCGTCTGGGCTCATGTTCGACTGGCGCGCGCCGAGACGCTGCTTGCGTTCGTCGGCACGTTCGTCGGCGCCGGTCTGGTCGGTTTCGAGGGGCCCTCCGCGCTGGTCGTCGCCGTGGCGGCGTCCAACATGCTGCTGTCGTCGGCCTCGATGATGTTCAACGACTGGCACGACGTCGAGGAAGACCGCATCAACCGACCGGACCGGCCGATCCCCTCCGGCCAGGTCCCGCGTGATCGAGCGCTGGTGATGAGCGCCACGCTCTATGTGGTGGCCCTCGTTGTTGCCGTCATCGCCGGTCTGCCGTTCGGTCTGGGTGCCGCGGCGGTCATCGGTCTCAGCATCATCTACACCTGGCGTCTCAAGGCGATCCCCGTGCTCGGACATGGCGTCACCGCGCTGCTGTCGGGGTACCCGCTGTTGTGCTGGATGTCGGTTGCCCGATTCGAGGATTCGGTGTACCTGGCCTTCACGGCCGGGTATGTCGTCGCGGGCATCGGCAAGGAGGTGGTGCGCACCGCGGCCGATGCTCCGGGAGACGCGGCAGCCGGCATTCGTACCGTGGCGACGCTCCGCGGTGGGCGGAGCGCCAATCGCATCGGCGCTGGGGTCGTCGCCGTGGCGCTGATGGTCGGCTGGCTCCCGATTCTGCTGGGGGATGCGGGTATCGCCTTCGCGGTCGCCTTGACCCTCGGGACCATCGCGGCGCTGATGTTCGGGGTGCCTCGGCTCAGCGGGCCCCCACGCGAGTCGAGCCGGCAGCTCATCTTCCTGGCGCGAGCGATCATGGTCCTGCTCGTGCTGGCGGTCACCGTCGACCTAGTGAGGGCGGGCTGGTCCTTGTTCTAGCCGTGCGTCGCGGGCGGGCTTCGTTCTCTTAGGGAGAAGGGTCGACATACTGTTAGAGCCAGGCGTCAAGATCGGACCGTACGACCTGATGGCCGTCGCGATCGACACGGCGGCCACGTTCGACTTCGAGCCTCCGAACCGCCTCTTCGAGAGTCACCTTCGACAGCCTCCGTCATACGATGTCGCGCCGGATGGCCGGGTCGTCATGATCACGTCCGCAGCCGACCCGCCGATTTCGGTGATTCTCGACTGGACCGAGTTGTTGCGGCCACTCGGCGCCCCAAACTGAGCACGGTCATGGCTGTCTAATACGCACCCTGGCAGATGGTCGGCTGTCTTCTTTCAGGAGAACCCCTATGCGACATGCACAGCGGATTGCGAGTTTCGTAGTCTTGATAGCCTTCTCGCTCGCGCCGGCATCAGCGACGACGGCACAGCAACACAACAGGGTGACGGCGGACGAGGCGACGGCCGGCTGGGTTCTGATCTTTGATGGCACCAGTCTGACCGGTTGGGCTCCGCGTCTCGATGGACAGTGGGAGGTCGCCGACGGCACGATCAGCGCCGTGCCGGATGCCGGCCGCGGTTTCATGGCCACCACCGCGCACTATGCGGACTTCCAGCTCACGGTCGACTTCTGGATCGACGACACCGCCAACAGCGGCGTCTTTCTCCGCTGCCCGGCCGAGGGCGCGATCTCGCAGGGGAACGCGTTCGAGGTGAACATCTTCGACCCGCATACGACCTGGCCCACGGGGAGCATCAACGAGGTGGCCAAGATTCAGACGGTCCCCCAGACCGCCGGCAAGTGGAACACGTTCGAGATCACCGCCGACGGCGACCACCTCGTCGTGCAGCTCAACGGTCAGACGACCGTCGACGCGCGGTCCGACCGGCATCAGAGCGGCCCGATCGCGTTGCAGTACAACGGCGCTGGCCAGGTGCGGTTCCGGAACATCAAGATCAAGACGCTCGAGTAAGGGCTAAGCGTTGACTGGAGCGTTGACACCCCGTCGCGATGAGAAGCTGGCATAATGCACGGCGACGAGGATTAGATGAGACTCTGCGCGGTCGCGGTGGTGGTGGGTGCAGTGGCGCTCGGTGCGCAGGACCGTGCGGGCGAGATGGTCGAGTGGCGGTACGTCGGCGCGGAGCAG
The DNA here is from genome assembly GCA_015659035.1 of Acidobacteriota bacterium. Lineage (GTDB taxonomy): Bacteria > Acidobacteriota > Vicinamibacteria > Vicinamibacterales > UBA8438 > NP936. Next base: position 23,479 of record DQNS01000127.1, on the reverse strand, counting down.
TCGCACACGAAATACTCCGCGGTGGACGACATCAACCTGACCAACGTCGACCAGCTCGAGATCGCCTGGGAATGGGAGCCGGGTGAGCTGCCGCTCGAGGAGTTCGGGACGCGGCCGGGCAGCTTTCAGGCGATGCCGCTGATGATCGACAACGTCGTATATCTGTCGACGATGTACACGCGCGTCGTCGCGCTCGATGCCGACACCGGCGAGGAGCTGTGGGCGTTCGACCCCGAAGCCTATCGCACCGGCCCACGTGGCGCCGGCCCGGGCGGCTTCAAACATCGCGGCGTGGCGGTGTGGGGCTCGGGCGACGACATGCGGATCTTCCTCAACAGCCGCGACAGCCTCTACGCCCTCGACGCGAAGACGGGCGAGCTCATCCGGGGGTTCGGCGACAACGGGAAGGTGCTGCTGACCGACGGGTTCCCGAACGAGGTGACCCGCGAGGAGTTCGACCAGACGTCGCCGCCGGTCGTCTTCGAGGAGCTCGTTATCGTCGGGAGCCGGGTACCCGACCGCGTGCAACACCGGTTCGACACACCGGGTTCGGTGCAGGCGTTCGACACCAACACCGGTGAGCGCCGGTGGGTCTTCTACACCGTGCCCCAGTCGAACGACGCGTTCGGGGCCGACACGTGGGAGAACGGGGCGTGGCGGTTCACCGGCCACGCCAACGTGTGGGGGCTGATGTCGCTGGATGAAGACCGCGGCCTCCTCTATGTCCCAACGAGTACGCCGAGCAGCGACTATTGGGGGGGACGCCGTCTTGGCGCCAACCTGTTCGCCGAGTCGCTCCTGTGCCTCAACGCCCGGACCGGCGAACGCGAATGGCACTTCCAGGCGGTCCACCACGGCTTGTGGGACTACGACTTCACCTCACCGCCGAACTTGATGACGCTCAACGTCGACGGGCGGACGATCGACGCGGTGGCGGAAGTCTCGAAGCAAGGCTTCACGTACGTCTTCGATCGTGTGACCGGAGAACCGGTCTGGCCGATCGAGGAACGTCCGGTCGACACCGAGACCGACGTGCCGGGTGAGGTGCCGTACCCCACCCAGCCGTTTCCGACCAAACCGCCGCCCTTCGCGGAACAGGGTGTCTCGCTCGACGATGCGAACGACCTGACCCCGGAGGTCCACCGGCTCGCGCTGGAAGAGCTGCGGACGTATCGCCTCGGGCCGCTGTTCACCCCGCCGAGCCTCCGGGGTACGCTGCAACGGCCGCGGGTCGACGGCGGCGGCAACTGGGGCGGCGCGGCGCTCGACCCGACCACCAACATGCTCTACGTCCGGGCGACGGAGGGGACCACGGCGAATCAGGTGTGCCAGACCGATCCCGACCTGCCCGATGTGGACGTCGCGTATACGAACAACTGCCCGCGTGGAGCGGCGGCCGGCATCTTCCGCGGGCGACCCGGTGCCGCTGCGGTCGCGCGCAGTCGTCTCGGCCCGATTCCGCTCGTCAAGCCGCCATACGCGCGGCTCGTCGCGATCGATCTCGAGACGGGCGACATCGCGTGGCGCGTGCCCTTCGGCGAGGGAAGCGCACTCGTTCGCCGCCACCCGCTGCTGCGGGACGCCGATCTGCCCGATCGCCTCGGCACCCCCGGGAACAACGGACTGATGGTGACCGGGGGTGGACTCGTGTTCATTGGCGGCGGCGATCCGTATCTGTATGCGTTCGATGCCGCGACGGGGCGCGAGGTGTCGCGTGTGGCGACCGAGTTCCGGACCAGTGGGAACCCGGTGACCTACCGCGCGCGCTCGGGCAGACAGTTCATCCTGATGGCGACCGGCGCCGGGCCCGATGCCTCGCTCGTCGCGTTTGCCCTGCCTGAAGAGTAGTGACGTCGTGACCGTGATGCGTTCGCTGTTTGCCGTGTACATCGTGCTCGCGATGATGCCCGCCGCCGCCGCACAGGACCATGCCGGCGCGGATCCCTATCAGCGGGTGTGCCAGCTGTGTCACGGGTCGGAAGGGCGCGGCGACCTGGGCCCCACCCTGGTGCCGCTCGGGTTCGACGCCGACTACGTGCTCGCCGTCGTGCGCGAAGGCTACAGCCAGATGCCGCCGATTTCGCGGCGTGAGCTCTCTGACGACGACGTGCGACAGGTCGTGGCCTACCTGGAATCGCTGTCCTCCGAGACCGCCAGCGCCCCCGCGTTGAGCTACGACGGACCACGGACTGCAGCGGGGCGGCCCGACCTGAACGGGATCTGGCAGGTGCTGAGCACGGCCGCCTGGGACATCCGGGCACACAACGCCCAGGACGGCGTCCCGGCTGGACTCGGCGTCGTGGAGGGCAACGACATCCCGTATCAGGAGTGGGCGGCGACGCAGCAGCAAGCGAACTACGCGAGCCGGATGACCGCGGATCCGGTCCGCAAGTGCTACCTGCCGGGTGTCCCACGCACTACCTACATGCCATTCCCGTTCCGGATCCTGCAGACGCCGGACCATGTGATCATGACCTACGAGTTCGCGCATGTCGTGCGCATCATTTACACTGACGGCAGCCCCCATCCGCTGCCGAACGACTTTTGGATGGGCGACTCACGCGGGCACTGGGACGAGGACACGCTCGTCGTCGACACGACGCACTTCAACGGCCAGACCTGGTTCGACGCGGCCGGAAATTTCCATAGCGACACGTTGCACGTCGTCGAGCGGTACACACCGACCAGCTCGTATCACATCGACTACGAGGTCACGATCGAGGACCCGAACGTGTTCACCCGCCCGTGGACGATGCGCATGCCGCTCTATCGACGGATGGAAGAGGGGCTGCAGCTCTTGGACTACGACTGTGTCGACTTTATCCTGCAGTCGCTGACCCGTCAGGGTCCTGAGGAAGGAGGTGCGCGGTGAGAGCCCGATCCTTCGCGTGTATCGCAACCGTGATGGCACCGTGTCTGTTGGCGCCGATGTTCGCGTACGGCGGCCAGGACGGCGCCTATGAGCCCCCACGGACCCAGTGGGGCGACCCCGACCTGCGGGGCCACTATCTCCCCGGTGCCTACCAGCCGATGGAGACGCCGGCGAACGAGTCCTGGCGACCGCCGGAGGGGGCCAACCGCGGACAGGGCGCCGCGTTCTCTCGGTTTTTCGAGCCCGATCCGGACGCGCCGCCGCGTGCCGCGCGGGTCACCACCCCGATGGTGGTCGATCCCCCGGACGGCCGGATCCCGTTTCAGCCGTGGGCGGCCGAGCAGCGGGGCGAGGTCATGGCGCGGCAAGACGATCTGGAGTATCTCGACCCGCGCGTGAAATGCCTCCCGTCGGCGCTGCCACGCGCGCATCTGCCGGTCGGCTACAACACGTATCAGATCGAGCAGATTCCCGGCTACGTCGTGATGCTGTACGAGTGGAACCACCTCTATCGCTACATCCCGCTCGACGGGCGCCCGCACGTCAACGCGGACATCCGCCTCGGCATGGGCGACTCCCGCGGCCACTGGGAGGGGAACACGCTGGTCGTCGACGTGACCAATTTCACAGAGAACACCTGGGTCGTCGGGCACGGCGCGCCGCCTGAAGGGGCGCCGGCCAGCGCGCTGACCACCGGGCACGGTGCGTTCCATAGCGACGAGCTGCACGTGGTCGAGCGCTTCACGCTGAGGGACGCCGACACGATTCACTACGAAGTGACGATCGAGGACCCCCAGGTCTTCACCCAGCCGTGGACGATCGCGTTCGACGCCCTCGTGCGGGCGCCGGAAGACCACATGCTGTTCGAATACGCCTGTCATGAGGGAAATGGTCGCAACATCTCGCTCATGACCGGCACCGATATCGATGCCGCGCGGGTGCATGCAACGAGATGAGACCATGCGAATGAACCTGTTCCCCGCAGTCGCCGGCCTTGGCCTGCTGCTGGCTGCCGGGCCGGCGGTGGCACATCACGCGTTCTCTGCCGAGTTCGACGCAAACCGGCCCCTGCGGCTCCAGGGCAAGGTCGCCAAGACCGAGTGGATCAACCCGCATTCGTGGATCCACATCGACGTGGAAGACGAGAACGGCCAGGTGTTGACCTGGGCGATCGAGTGCGGGGCCCCGAACGCGCTGATGCGTCGCGGCCTGAACAAGAACTCGGTCCCTGTCGGCACCGAGCTCGTCATCGACGGCTTCCAGGCCAAAGACGGGTCCACCACCGCGAACGCCCGCGACATCACGTTGCCCGACGGGTCGACCTTCTTCGTCGGATCGTCCGGCACCGGCGCGCCGTACGACCGACCCCGCTGAGCAGGAAGTCCACCGAGTTCCTATGCGTTCAGCCTCATCCACGCAGCCACGCCGGCGGTTGGCTGCCGTCGCGACGTGGACGGCCGTGCTGTGTGTCGCCGTTGGTGTTCCCGTCGCTCAAACCGAGGACCATGTCAGCTCGGTCGTCGACAAGCTGTCGCGCGGCGAGCGCGTCTTCGGCGTCAGCACCTATGACCTGTCGCTGGAAAACGCACGCGCGCTGGCGCGGGCCGACATCGACTACGTGTATGTCGACATGGAACACGGCGCGATGGACTTCGCGGCTTTGCAGACCTTCCTGCTCGGCATGACCGACAAGGCCGCCGTCCACCAGAGCGGCAGCCTGCGGCAGCGCGTGACACCCCTGGCCAGGTTTGCGCCGTATGGGCGCGAGCAGACGCAGTGGGCGGTCAAGCAGGCGCTTGACCTGGGTCTGATGGGCATCATCTTCCCCGCGATCGACACGGCGGACCAGGCACTAAACGCCGTGCGCGCGATGCGGTATCCGCAACGGCGAGGATCGCCGTACATCGAACCACAAGGACAGCGGGGCTCCGGACCGGCCGCCGCGGCATGGTTTTGGGGACTGTCGACGAGTGAGTATGTGCGCCACGCCGACCTGTGGCCGCTCAATCCGGCAGGGGATCTTGTCGCCATCATGATGATCGAGTCGGCCGAAGGCCTGCGCAATGTCAACGCGATCGCCGCGGTGCCGGGTGTGGCGGGCTTCTATATCGGTCCGAGCGACCTCTCCAATTCGCTCGGCGTCGCACGCGACGCGCCCGAGGTCGAAGAGGCGATCGAGACGATCGTCAACGCGTGCCAGACCCACGATATCGCCTGTGGTATCACGGCGAGTGCGGCCGACATGGGCCGGCGCACCGAACAGGGATTCCGCATGCTTGGGGCCGGTCGCGCCGGCGGTGGTCTGCCGGCGTCAGCAGAAGCAGCCTTACGAGCCGGCCGCGCAACCCGGGAGGTCAGATGAGCCAGACAAGTCTCGGTTCGGTGGTGACGCTGATGACGCTCGCTTCGCTACTCCTGGTTCCCGCATCGGGACAGGCCCAGTCGGCACACGAGTGGACGCCGCCTCGCACACCGGACGGTCAGCCGGACATCCAGGGCGTCTGGACAAACTTCGACCGGACACCGTTCGAAGCACCCAGCGAGGTAGACATCCAGCGGCTCGCGCCGCTGGCGAAGTGGTTCCCTGGGACCAACCAGCCTCCGCGTCCTCCAGCGCCGGTGGACCCCAGTGTCGTTCGCGAGGTGAGTGGCTTCGCCGACGGGCCGGGGAGCGCGCCGCGGAATGCGCGACGTCGATCCATGGTCGTCGACCCGCCCAACGGCAGGATCCCCGTGACGGAGGCGGCCGTCGCCATCCGGAACAACAACCTCGTCAACCTCACCGATTCCTGGATGAACCACACGCCGTGGGAGCGCTGCATCACCCGTGGCGTGCCCGGTGGCATCTTTCCTCCGGGATATGGTGCCGGGTACCGGATTCTGCAGCCGCCCGGCTATGTCGTGATCCAGTACGAGATGATTCACGAGGCGCGCATCATCCCGCTCGATGGACGACCACATGTCGGCGACGGCGTCCGCCAATGGAACGGAGACTCGCGGGGCCGGTGGGAAGGCAACACCCTGGTCGTCGAGGTCACCAACTACAACGACAAAGGCGCAATTGCCACGAACATCGCCACACGCGGTGCGCGGGGTCTCCCCCGCAGCGAAGCTCTCCAGGTGGTCGAGCGGTTCACCTTTGCCGACGCCAACACGATCAACTACGAGGTGACGATCGAGGATCCGGACGTGTATACGGCGCCGTGGACAGTGGCGATCCCGTTGAACAAGGACAGGACGTACGACCTGTACGAGTACGCCTGTCACGAGGGGAACTACGGGCTCGAGAACAGCCTGAGCGCGGGTCGGGCTGAAGACCGGGCTGGGAAATAGACAGCCAAGGAGCGTTCGAGGGGCAGGTCGAAGAGTCTGAGGGCCCGGTCAAGAATACCTTCACATTTTGGCCGCCGATCCATCCCGCAGAGGCCGGCGCTAGACCTGCTCTACAGGGGTCGACTACTGCCGGGATGCTCCCTCCTCGCGCCTTGCAATGGCCGGGCGCGATATGAGTACGACGCCCAAGAATGCGAACTTGTTCTTGACCGGACCCTTACTGAAGCACCACGCGCCTCACACTCGGCGGGTTCTCGCCGGCAAAGTCTGGAAGGACCACGTAGAGGTCATCACCGACGACGGCCACCGTGGTGGCCTGGCCCTCGTAGGTGGCGACGCCCGCCAGCTCGGCCGTGGTCCAGTCGTCGGCGCTTGTCAACGCCACCACACGGTTGGCGGCACTGCTGACGATGGCCAGGCGACCGGCCGTCCACACCATGCCGTCCTGTCCGGGCACGTCTTCCGGCAGCGTGACCTGGGTGGCCGCGGCCGGATCGTCGAGCGGCACTTTCCAGAGCGCCGCCCCCCGCGCCACCAGGAGATAGCCAGCAGGATGGTCGACGATTCCATTGGGCCCCGCGCCGCCGTCATCGAACTGATGTAGCACCGAAGCCCGGTAGTCGGTGTCGACGCGATAGATCAGATTCATCCGCGTATCGGTGACGTAGGCCGTGCCATCGTCTGTCACGGCGACATCGTTCGCGAAGTAGACCGCGTCGTCGGGCGGGTCGGCGATGACCGCCGCGAGATCGACCATCGCGAGTCGCTCGCCGGTCGCCAGGTTGTAGACACCCAGCTTGGCCTGGCCGGCACCGCCGCTCTGGAACACCGAAAAATCCGAGTTGGCCACCAGCAGGCGGTCGCGCAGCTCGTCGACCTCGATGCCGATCGAGGAGACCAGATCCGGATCGCTGACGATGGGTGTCACGCGGCCATCGCCGTGAAGCTGAAGGATCGAGCCCTCGGTGAGCGACCCCGTCAGGAGCCGATGGTTCGTCATGTCGTACTCGATGCCCTCCGGAATGAACCCTCCGCGCTCTGCGACGATCACCTCGGGAAGCGGCGCTGGGGTCGGCGTCGCAGCCTCCGGTGCCGCCTCTGGGGCGGTCGGCTCAGGCTCCGCCGCACACGCGGCGAGCATTCCACACACGACAGCGGTGCCGAGAATCTGAATACGCATGGCGACAGCCTCCAATATGTACGATCCCGAGTTGGGACGCCGGCGTCGACCTGCAGCCGTTAGTCAGGCAATGCAAACGAAAAGATCGCGTTGCCGGCGGCCACGGCGACGTACTGTTTTCCATCGACCGCGTAGCCCATCGGGCCAGAGTGGACGCGCCCACCGACGGTCTTGTGCCACAGCTCTTCCCCGGTGAGGGCATCCAACGCGAAGAAGAAGCCGTCGGCCGTGCCGCCGAAGACGAGGTCGCCGGCGGTCGACAGCAGTCCCGACGTTGACCGCGAGTTAACCGGAAACTCCCAGCGCCGCTCGCCGGTTTGCGGCGAGATGGCACGCACGGCGCGGTGATACGTCTCGGCCGCCTCGGGCGTCTCGCCGCCACCGGCGCGGAAGCTCTGACCCTCCTCGTACTCCTCCGGGCGGATGAAGTACTTCGTCTCGGCGTCGTAGGCCATCACGTAGAGCAGGTCGGTCCGTGGGCTGTAGCTCGGCGACCACCAGTTGGAGCCGCCCGTGATGCCGGGGGAGACGACAGTGCCTTCGATCGACGGCTCCTTGCCGGGGAGCAGGATGGGGCGCCCGTTCGCGTCGAGCCCGTCGGCCCAGGTCTGTTTGGCGTACGGCGTGCCGAGCAGGAACTCACCGGTCTCGCGGTCCAGGACGTAAAAGAAGGCGTTCCGGTTCGGAAAGAGCATCAGCTTCCGCTGTTCACCGCCAAACGACGTGTCGGCGAGAATCGGGATCTGCGTCGAGTCCCAGTCGTGGATGTCGTGTGGCGTGAACTGGAAGTACCACTTCAGCTCACCTGTGTCGGCGTCGAGCGCGACCACCGAGTCGGAATAGAGGTTGTCGCCTTCGCGCACGGTCCCGTCGTAGTCGGGACCCGGGTTGCCGGTGCCCCAGTAGACCAGGTTCAGCTCGGGGTCGTAGGAGCCGGTCATCCAGGTGGACGACCCACCGGTCCTCCACGAGTCGCCCGACCATGTCCGGCTGTCCGGGTTGTCCGGGCCGGGTGTCGTGAAAAAGCGCCACTCGAGGGTGCCAGTATTGATGTCATACGCGTCGACCACACCGCGAATGCCGAACTCGCCGCCGGCGACGCCGGTGAACACCTTGTCGCCGACGATCAGCGGCGCCGCGGTCTTGCTGTAGCCCGCCGCGGTCTCCTGGACCTCGGTCTCCCAGACCACGCTGCCGGTCTTGGCGTCGAGCGCCACCAGGTGTGCGTCGAGCGTGCTCATGATGATGCGATCTCCCTGGACGGCGACCCCGCGGTTGTTCCGGCCGCAGCAGAAGACCATGTCGTCCGGCAGCTGGTGCACGTATCGCCAGTAGGGCCGGCCGGTCGCCGCGTCGACCGCAATGACAGTGCTGGGCGACTCGGTGATGTACATCACGCCGTCGACGACGAGCGGCGTCGTCTCGGCCCGGTCGAGCGTCTGGAGCTGGTAGACCCACTGGATTTCGAGATCGGCGGCGTTCCGCCGATGAATCTGGTCGAGGCCGCTGTACCGTTGGCTCTTGTAGCTGCCGGAGTACATCAGCCAGTTGTGCGGTTCGGCTTCGGCGTTCAGCAGCCGCTCGGGCGTCACCGGGGTAAACGGGCGGACGGACGTCTGGTCCGACGGCGTCTGCGCGTGCGGCGCCGCTCGGAGTGCACCGACCACAAGAAGTACCGTCGCGACGAACAGGCAGCGCTGCATCATCATCGATTCTCTCTTCGGTTACACGTGTGACCGCGTGCCATCGAGCGCCAGTCGCACGCGTCAACTCCGTCTCGTGCGAAACGGATCAGGTCCCCTTTATACATTACGATGTCACCCTTAGGAGATGTCTAGACGTGGCCAAAGCCCGGGTTAGCGCAGCCGCAACGACGCTTCGATGCTCACCGCCGCCGACGAGTTGAGCCACTTCGCGCGGTCGTCTTCGGTGTCGACCCGCACCCAGCCGTTGTTGCCGACCGCCAGGACCTGGTGCTCCTCTCCTTCACCGAATGGGTCATCGCCGCGCCGGCGCCATGCCCTGAAACACGAACTTCTGCACCCGGCGGCCGCGCTGGGCCTCCGCCGTGTAGAGGTTGCCGTTGCTGTCGCTGGCGATATGGTGCAGCGCCTGGAAATCGCCAGGCGCCTCACCGTTGCGTCCGAACGAATCGAGAGCCTCGAGCGTCTGGCGGTCGACCACGTGGATGCGCGAATTCCCCTGATCCGCCACATACATGAACTGCTGCTGCGGGTCTGGCGAGAAGGCCAGGCCGGCCGCCGTCGACGCGCTGTCTGCGTTCTGGTTGATGAACCCCTGCGTCGTGTACGCCCCGTCACTCGTGAAGACCTGGATGCGGCTGTTGTTCCGGTCGGCGACGTACACGAGCCCGTCGTTCGAGACTTCGATACCGTGCACCGTGGCGAACTGCTGGGGCCCCTGGCCCTCGTCTGGAGCGGCGTCGCCGGAGGTGGGGGTCGCGCCCGTCTCCGGTGGCGCATCGAGCGGTTCGTTCCCGAAGGCGCCCCACATCCGCTTGAACGCGCCGGTGTCCGCATCGAGCACGATCACGCGACGGTTGCCGTATCCGTCGGCCACGAAAACCTCGTTCGTGTCCTGATACACGAACGCCTCCGCTGGTCGCCGTACGTTCTCCGTATCTGTGTTGCCGCCGCTCTGGCCGCGGCGGCCGATTTGTAGCAGCAGCTCGCCCTCGGTCGTGAACTTCAGCAGCATGTCGTCCGACTCCGGCTGCCCGCCGTTGCCGCCGATCCAGACGTGCCCCTGGTAATCCACGTGGATGCCATGCTCGTTCGCCGGCCACTCGTAGTCGGCTCCCGGCCCACCCCAGGCGCGGATGAACGTACCGGCGTCGTCGAATTCGAGCACGGGTGGCGCGGCGTTGTCTTGCTGCTCGTCCTCCACCGTGCGCGGCCGGTGCAACACCCAGACGTGGTCGCGACCATCCACCGTCACTGACGACACCTGACCCAGGACCCAGCCGTTCGGGATTGTGGGCCACGACGGGTCGACCGCGAATGTCGGCACGCCGCCGTCTTCCGCCACCGTTGGCTGCTCGCCAAGATCCTCCGCCACCGTTGTCTGGTCGCCGCATGCCGTCGCCAGCAGGGCCATCACAGAGAATTCGGCTAGCCGTTTCCAGCTCATGTGCGCACCTCCTTGAGAACCGAACGAGCGACCAATCGCGCCGGATCGCTCAAACGCAAGAGGCCGTGTCTCTCGCTTCATCGACGGCTCACGTTTGGGAACACCTCGTCCGTTGGCTGCGGCTGCACGCCGAACGCGTTGAGCGACATCGACACCAGGCGATAGTTGGCGACGGTCATCAGCACGCTCATCATCTCGCGCGTGTCATAGCGCTGGGCCAGCGCGGTCCACGTGGCGTCGGACACGATCCCGTCGCGATAGATCTCGTCGGCGGCGTCGAGATGCGCGATCTCGAACGCGTCCCAGCCGGGTGCGTCGGGCCCGGCAGCAATCCGTTCCGGCATCAGCCCGTGGTCGCGGGCGCGTCCGACGCTTCCCACATGCTTGGCCCACTCGTAGACCGACTGGCAGTTCCATCCGATCCGAAGGATGAGCAACTCGCGATAGTGGGGCGTCAGCGGCGAGACGCGGTTGACGTAGTTGGAGTTGCCCCGCCGCGTCTCGGCCACTCTCGGGTGCCGCGCGAAGGTGCGACCGACCCGAAGGCCGGGGCCCTCGATCGGATCGACGCGCGGCGTGGCCAAGGGACGCTCCCGTGCCGGCACCTCGATCTGGTAGGGGACATCCGCCGGGAAGCGCGCCGTCGCTCCAGCGTCGGGCTGGACGCCCATCGAGTTGAAGAGCATCGACAGCAGCGTGAACTCGTTCACCGTCATGATGGCGTCGACCATGTGATAGAGGTCGTAGCGCGCTTCGAGCGCGCTCCAGGTCACGTCGCTTACAGACGAATTCCGGAACAGCTCGTCCGCCAGACGGAGCAGGGTCGCTTCGAACGGGTCCCAGCCGGGGGCGGCAGGGCCCTCGGCGATCCGACGCCTGTCCGCGGCCGTCACGCCGGCGGTCCTGGCAACCGGCGCGTGGTCCGCCCAGACGTACGCGTTCTGGGCTAGCCAGGCTGTGCGCAGGATCAGCAGCTCGCGGTGCCTCGCCGAGAGCGTCGTGTCGCTCGTGATGTAGATGAGAAAGGGCATCACCGCCTCTACCAGCGCGGGGACGTTGAGCAGTGTCCTGAAGGCGTTGCCGATGCGGACCTCAGGCCCGTAGGTCGCCACGAGCGCGCGGTGCGCGTCGGTCCACTGTGCCTCTGGTAACGGCGGAATTCGCGGCGCGGTCAATCGAACGGGTTGGGTGCCGCCCGGTCGATCGGGGAGGGCCTGGGCCGCGAGCTTGGCGGGCGTCAGCCACACCAGCGCGGCTCCTACCAGCAGCCATACTCTGAATCGACTGACCGCCCGCATCATTGCGTTCCTCCTCGAGAAGGACCTTTCGACGTCTTCGTCACATGACCCGCCGCTTCAAGATCCGGCGCCACGCGCCGTTGCCGCTCAGCGCGGCAGCGCCAAGGCGACCAGCCGCGGCCCACCTCCCACGGTGAGGGCGATGTACTGCCTGTCGTCGGCCATGTAGGTTATCGGCGTGCCGATCGCGCCGGCCGGCAGATCGGCCGACGCGAGCTCTGCTCCCGAGGTCTTGTCGTAGGCGACCAGACGCGGTCCGTTGTTTGTCCCGCCGGCGGTCAAACAGTAGATCAGAAGCGTCTTGGTCAGGAGTGGGCCATTGTTGGCGTTGTCTCCCCCAAGCGGCGGCAGGTCGAGGTCACGCAGCCGCGGGTGGCGCCGGTACCGATCCCCGGTACCCGTCGGCACCATCCAGGCGTGGTCGCCGGTGTTCAGGTCGATCGCCGTGATGCGCGAGTACGGCGGCTTGAACAGCGGGAGTCCCTGCGGCATCTGCGGGCCGGACCGGATGCTGGCGCGCAGGTTGGCCATCCGCTGGGCTTCAGGCGCGCCGTGCGTGTAGCGCATCGTCGAGCCGAGCGCCGGGTCCGGTTCGTAGAGCTGGATGAACCCAGGACGGTTACGCGAGGGGACATACAGCATCCCGGTGTCGGGGTCGAGCGCGGCGCCGCCCCATCCGGTCGCGCCGCCCGGAGACGGGCGCATGATGGTGCCCTGGGTCTCCCCCTCGATCGGTCGTCTCAGCGGTGTGAACAACGGTCCGATTGTGAAGTTGCTGACCGCCTCGACCGCCATCGCGCGAATCTCCGGCGTGAAGTCGATCAGGTCGTCGATTTCCACACCCTGGTAGTCGAAGGGCGCCGGCTTGGTGGGAAACGGCTGCGTTGGAGAGGGCACCTCGCCGGGCAGGTTCGTCTCTTGCGGCACCGGCCGCTCGATGATCGGCCAGATCGGCTCCCCCGTCACCCGGTCGAAAACGTAGACGAAGCCCTGCTTGCTCACCTGTGCCAGCGCCTTGATGTCCCGACCGTCGACCGTGACGTCCACCAGGTTCGGGTGCGTGGGGAAGTCGTAGTCCCAGAGCCCGTGATGCACCGCCTGGAAGTGCCAGACACGCTGGCCGGTCTCGACGTCGACGGCGATGATCGATTCGGCGAAGAGGTTGTCTCCCAGACGATCCGCGCCGTAGTAGTCGTTGGTCGCCGTTCCGGTTGGCAGATAGACATACCCGAGCTCGTTGTCGCCGGCCAGCATCGACCAGACGTTGGCATTCCCGGAATAGCGCCACGACTCGTTCTGCCACGTGTCGACGCCGAACTCGTCGGCGCTGTTCGGGACCGTGTGGAAGTCCCACGAGTGCTCGCCCGTGCGGACATTCCAGGCGCGCACCCAGCCGGGCACCGCCTCCTTGGTGATCCGTCGGTCGGCAACCTGGGAGCCGTGGATGACCGTGTCGCGGACCACGATCGGCGGGGAATGGATGCCGTAGAGCATCGCGTTGAGATAGTCGCGCTCGTCCCGATTCGCCCGGGGAATGCCGACCATGGCGTCGACCATGCCGCTGCCGTTCGGCCCGAAGTCGGGGCACGGTTGCCCGGTTCTGGCGTCGACGCAGACGAGGTAGCCGTTGCCGGTGCCCCAGAAGATTCGCTCATCGTCCTCGCCGTCGGTCCAGTACGCGACACCGCGCTGGCGCCACGTGCCGGTCATCGTCGTCGTTCCTTCCTCGTAGCTCTTCGGGTTGAACACCCAGCGGGTCTCGCCTGTCGTGGCGTCGACGGCGACTCCCTGCGACAGCGGCGTGTTGAAGTAGAGGACGCCGCCGACCATGAGCGGCGTCGCCTGGAACCCGGAGGGGTTGGGCGGGTGGCCGGTCCGGTACAGGTTGGGGGTGTCGTCGACGAGCGTCTCGACGATGGTGTCGAGCGGTGCCCACCACTCGCTGCCGTCGGGCATCGTCCGGCTGACGAAGTTGTCGACCGACATCCATTCCCAGGCGAGCTCGAGGTCGCCGAAGTTGTTGGCGTCGATCTGCTCGAGCGGCGAGTACTTGGTGCCGGCGATGCTACCAGCGTAGCTTCGCCACTCGCCGTTCGCGGTGTCGTAGGTCTGCCAGGGGCCGGTGGCGCGGGCTTGCTGGGCGTGGACGGCAGACGCCGCGCACGCGAGAGCAACGACAACGGTGACCAGGGCGTGGCGCATCGCGTCACCTCCGGGCGCGATGGTACACCACGTGCGGTCTGCCGGCATTCTTCCTCGTCGCGCCTTGTACTGCCAGACGCCGCTTCTTTCACGACGGACTGCTCGCGTTACTACTCCGGCAGCGCGAGGGCAATCAGCTCCGGCACGTCTCCACCGATCGTCAGCGCGATGTACTGGGTGCCGTCGTGCATGTAGGTCATCGGGGTGCCGATGGCCCCCGCCGCCAGATCGAGCGAGCCGACGATCGCCCCGGTCGCCTTGTCGCGTGCCACCAGCCGCGGCCCGCCGTCGGAGCCGCCGGCCGTAAGGGCGCTGATGAGCAGGGTCTTCGTCAGGAGCGGTCCGCCGCGACCGTCACCACCGAGGGGTGGCAGGTTCAGCTCGCGGAGCTGCGGGTGGTTGCGGTAGCGGTCGCCGTCACCGTTCGGCTGCATCCAGGCGTGGTCGCCCGTGTTGAGATTGATCGCGGTGATGCGCGAATAGGGCGGCTTGAACAGCGGGAGCCCTCGTGGCATCAGCGAGGGCGTCGTGAAACCGCCCTGCGTGTAGGCCAGGTTGCCCCCGTCGGTCGGCTCGGGCGTGATGTATTTCATCACCGAGTACGCGTTCACCGATGGGACATAGAGAATGCCGGTCTCCGGGTCGACAGCCGACCCCATCCAGTTCGCGCCGCCCCCGATCGCCGGCCGTTGAATGGTGCCCTGCATCCCGCCATCGACCGTCAGCATGGGCGGCGAGAAGAGGCCGCCGAGCCGATGGTTCTTGACCGCTTCGACCGCCAGGGCGCGCAGCTCGGGCGTGAAGTCGACGAGTTGATCAATCGACGACCCCTGGTCCTCGAATGGCGGCGGCTTCGTCGGAAACGGCTGGGTCCGAGAGAGCACCTCGCCGTCGAGCCCGGCGTCGGTGGCGACCTGGCGCTCCTCGATCGGCCAGACCGGATCGCCCGTGACGCGGTCGAGCACGTAGGTGAAGCCCTGCTTGCTCACCTGCGCAATCGCCTTGATGTCGCGGCCGTCGACCGTGACATCGACGAGGTTCGGATGGGTGGGGAAGTCGTAGTCCCAGACGCCGTGGTGCACCGCCTGGAAGTGCCAGATCCGTTCGCCGGTCTCGATGTCGAGCGCGACCAGGCTTTCCGCGAACAGGTTGTCGCCAGGTCGGTGCCCGCCGTAGTAGTCGTTGGTCGGCGTGCCGGTCGGCAGATAGATGTAGCCGAGCTCGTCGTCGACGCTGAACATCGACCAGACATTGGCGCCACCCGAATAGCGCCACGACTCGTTCTGCCAGGTCTCGACGCCGCCGTCGTCGGCCTGCGGCAACGTCCGGAAGATCCAGTTCGTGTCACCGGTCCGGGCGTCGATCCCTTTCACCCACCCCGGCGGTTGTTCCTTGGTGATCGGTTGATCGGAGATGGAGGTCGGCGTGACGACGACGTCGTGTGCCACGATCGGCGGTGAGTTCACGCTGATAACCGGATGGCCCTGGTTGTCGGTCGTGCCTCGTCCATTGCGTGGAATCTCGGACCCCAGGTCGACACGCCCGTTCTGACCGAAGCTCCGCACCGCCAGCCCGGTCTTGGCGTCGATGGCCAGCAGATAGCCGTCCGGGGTGCCGTAGAAGAGCCGCTCGTCGTTCCCGTTCTCGTCGGCCCAGTAGGCCAGCCCGCGCGAGCTGTAACCGGGTCCGTTGATGGAATGCTTCGTCGAGCGAATCACATCCGGGTCATGGACCCACCGGACCTCGCCGGTGCCTGCATCGATCGCCGCAGAGAGTCTGAGGGGCGTGACGACATAGACGGTCCCGCCGACCATCAGCGGCGTGACCCGCATGTTGAGAATGCTCAGGTCTGAGTGAATCTCGCGGAGCGCGTCGAGGTCGAGTGCCCCGTCCGCCGAGGCCCAGCGCCAGGCGATCTCGAGGTCGTTGAAGTTCGCGGCATCGATCTGGTCGAGCGCCGAATACTTGGTCCCCCCGAGGTCCCCGGCGTAGGTTGGCCACTCGCCGTTCGGCGCGCCCTGCTGGGCCGAGGCCGGATAGGCCGAGAGGCCCATGAGGATGAGGATGCTCGTGACGGCGACGGCCGCGACCGGCTTCACCGCGCCATTATACCGGGCGGCTTAGAAGCGGAGGCTCACTGAGGCGTTCAACGTGCGGCCCATGAGGAGAATATTGTTCTTGAGGATTTCTCCCGTCTCGAGCGTGGGAAACGTTTCCTCCACCTTGCTGAGCGTGTAGCTCACCCATCCGGTCTGTCGGCCGGACCGCCTCTGTACGAGTACTGCGCCACCGCGAGCCGTGCCGTCGCCGTGATAGAAGAAATCGTCGTAATCGATCTCCGTCGACGCGTTGACGAAGCGCGAGGCAAACGCCTGTTTTATTTTCGAGGCGTACGAGAAGCGTGCGGGGCAGCCAGGAAGCGGCTGAGACGCCTCTTGCCGACTACGGCGTCCGGTCCCTGTGCAGGGTGCGGCTCTTGATCTTCCAGCCGTCCGGCGTTTTCACGAAGACGTCGTCGTAGTACCCCGAGACGGCCGGTGTCGGCTGCGCGCCGCTGACGTCCAGAACCAGCCAGTACGCGCGTCCCTCGGCACCATCGGCGGTCGGCGTGATGACCCAGCTGCTGTTGAGGTGGCGCCTCCCGTTGTCACCCGTTTGGCCCTGGTACCGCTCGGCCCGCTGGGCCAGGAGAGCCGCCCGCCCCACGACCTCCTGATTCGGACCGGTCCGAAAAACCGCGTCGTCCGCAAACGCCGACACGAAGAGCTCGGCGTCTCGAAAATCGCTCCCCTGGTTGTACATCCCGTACAGCCGCATGATCTCGGCATGGTCCTGTCCGCTGAGCGACGGGGCCGCGCCGTCGCGTCCCTGGGCGGCGACCCACCCGATTCCGGCCACGACGCCAACGAGCGTGATCGTGATCACAGCGTGCAACTTTCGCATGTCTCCTCCTGTTTGGTTGGTCGGCGAAACCGCTCGATTATACCGAGGCGGCGGTCTCAGAAAGAAGGGCGGGGTTGACCCTGAAGTCGACTCCAAGATGCGTACTTGGGGCATGGGACACGCTGAGAGCGGGACCGCAGAGGTCTATCGAATCGGAGAGCTCGCCGCCGAGACCGAACTGAGCCGAGATACCCTCCGCTACTACGAACGCCTGGGCGTGATCGCCCAGCCCAGACGTAGCCGGGGAGGCTTCAGACTGTACGGTCGTGATGCGCATGATGTCTCCGGACCGGCCCACGGCCACGCCCAGGGGCCCGCCGACGGCCCACCCCACCGTTCCGGCCAAGCACCCACCAGAGCCATAATCGCCGGCCCACGGGTATCATCGGTCGCACCCCGTCACGCGAGCTAGTGGTGATCTCGGCCATCGCTTGCTTCCCTCTTGCCGCTACGCATCTACCGACAAGGGCACGGTAATGCGACACTTGCCGATTCCTCCCGTTCGGGAGCACCCCTACTGTGCGATCAGCATCGTCACCCGATGCGGCTCGGTTCCCGGCGGCCGTCTCGGGGCGCCGTGAGCATCTCGTAGGGTGAACGGGTGATGCATGAGGATGTCCTGCTTGCCGTCCTTGTTGAGGTCCACCAGCCAGGTGTACTCCTCGTCGTTGGGGAGGGTGACCGCCACCTTCTGAGGCGGCCCGGCGAACAGGTCCGGCCCCGGCACGCCGACAAAGACGCGCAGTTCCCCGTCGAACCCGATAAGCAGGTCCGAGCGGCCGTCGCCGGTCACATCCCCGATGAGCAACGTCCTGTTGAACGCGCGCGGCCAACGTTCTTGTGCCTTTCGGCTTTCGTGCGTCCCCCCTCGAAGCACTATGTCCAGTGGCACCCACCCCGGCTCGCGATGGCTGGGCGCACCGTCTAACGCGATTCTGCGGATGGTGTTGGGTGTGTCGGGGTAGGGGCTCCCTTCCAGGTGGTAGAACTCGAGATCCAACCAGATATCATCGCCCATGAACCCCTTGAGTCTCTTCCAGAGGCTGCTCTCGAGGTATCCGACCTCGATGGCTGTGAACATCAGGTCGACCCGGCCGTCGCGATCGAAGTCGTGCCGGTCCATCCCGAGCTGGATTCTGCCGTCCGCTTGGAACGCGATGTCGACACCCCGTGCGAACCCGGTGCCGCCATCGGGTGTTGGCGCGCCAAAATGCACCTCGTAGGTGGAGTGCTTGCTGGAGATGCGCCTGCCCTCCAGCGAGTTCACCACGAGATCGCCGACGCCGTCGCCGTTCAGGTCGGTCAACGAGTGCAGCACCCTCCCCGTCATGTCTCCGGTGGCGAGCGAGAAGAGCTCGTCAGAGTCGAATGCCACATCGGTCGTGAAGGTTTTGGCCACCGGGGCAAACAGCCCACGCTCGTCCTGCAGATGAACCTCGAAGTGGTCCTCGTTCCAGAACACCAGGTCGCTGCGACCATCGTGGTCGTAGTCCATCTCGTGGACACGGCTTTGAGACCAGGGGTCGTATCGATATCCGTCGGCTCCGTAGATCCCACTCATGTCGGTGGGGAGGCCGATCTTCACGGGATCAGCGAACGCACCGTCGCTCATCTGGATGAACACCCAGAAGCCGTCGACGTCCGGGACGACCAGGTCGTCGCGGTCGTCGTCGTTCACGTCCCGGGTGACGTCTACATGGGGGATTTCGCCTCTGCGAGGTGGGTTGAAGTTCGAAGTCACCGCCAGCAGCGCGCGTTCCGTCGCCGATTCGGGATCGAACCAGCTCAGGCGGCCGGGCTCGTAGGTGACCAACCGGTCGCGTCCGCCGATGTTGGCCACGTCGACGAACACCACTTCGGGACCGAGCGTTGCGTCGAGTTTCGGCACCCAGGTGCCGTCGCCGAAGGCGTAGATGCGCAAGCGGCGGTCGTCGTTCTCGTCGATATGCACCACGGCCAGTTCCGCCACAGCGCCACCGAGAAGGAACCCCGTCAAGACGCTCTGGCGTGTCGCGACGCCGGTGACGACCTCGTACTGCTCGAAAGTGAATTGCGCGGTGGCCTGCTCGGCCCCCAGGGCGTCGCCGGTGAACGTTGCGCATCCCGCCAGGAACATTCCAAGAACCAGTATGGAGGACCAGCTTCGTCGGTGATGCCTGACCGGGTCGGTTGCCGAGCCGGGTCTTGCTGCACGAGTCATCACTGTTGTCGCCTTCCTTCGGAGCGGTCTACCCACCTGTCATGGCCAGCGCCCGCGCGTGGGACGCCGGGCACCCGCGTGAGCCGCATTGCACCCCCTGCCAGCCAGCAGTAGGACCGGCGTCTACACCCGCATCGTTGTGGGACGGCCCTCGGTGCGACGCTGGACTTTCACCACGGACTGCTAGCGCAGACCCACCGGCTTCCCGTCGAGCTCCCATGCCGGATCGATAGAGACTCCAAGATGGGTGAGTGCCGTGACGGCGAGGTCCACGATGAACGTCGGGCCGGCCGGTGTCCCGACCGCCGCACTGGGTCCGCTGGTGAGAATGAAGGTCGTCATTTCGATGCGACTGTCGCCCCCATGGCCTCCGTCCGGCAGGCGGCCGTGATCTGTGCTGACCAGAATCAGCCAGTTCTCGGACGGGCGCAGAGGGCGTGCTCGGATCGCGTCGATCAGCATGCCGACGTGACGATCCGAGAGGGCGATTGCGTCTCGATACTCGACGCCGATCGACTGGTGCTCGTGACTCGTTTCGTCCGGGTTGCCGAGGTAGACGAACATCGCGTCCGGGTCGGCCTGAGTGATGTGTTGAACCGCCAAGCCGACCGATCGAGTGTCCGCGTCGGCCCACCCGAGCTCGGACCCATCCAGGACCTCCCTCACGTCGATCCGAGCACTGAGGGTCGGACCACCGGCCCCGTCGAGCTGGCCCAGTGGCAGCCAGTCGACCACGGCGAACGTGGCCAGCTCGGGGCGGACCTGCTCGATCCGGGTGAGAAAATCCGGGTACTGGTCGTACTGACGGTTTGTGAAGCGGTTGCTCGTCACGCCGTGCTTTTCCGGCCACACGCCGGTGAGCATCGACGACCATGCGGGTCCGCTGACCGAAGGGGTCGTCGTACGGGTCTGGGCGGTGAATGAGCCGGCTGCGGCCAGCGCGTCGATATTCGGTGTTGACACGTCAGCGAGCACGTCGGCCCGGACCCCGTCGATGCCGATCAGCAAGACTTTGGGCGTCCGTTCCTCCAGCGGAGTCTCCGCACGAGGCGGCTCGCTCCCGCACGCGGTTGCTGCCGGCAGGATCAGGAGGATCGCGAAGACCGGCCCGATCCGTGCCAGATGCGGGTGTGCGCTCGGTTGCCGCAATCGTTTCATCAGTACGCTCTCGGAAGGTTTCAGGACGCCCGCTGGTGGTGTCGGGCACGAGTAGCGACGTCCACCACACCGACACGGACGATGCACTAGCCTGTGTTCACAGAGTTTACTGGAAATATTCGCAGACGTTGACACACGTTTGAGGCGGGCAGGCCCGCCATCGACCACCGGCCCATTCGACCGTTGTCGCCGTTCGTTACGCGGCCAGAGGCACCATCCTGCCGAGAGAAGGTTGACCGCGACACCGCCGCGTACCCGCGTGAGCCGCATTGAACCCCCTATCCGCCAGCGATAGGATCGGCGTCTACACCAGCATCGTTCAGGGACCCAGGTGTACAGCGTCTCGGCCGTGACCCAGGGCTGGTTCGAGAGATTGAAGGCGCTATTGCTGACTAAGTGAGATGAGCGAGGCAGCACGGACGCTTGCCGTCGTGGAGAGGTTCGCGGTCCGTCTCCTGCTACGCGCCGAAGCCCAGCCCTCGCCCGCGAGTGGGACACCGCGCACCCGCGTGAGCCGTCAGCCGCATTGCACCCTCTGTCAGCTGGCGGTACAACCACGGGTGTACATCGACATCGTCATGATCGGATTTATCGATGACCGAACCAGTCGAGCAGACCGCGCGTATCGAGTCAATCGACGTCCTGCGGGGCTTCGCTCTGCTTGGCATCCTGCTGCTCAATATTTGCCTATTCGGGTTACACAGCGCCGGCTACTTCAACCCCCTTGTGCCGCCAGGTGAGACGGTTGCGGACCGGGAGCTCAACGTGCGGGTCTGGGGTGCGGTCAGCGTGCTCTTTGAAGGGGCGATGCGGGCCCTGTTCTCGATGCTGTTCGGCGCGGGCGTGGTCCTGTTCACGACCGGGCGTGCCAACGCCCGGTCGCTGCACTTCCGGCGGAACCTGTGGCTGCTCGCGTTCGGGCTGGTCGATACCTTCCTGTTTCTCTGGACCGGCGACATCCTGATGGTCTACGCCGTGTGTGGCGTATTCCTGTACAGCTACCGCAATCGGTCGCCGCGCAGGCTGGTTATCACCAGCGCAGTCCTCATCGTGCTGATGGGGGGGATCTTAGGTGGTGCTGGCTGGGGCATGGAACAATTGAGGATAGCCGAGGACGCCGCCTGGACAGACTTTGAGGTCCAGAACACCCCGCCGGTCGAGGCGTACGAGGCAGAGCTGGCGGAGCGACGAGAGAGCTACCCAAGCGCTTTCATCTGGACCGCGGATCACATGGTCGGGGTCGTCTTCAGTTATCTCTTCTTGGTACCGGATGCGCTGGCGATGATGATCCTCGGCATGGCGCTCTTCAAGGTCGGCGCCCTCGATGCCTCCCGGCCGATCGGCTGGTACGCCACGCTCGCCGCGGTCGGTTTCGGCGTCGGTCTAGTCACCAACCTGTGGGAACTGCGGCAGGCGCTTGTTAGCGATCTGGATCTCCTGGCAACGTTCCCGATATTTGTGCCGACGTACCATCTCGGTCGCCTGGGGATGGCGCTGGGCTACCTCGGTCTGGTCATGATCATGTGCAAGTGCGGCGCGCTGCCTCGACTACGTGGTGCGTTCGCGGCCGTTGGCCGAATGGCGCTGACGAACTACCTGATGCACTCACTAATTTGCCTGGTGCTCTTTACTGGCCTCGGCTTCGCCCTCGCCGGAGTGCTCGAGCGCTGGCAGCTGTATCCGATCGTTTTCGCGATCTGGGCCTTCCAGCTCTGGTTTAGCCCGTGGTGGCTCGCGCACCATCGATTCGGCCCGGCCGAGTGGATCTGGCGGTCGCTTACCTATGGAACCCGTCCGCCGCTGCGACGGGTGTTGGGACCGGCCCGCTGACCGCGGAGCCTGGGCACGCCCGAGGGCAGTTCAGCCTCTGGCTCGCGTACGGCAACGGCCTCGGGGTGCGGCAGAACGCGGCCGGCGCCCCGGGCGCGTCTGGATTCAAATCCAGGAATTGCCGGCGTGCTCACACGATTCCTCGTGTTTGAGCGCACTCCTCGGACTGGGGACGGCTATACTGGCTGATACTGGATGGCGTTCTTCACCGAACCCACCCCGGCGTCCAGATGGAGGAACCGATGAAGACACTGCTGACTCTGGGCCTGCTGATCATGTCAGCGCCCGTCCTGGCCGGCCAGGCGCAGAACGACGCCGAGATCCCCCGCAACGTGTGGGACCAGCCATCTCTGGAAGGCGTCTGGAACTTCTCGTCCAATGTTCCGATGCAGCGGTCCCGGCGGTTCGGCGACCGGGAGTTCATGACCAACGAGGAAGTGGCTGAACTCCGGGCCCGGCTGGCTGCGGCCGATGCGGCGTCGGACCAGGCGGTTCCCCAGCGCCAGGGCGGGCCAGGCGGCTACAACGACTTCTGGGTGGAAAGTGCGGGCATCACCGAGCACTTCCGCACCTCGCATGTCGTGTACCCCACCAACGGTCGGCTCCCTGCACGTGTGGACGGCGTCGATTCCATCGCCGGCGGTCTCGGGGACGACGTCCCGGGCCAACGGCCGGTTCGATTCTCCGTGGGCGGCATCAGCAAGGATGGCCCCGAAGATCGCGGTCTGTCGGAACGCTGCATCGTCGGCTTCAATGCCGGGCCGCCCTTTGTTCCGAGCCTCTACAACAACAACGTGCAGATTGTGCAGAATCGGGATCATGTCGTGATCCTCACCGAGATGATTCACGACGCGCGCGTCGTGCCGATCGCCGACCGGCCGCCGCTCGATGAGGCGATTGGGCTGTGGTCCGGCAGTGCCCGGGGCTACTGGGATGGAGAGACGCTGGTCGTGGAGACGCGGAACTTCAACGGCCTGACCAAGAGCTTCAGCGCGTTCGGGACCTCGTCCGACAAGGTCTTGACGGAGCGTTTCACCCGGATCGATCCGATCACCGTGAACTACGAGTGGACGGTCGAGGACCCCGCTACCTTCACCGACAAGATCACGGCAATCGTGCCGATGACCAAGGTCGCCGGCGAGCTGCACGAGTATGCCTGTCACGAAGGCAACTACGGCATGGAGAACATTCTGGCCGGCGCTCGCATGGAAGAACTGGAGGGCCGCTGAGGCCGTCCGGCACCATCGTCGCCTCGGGCTGGTAGCGCCTGGCCGCCGAGCAGGGGAACCACACGGCGCAGGCCAGGCTTGGGC
>DQNS01000032.1 GCA_015659035.1 Acidobacteriota bacterium | reverse complement strand
TTTTTAACGAAGATGTTGAGTTTAACGACATCATCCATCACGTGATCGGTACTTTCAACAATAGCTTTAATGTTGTTTAAACACTGTATTGCTTGCTCTTTTACGCCACCGACTACAATAGCACCTGTTTTAGGATCTACAGGCAACTGAGCTGAAATATTATTATAATGAGAAAAAGCTACAGTTTGCGTAGAGACCAAACTTTTTGGTGCATTTTCTGTGTTTCTTGAAACTTTAATGATGTCGTGACTCATGTCGATATATTCCCTCCGTTGCGAGTCAAAGTCCAGTATTTTCACTGGTCGAGCTTAGGGGCTGGTTACGCAGAGATTGCAGAACAGACCCTCGTGAACTCGTAACGCCCCGTCCCCGTTGAACCCCCTGCCGGTCAGCGGTAGGATCGACTGTACATCCCGTCACCCTAGAGGAGTGCCGCATGAAGCCGAGGGGATGTTGGTCAGGTTCAGCACCGAGAGAACGATCGTCAGGCTCCGAGCCCACGGGCGGCGCTTCAGTAGGCCGATTCCCGCGATGATGCCGGGGACCGACAGCGTGAAGATCAACATCACCAGGATGCCGCCGATGAGCCCGACAATCGGCACCGCCAGCAAGGCGTCGGGGTCGTTGGGGGCCGCCATGCTGATGATGCCGGCGGCGCCTCCGAAGATCAGGAGGACCATGAGCGACCCCAGTATACCGAGCACCCCGAAAATGAGATAAAACGCCGCGAGAACCTTGACGTGCAGATCCATGGTGCCTCCAACTTGGGGCATTCGATGTCGTCAGTATATCGGTTGGACTGGCGCGCGCAGCGCACAGTACACTGGCGAGTTGCGGTGCCGCCGGAATTCGGCGCCGCGGGCCGCGCATGCCAGAACCCCACGCCACCCCGAAACGGCACATCGTCATCCGGGGCGCGCGCACGCACAATCTGAAGAACGTCGATCTGACCCTGCCCACCGGCCAGCTGATTATCATCACCGGGGTCAGTGGCTCCGGCAAGTCGTCGCTGGCGTTCGACACCATCTACGCCGAGGGGCAGCGGCGGTATGTCGAGTCGCTCTCCACCTACGCCCGGCAGTTTCTCGAGCGGATGGAGAAACCGGACGTCGACGAGATTTCTGGCATCTGTCCCGCCATCGCGATCCGGCAAAAGAGCAGCGTGCGGAACCCGCGGTCCACGGTTGGCACGACCACCGAGATTCACGACTACCTGCGGCTGCTCTTCGCGCGGGTCGGGCGCACGGTCTGTCGGCAGTGCGGGAACGCGGTCATCCGCGAGTCGGCCGAGGTGGCGGCGCAGCAGCTATTGGCGCTGCCAGCTGGAACTCGGCTGCTGCTCGGGTTCGAGTTTCCGGTCGTGGCGTCCGCTGAGGGCGCCGAGATGAAGACGGGTCAGGCAGATGCCGGGGCGGCGTCCGCGCGAGACGCCTCGTCCACCGGGGTCGAAGGCGGGCGGCCAACACCGGTCGCGGCCGCGATCGGGACGCTGCGGAAGAAGGGCTTCGGCCGTCTCATCATCGATGGGCGCGCGGTCGGGTTTGACGACGTCGATCCCTGCGTGTTGGCGGATCGCCCCGGTCTCGAGGTCGTGGTGGACCGCCTGAAGGTGGGACCCGACTTGGTGGGGCGGGTGACCGACTCGGTCGAGACAGCCTACCTGGAAGGGGGCGGGTCGGCGTTTGCCATGGAGGTCGGTGGGGCGTCGCATGCCCCTCCGGTCGTGCACCGGTTCAGCGAAAGGTTCGAGTGCCGGCGGTGCGGCATCGCGTATGAGGTGCCCCAACCGCGGCTGTTCTCGTTCAACAGCCCCTTCGGCGCCTGCCCGACGTGTCACGGGTTCGGCAACGTCATCGAGCTCGACCTGAACCTGGCGGTGCCGGACCAGTCGAAGTCGATTCAACAGAACGCCATCGAGCCGTTCACCAAGCCGGCCTATCGGTCGCATCTGGTCGACCTGAAGCGCGCGGCTCGGGCCCGCGGGGTCCGGCTGACGACGCCGTGGCGGGACCTGAGGGACGAGGAGCGGCAGTTCGTTGTCGAGGGCGACGACGACGGGTACACAGGCATCAAGGGGTTCTTCCGCTGGCTGGAACGCAAGAAATACAAGGTGCACGTTCGCGTGTTTCTCAGTCGGTATCGCGGGTATCTGACCTGTCCGGAATGCGACGGGACACGGCTCCGCCGGGAGGCGCGTGACGTCTATGTCGAGGACCAGACAATTGACACGGTCTGCGGGCTCACCGTCGGCGCGGCGGTCGCCTTCTTCGACAACCTGACCCTGACACAGGCAGAGCAGGACGTGGCCGACCGGGTGGTCGGAGAGATCAGCCGTCGGTTGTCGTTTCTGCGGGATGTCGGACTCGACTATCTGACGCTCGACCGGTTGGCGTCGACGTTGTCGGGCGGCGAGGCGCAGCGCATCAACCTGGCCAGCGCGCTCGGCTCGGCGCTGGTGGGCACGCTCTACGTGCTCGACGAGCCGTCGATCGGCCTGCATCCGCGGGACAACGAGCGGCTCATCGCCATCTTGCGGCAGCTGCGGGACCAGGGCAACACCGTGCTGGTGGTCGAGCACGACGCCGACACCATCGGGGTGGGCGACATGGTCGTCGACCTCGGCCTCGGGGCGGGCGAGCAGGGGGGCCGCATCATCCACGCCGGCTCGTTCGAGACCCTGCTCGAGGAGCCGCAGTCGCTGACAGCCAAGTATCTGCGCGGCGACCTGCAGATTCCGCTACCCCCCAGCCGTCGGAAACACGCGCCCCTGGCGATTCGTGTGACCGGTGCGCGCCAGCACAACCTCAAAGGGCTCGACGTCGAGATTCCGCTGAACACGCTGACCTGTGTCACCGGGGTCAGCGGGTCGGGGAAGTCAACCCTGGTCCACGACGTGATCTACGCGGCGATTAAGCGCGCGAAGGGGGCGTGGGACAAGCCGGTCGGTGCGCACGACCATCTCGAGGGCTCGGAGCTGGTGACCGACGTCACCCTGGTTGACCAGGCGCCGATCGGACGCACGCCCCGGTCGAATCCGGTCACCTATCTCAAGGCGTTCGACCCGATACGCGAGCTGTTCTCGAAGACCAAGGGCGCGCGGGCCAACGGTCTGAGGGCCAGCCACTTCTCCTTCAACGTGCCGGGCGGGCGCTGCGACGGGTGCGACGGGGAAGGGGTCGTCCGGGTCGAGATGCAGTTTCTGGCCGATGTGTTCGTGCCGTGCGACCAGTGTGATGGCCGACGGTACAAGCCGCAAGTGCTGGAGGTGCTCTATCGCGGACGCAGCGTCTACGAGGTGCTCAACATGACGGTGCGCCAGGCACTTGCGTTCTTCAGCGGGTCGCCCAAGGTCGTGCGGCGGCTGCACGTGCTCGACGAGATCGGGCTCGGCTATCTGCGGCTCGGTCAGCCGGCCACGACCCTATCTGGCGGGGAGGCGCAGCGGATCAAGATCGCCTCGCATCTGTCGTTGCGGAAGACCGACCGCACGCTCTATATCCTCGACGAGCCCACGACCGGGTTGCACTTTGACGACATTGCCAAGCTGCTGGCGGCGTTCCGCAAGCTGCTCCAGGCCGGCAACAGCCTGCTCGTCATCGAGCACAACCTCGACGTCATCAAGACGGCGGACTGGATCATCGACCTCGGTCCGGAGGGCGGCGAGGCCGGGGGGCAGATCGTAGCCGAGGGCACACCCGAGCAGATCGCAATGGACGAGGGGTCTCTCACCGGCCGGTATCTGCGACCGATCCTGGCCGGTGGCCGCGCCCACGCCTACGCGGACGTGCGAGCGTAGTAGGAAAGAAGCCAGAAGGCAGAAGGGGTGGGGGCTGCGCCGGCTTCTTCAGTTATGCTACGATTTTCCGGGGTAGGGCACTGGTGTTTCCCGCCCCGTTGGTCCGACACGCAACGCACGTTGAAACCGAGAGCGCTGATGAATCAACTGGCGAAGCCCTCGGGTTCATTCTGCCTTCTGCCTTCTGACTTCTTCGAGCCGCGCGCATCCTCATGGAATATGTCCAAGCCACACGCCTTCGCAAAGGCATGCTGGTCAAGATGAACAACGAGCTGCATCGCGTGCTCGACGTCAAGCACATCACGCCGGGCAAGGGGAGGGCGTTCGTACAGTCCCGGATGCGGAACGTCCGGGCCGGCACGTTGCTCGATCACAAGTTCCGGTCGGTCGATTTCGTCGAACGCGCCGTGATGGACGACCGTGAGATGCAGTTCACGTATCGCGATGGCGACACGTTCTACTTCATGGACCTGGAGAGTTACGAACAGATCGAGATGCGCGCCGACACGCTGGGAGACTCGGTGCATTACCTGCTGCCGGAGGCGACGATCAAGGTGTCGCTGTTCGAGGGCGAGGCGGTCGGGATCGACCTGCCGCTGACCGTCGACTTGACGGTCGACGAGACGGCGCCGGCGATCAAGGGCGCCACCGCCAACGCGCAGCTCAAGCCGGCACGGCTCGAGACCGGTCTGGTGGTGCAGGTGCCGCCGTTCATCAGCAACGGCGACACGGTGCGCGTGAACACCGAGACCGGCGAATACCAGTCGCGCGCCTAGCCGCCCGGGCGCCCACAGCCCAAAGCGCTGGAGCGGCCGTGCTATCTCAGCCGCTCCAGAACGATCCCGATCAGCCCGGGGCCACTCGCGGTCGGGTCGCCGATCCAGCCGGGCGGGACAAGCCAGACGAACGCGAGGATAGCGATTACCATGAGGTCGTATTGCCAGGTCGCTCGGTTGAAGGTCCAGTAGAGGGCGTGCCAGACGGCGCGTAGCGGCAAGGTCAACAGCGATTGCCCCAACCAGGCCGCGCTCGCCTCCTGCGCCTTGAGCGCGCGCCACGTGAAGTAGATCCGGTCCAGCACGGTCACCACCGAGAGCACCAGGATGACCCAGAGGATCGCGGCCATCCGGTTCGTGAAGGCGCCAATCATGACGAGCACGATCCGCTCGGGTCGTTCCATGAACCCGACCTTGCACCGCTCGATCATCGACTCGGCGCGGGCTCGGGTGTAGCTGGTCATCACCGAGAACATCATCGCGAACGCCGCGACCATGACGTAGTCGGTGCGCCCTGCTTGGGCGTAGAGATAGATGACGCCGATGAACAGCGACAGGTCCGAGAACCGGTCCATCACCGAGTCCCAGAACCCGCCGAACCGCGAGCTCAGGTTCGTCGCCTCGGCGACCTTGCCGTCGATGAAGTCGAAGATATTGGCGACCAGCAGGATGAAGCCGGCGGTCACGAACCGGCCCACGGCGAACTGCCAGGCGGCGGCGAAGTTGATGATCACCCCGACCAGGGTGAGCACGTTGGGATGAATCCGGAGCGCGACGCACACGGCGATGATGGCGCGCAGCGGGAACATGCAAGCGGCGCCGATTGCACCAGTGAGCGTCATGCTGGGCGGGCTATAATGCCGTCAGGGTCCTTGATGGATGCACGACCCGGCTGGGACCATCCGAGCCGGGGTATCCCCCCGCCGACGGCATGGACCTCGCAGTGTAGCCCATGGCCATTCGCGATCTCAAGACTCAGATCACACGTCTGCCGGAGCAGCCGGGGGTCTACCTCTACTTCAACGCCGCCGGCGACACGCTCTACGTCGGCCGGGCTCGCGCGTTGCGCGACCGGGTCCGCAGCTATCTGAGCGCCTACGGTTCGAGTCCGAAGACCGATGCGTTGCTCGACGAGGTGACCCGGCTCGAGGTCATCGTCACCGACTCGCTGGTCGAGGCGCTGGCGCTCGAGAACCACCTCATCAAGCAGCGCGCACCACGGTTCAACATCCTCCTGCGCGACGACAAGAACTATCCCTATCTGCAGCTGACCACCGCCGAGGCGTTTCCGCGGGTGCTCGTGGCGCGCCGCGTCGCGCGCGACGGCAACTACTACGCCGGGCCGTTCCTGCCGGCGACCCTGGCGCGCAAGACGATGTCGCTCACCCACAAGCTGTTCGGCATCCGGTCCTGCAACGAGGTGATTACCGGTCGGCGCGAGCGGGCCTGTCTCGAGTACGACATCAAGCGCTGTGTCGCGCCCTGCGTCGCGGAGATCTGCAGTCCGGCGCAATACGCCGAGGCGGTCGCGCACACGCGGATGTTTCTCGAGGGGCGCAACGATGAGCTGATCGTCGAGCTGAAGCGCCGCATGCTGGCGGCGTCCGACGACCTGCGGTATGAGGAGGCGGCGCACACCCGGGACGCCATCGAGACGGTCGAGACGTTGCGGGACCGCCAGCAGAAGATGTCGACGGTCCGGCTGGGAGACCGTGACGCGTTCGGGGTGAAGACCGGGCCGGCCGGCGCCATCATCCAGGTGTTTCAGATGCGCGGCGGTCGGGTCATCGAACGGGTCGAGCTGGTGGTCGAGGCATCGGGTGGTCCGCCGACCGAGCAGGAAACGGTGCAGGCGGCGGTGCAGCAGTTCTACGACGTGCGGGTCGCGCCGCCCGAGGTGCACGTGCCGGTCGAGATCGAGGACCGCGAGGCGCTCGAGCGCTGGCTGAGCGAGCGCGCCGGGCGCGGGGTGAAACTCGCGGTGCCAAAACGAGGCGACAAGCGCGGGTTGCTGGATCTGGCTACCCGTAACGCCGCCCTGGGATATCGCACGCGCTACAGCGACGAGGCCCGGGTGCGCGGCGCGGCGCTCGAGGAGCTGCAACGGGTGCTGGGTCTGGGGGTGTCGCCGCGACGGATCGAGTGCTTCGACATCTCGACCATCCAGGGCAGCGAAACCGTCGGGGCGATGGTGGTCTGCGAGGATGGCCGGCTCGTGCGCAAGGAGTACCGAAAGTACCGGGTGCGCGGCGGCGCCTGGGGAGCGGAGCGCACGACGTTGCCGGGCGCACGCCGGAGCCGCTCTCGGCGACGCGTGCGTGAGGCCCCGCCCCCCGATCCCCGGCTCCTCGACGATTTCGCGGCGATGCACGAGGTGGTCGGTCGGCGATGCCGCCGGCTGTTGGATGACGGCGGTCCGTTGCCCGACCTGGTGGTCATCGATGGCGGCAAGGGGCAGCTCTCGGCCGCCTACGAGGCGTTCGGGGCACTCGGGCTCGCCAACTTGGTCGCGGTCGGGCTGGCCAAGAAAGAAGAGCTGATCTTCACCCGCGACGCCGCCGACCCGATCATCCTCGAGCCGAACAGTGCGGCGCTGTTGCTGTTGCAACGGTTGCGCGACGAGGCGCATCGCGTCGCGGTGACCTATCATCGGAGCGCGCGTGCCAGCCGGGATTTCCGATCGGAGCTCGACGACATTCTGGGGGTCGGTGCCCGCCGGCGGAAGGTGCTGCTCACCCGGTTCGGTAGCGTGGCCAACGTCAGACGGGCGACCCGCGAGGAACTGGTGCCGGTCGTCGGCGCTCGGGTTGCCGACGCCGTGCTGCGCCATTTCGCGGATGGTTCTCGTGAGCGGACCGACTTGCCCTGATCCGGTTTCTAGTCATATCCTGAGACGTCTTGCCAGACCTGAGTCAGCTGCTCATCATCCTCCCTGTCCTGCTGTTCTCGCTGACCATCCACGAGATGGCGCACGCCGTGACCGCGGACTGGTACGGCGACCCGACCGCGCGGCGGCTGGGCCGGATCTCGCTGAACCCGCTTGTGCACCTCGACCCGGTGGGTTCCGTGGTGCTGCCCCTGATGGCCTTCTACTTTGGTGGGTTCATCTTCGGCTGGGCAAAGCCGGTGCCCGTCAACACGGCCAACTTGCAGAATCACCGTCGCGACTTCCTGGTGATCGCGGCGGCGGGCCCCGCCAGCAACATCGTCATGGCGATCGGCGCGTCCGCCCTGCTCGGTCTCGTGCCGGGCGGCCTGGGCGCCGCCGAGGGCACCCCGGCCGTGCTGGCGACGCTGTTGCTCTTCATGGTGCAGTTCAACCTGATCCTGGCGGTGTTCAACATGCTGCCGATCCCGCCGCTCGATGGCGGCAATGTGCTGGCGGGTCTGCTGCCCGAGACGCTGGCCGCCAGCTATGATCGGCTCATCCGTCCCTTCGGGTTCCTGATTCTGATTGTGCTCATGGCGACCGGGTGGCTCTCTCGGATCATCGGTCCCCCGTATTCCATGCTCATGAGGTGGTTGCAACCGTGACACCACGCGTCGTCTCCGGCATGCGTCCGACCGGCAAGCTGCACCTCGGCCACCTCGTGGGCGCGCTGCGTCAGTGGACCGAGTTGCAGTCGACATACGACTGCATGTATTTCGTCGCCGACTGGCACGCGCTGACCAGCGAGTATGCCGACACCGACGGGTTGACCTCTTACGCATATGACAACGTCGCCGACTGGATCGCGGCCGGTATCGACCCGGAGCAGAGCACGCTGTTCGTCCAGTCGCTGGTCCCCGAGCACGCCGAGCTGTATGTGCTGATGTCGATGGTGGTGCCGATTCCGTGGCTGGAGCGGGTGCCGACCTACAAGGAGCAGATCGAACACCTGGCCGAGAAGGACCTCTCGACCATCGGGTTTCTCGGCTATCCACTGCTTCAGGGCGCCGATATCGTGATCTACAAGGCGCAGTATGTGCCGGTGGGCGAGGACCAGGTGGCGCACCTCGAGCTCGTTCGCGAGGTGGTCCGGCGGTTCCACGGGTTCTACGGCGAGCTGTTTCCCGAGCCGCAGCCGTTGTTGACCCGGTTCCCCCGGTTACCAGGACTCGACAACCGGAAGATGAGCAAGAGCTACGGCAACACGATCGACCTGTCGGACGACGCCGAGGCCGTGCAGAAGAAGGTCATGCGCATGTACACCGATCCGAAGCGGATCCGCGCCGACATTCCGGGCACCGTGGAAGGCAATCCGGTGTTCCTCTACCACGATGCGTTCAACCTCGACGAGGTAGAGGTCGAGGACCTGAAAACGCGGTATCGCGCCGGAACGGTAGGAGACGTCGAGGTCAAGCAGAAGCTGGCCCGGGCGATCAACACCATGCTTGACCCGATGCGCGAGCGCCGGGCCGAGGTGCTGGCGCAGCCCACGCGGGTGCGGGACATTCTGATGGACGGGTCGAGCCGCGCGCGGGCGATCGCCCAGGAGACGATGAAGCAGGTCCGGGACGCGGTGAAGCTTGCGTATTCGTAGGAGACAGGAGTCAGGAGACAGAATGAGGCCGGGGGCTGGCACGTCGCATCAGCCAGCCAGCATCGCAGTAGACCGTCGTGGCATCGTTGAAGCTGGCGAAGCCATCCGATTGATCTCCTGTCTCCTGTCTCCTTTGAGAAGACGGTCCAATGTCTGACCTCCCCATCCCCGCCGACGATTTCGAATCGGTGCTCGAGGACTATCCGATCAAGCTGGAGCACTTCGAGGGGCCGCTCGACCTCCTGCTGCACCTGATCCGGAAGAACGAGGTCGATATCTACGACATCCCGATCCTGCCCATCACGAAGCAGTATCTGGAGTACCTGGACCTGATGCAGGAGCTCGACCTCGACGCCGCCGGCGAATTCCTGGTGATGGCCGCGACGCTCATCCACATCAAGGCGCGCATGCTGGTGCCGCGTCTCGAGCAGGAGACGGAGGAAGAGGCCGACACCGAAGACCCCCGTGACGTGCTGGTCCAACGGCTGATCGAGCATGAGAAGTACAAGGCAGCGGCCGAGTTGCTGCACGATCGCGAGACGGTGCGGAGTGCGCAGTGGGGGCGACCCGACGAGCGGATTACCGGTATCGCCGGCGCGCCGTTCGAGCGAGAGCTCGAGGTAGACCTCTTCGGGTTGTTGCAGGCGTTTGAGGCGGTGCTCAAGCGGGCGCGCGAGCGCCTCGGCGTGGAGGTGCCTGGCGAGGCGGTCTCGATCGAGACGCGGACCCGTCAGCTCATGAAACGGCTGTCCGAGACCGAGGCGTGCGGGTTCGACGACCTGTTCGACGGAGCCTACAGCCGTGGCGATCTGATCACGACCTTTCTCGCGCTGCTCGAGATGATCCGACTGAAGCTGATCCGCGTGTTCCAGTCCGGCACGCTCGGTCCGATCCGGGTCTACGTATGCGGGCGGCCACAGGGTACGCCGCCCACGAAGGAGGCAGGAGACAGGAGTCAGGAGACAGGAGAAAGCAGGAAGAACGCATCTAAACCTGATTGATCCAACGCGAGGCAGAGCATAGAGGCCTCGCACCGGCTTCTTCTGCCTCCGGTCTTCTGCCTCCTGACTCCTGAGGAGAGAACGAGTAACCCATGTCCGACGAGCTCAAACCGATCATCGAGGCTCTCATCTTCGCGTCGCCGGACCCGCTGACGCTCAAGACACTGTTCAGGTTGCTCGACGAGGAGCCGCCCGAAGACGTGGAGCGGGCGCTCGAGGCGCTCCAGGCCGACTACGACGCGCGAGGCGGATTGCAGATGGTACAGGTGGCCGGCGGCTACCAGATCTGTACCCGGCCCGAGTTCCACGAGTGGGTGCGACGCCTCTTTCACGAGCACTCTAAGCAGCGGTTGTCGGTACAGGCGCTCGAGACCCTGGCGGTCATCGCCTACAAGCAGCCGATCACCGGTCCGGAGATTTCCGAGATACGCGGGGTCAATACCTCGGCCGTCGTCGGGACCTTGTTGGAGCGCCAACTGGTGAAAGTGGTCGGGCGCAGGCCGGTGGTCGGACGACCGTTCCTCTACGCCACGACCCGCGAGTTCCTGAACCGGTTCGGGCTTAGCGATCTCGGCGATCTGCCGAAGGTGGAGGAGATGGCCGAAGCGCTCGGGATGGAGGTGCCCCTGGGGCTGGCCACCCCCGGGCCGGCGACCGAGTCGTTGCCGTTCGAGGATGCGTCCGAGGTGCCGGAGGACCCGGAGACGACACCACCCGAGCAGGTGCATTAGGGCAGGAACCCAGGAGGCAGGAGACAGGAGGAAGCCGGAGGGCTTCGCCGCGTTTTCGCAACCTGCCGGGCCCTAAGGCCCGAAGCCTGTGGCCTGAAGCCTGAAAAAGTCAGTGGGCATGTGAATGGCGTCCGAGCTGGAAGGTGTGCGGCTGCAGAAGCTTATCGCGACCGCCGGGGTGGCGTCGCGCCGCGCGGCCGAGACCCTCATGCGGGAGGGTCGCGTGACCGTCAACGGTACCGTCGTCGCCACCCTGGGCGCGCGCGCCAACCCTGAGACCGACGACATTCGCGTGGACGGGCGGCGGGTCAGCCTGGGAGGCACGCGACGATATTTGCTGCTGAACAAGCCGCGTGGCGTCGTGACGACCCGCGACGATCCCCAGCGGCGCCGGACCGTGATGGACCTCCTGTCGGGCGTGCGGGAGTCTGTCTATCCGGTCGGTCGCCTGGACTACGACAGCGATGGGTTGCTGCTGCTGACCAACGACGGCGATCTGGCCGCGCGCTTGACCCATCCGCGTC
Organism: Acidobacteriota bacterium; assembly: GCA_015659035.1. Classification (GTDB taxonomy): domain Bacteria; phylum Acidobacteriota; class Vicinamibacteria; order Vicinamibacterales; family UBA8438; genus NP936. The sequence goes on along the minus strand of DQNS01000032.1, from coordinate 6,144 downwards.
ACGGTCTCGAGCGGGTCTACGAGGCGTGGGTGCGGGGAGTGCCCGATGCCACGGCCTTGAAACGGCTCGCGCGCGGGGTCATGCTCGACGGTCGCCGCACGGCGCCGGCGACCGTCAGCCTCGTCCGGGCCGGGCGGGGTCTGCACGGCAACCGGGCGGTGGTGCGGATCATCATCACCGAGGGACGGAAACGCCAGGTGCGTCACATGTGTGAGGCGATCGGGCACCCGGTGATGCGGTTGCGTCGCGTCCGGATCGGACCGATCCAGGACAAGGCGCTGCGGCCCGGACAGTTCCGGGACCTGACCCCCGGCGAGGTGACCGCGCTGCGCCACGCCGTTGCGTCCGAGGTGCCGCCCGCCGACCGAAGCGCGCCCAACGCCCGCAGCCCGTCCGCCTCCGCCAAGGCTACGGCGGGATCTCGCCGTCGTTCGCGGACGAGACCAGCGAACGGAGGCGGAAAGCCCAACGTCCGCAGCCTGAAGCCACGAGCGACGTGTCGAGGCCGGTCGTGACCCAGCACACACCACGCGACCCGGTCATCGCGATTGACGGCCCATCGGGTGCCGGCAAGGGCAGCGTGTCGCGCGCCATCGCGAAGGCGCTCGGGTGCCGCTATGTCGATACGGGCGCCATGTATCGGGCTGTGGCCTGGATGGCGACCCACGAGGGCCTCGCGCTCGATGACGAACCGGCCTTGGCCGCATTGGCCGAGCGGGTCGAGCTGACACTCGACGACCAGACCGTGTTGGTCGAGGGCCACGACGTGACCCGCGCCATCCGCACCGCGGAGATCGACGCCGCGGCGGCCCGTGTCGCGCGGATGCCCGCCGTCCGGGAGGTGCTCGTGCGCCGGCAGCGGGCTTACGCCGCAGCGGGCGGCCTCGTCATGCTTGTCATGGAGGGCCGCGACATCGGCACCACGGTCTTTCCCGCGGCCCAGGTGAAGATCTACCTGGACGCCTCGTCCCAGGAGCGTGCCGCGCGCCGGGCGTCGGACCCGGCCCATGGGCTGGGCGGCGCCACCTCGGTGCTGTCCGATGTGGCCAGCGCACTCGAAGCACGGGACCACTCAGACCGCACGCGGAAGAGCTCGCCGCTCACGATGGCCGCCGACGCGGTGCGCGTCGATACGACCGGGATGCCGCTGGAGGGGGTTGTCGAGCAGGTGCTCGACATCGTGCGAGATCGTCTCGCTGCGCGGTTCCGCGCTTGACCTGTCACATTTGACGGCGTGGCGATAACTGTCGTACAGTGTGGGGCTTATCGCCGATCGACGATGGCTGGCATCAAGTTTCAAGGCCGATACGGGCTGCTTGACGTATCCGTACTGTGGGCGTCGATGAGGCCACGGTTTCGAGGAGGACTGGCAGTTTCATGACGAAGGGTGAAGACGTCGAGAAGGTCGCTGACCCGAAGAAGACCGGGCCTGCCATGATGATCATGGCCCACGACGATGACGAGGATCGGTCCGGTCAGGAGGAGTACGAGCAGCTCCTCCAGATGTACGAGGGCAGTTTTCGCAACATTGCCGAGGGCGAGGTCATCACGGGCACCGTGTTGAAGGTGTCGTCGTCAGATGTCGTGGTCGATGTCGGGTACAAGTCTGAAGGCATCATTGCGATTCAGGAGTTTCTCGACGAGCAGGGCAAGTGCATCGTCCAGCAAGGGGACACGGTCGCCGTGCTGCTCGAGCGCACAGAAGACCGGAACGGCCACATCGTGCTGTCGCGCGAGAAGGCCGAGAAGATGAAGATCTGGGACGAGGTCGAGAAGGCGTATGACGACCGCAAGGTCGTCATCGGCCGCGTCATCGAGCGGATCAAGGGCGGGTTGGCCGTCGACATCGGGGTCCGGGCCTTCCTGCCCGGCTCGCAGGTGGACGTGCGCCCGGTGCGGAATCTCGATGCGCTGCGCGGCCAGGAACTGCGCATGCGTGTCATCAAGGTCAACAAGAAGCGGGGCAACATCGTGCTGTCCCGCAAGGCGCTCCTCGAGGAGGAGAACGCGGAGAAGAAGACGCACACGCTCGCCACCCTGGAGGAGGGCAAGCTGCTGCATGGCGTGGTCAAGAACATCACCGACTACGGCGCGTTCATCGACCTCGGTGGGATCGACGGGTTGTTGCACGTGACCGATATGTCATGGGGCCGGGCCGCGCACCCGTCCGATCTGTTCAAGGTGAACGACGAAGTGGATGTCGTGGTGTTGAAGTTCGACCGGACGACCGAGCGGGTGTCGCTGGGCTACAAGCAGCTGCACGTCGACCCGTGGACGGCGGTGGACGAGCGGTATCAATCGGGAGAGCGGGTGAACGGTAAGGTGGTCAGCCTGACCGACTACGGTGCATTCATCGAGCTCGAGCCCGGCGTCGAAGGGCTGATCCACGTCTCGGAGATGTCGTGGAGCAAGCGGGTCAAGCACCCATCGAAGGTGCTCAACGTCGGCGACGCCGTCGAGTCGATGGTGCTTAGTGTCGACCCGCAGGCCCGGCGCATCTCCCTTGGGCTCAAGCAGGTTGAGTCCAACCCCTGGCACCAGCTGACTGATAAGTATCCGATCGGGTCAACCCTGACCGGGAAGGTGCGCAACCTCACCGAGTTCGGGGCCTTCGTCGAGGTCGAGGAGGGGATCGACGGGCTCATCCATATTTCCGACATGTCGTGGAGCAAGCGGCTGAATCATCCGTCGGAAGTGCTCAAGAAGGGCGACGAGGTTGAGGCGATGGTGCTCAACATCGACCCCGACAACCAGCGGCTCTCGCTCGGACTGAAGCAGCTGGCCACCGATATCTGGGACGAGTTCTTCGAGAACCACAAGGTTGGGTCGGTCATCGAAGGCAAGGTGGTTCGGATTACCAACTTCGGCGCCTTCGTGGAGCTGGTCGAGGGGATCGAGGGGCTTATCCACGTGTCGGAGTTCGATGACGAGGGCAGCCGTGAGAAGGTCGAGCTGAAGGTCGACGCAATGACCAGTATGAAGATCATCAAGCTCAGCCCGAGCGAGCGGAAGATCGGTCTGAGCATCCGCGCCCTGAAGTCGGACGATTACGACACGGACTGGGAGACCATTGACGCCGCGAGCGGGACGCCGGCGGTGACGCTCGGCGATCACTTCAAGAAGCAGACCGAGTAGCCCTAAGTGCGAACGGGGCCTAGCAGTCCGTGGTGCAGGTCCCGCATCGCACCGAGACTGGTGATGCGCCCGTCTGGCAAGGCGCGACGAGGGGAAATACCGGCAGTATGCAACCGAGAAGCAACGCAGACAGCTGGGATGCAGCGCCGGTCGAATGCAGCGGGACTTGCACCACGGGCCGCTAGGACGGATGCCGCGCGTGACGGGGGCGCGCTGATGCGACGGCTGCGACGGCCGGGGCAGGTGTGGCCCACGCAGCGAGGGGGGATTTTGGCACCAGGCGGGAGCATGACGAAGGCGGCGCTCGTCGAGGAAGTGTCTCGAGTTGCCGATCTGACCAAGAAACACTCCGAGGTGATCGTCGACACCGTGTTCCGAAGCATCATCACCGCCCTGCGCCGCGGTGAGAAGATCGAGTTGCGCGGGTTCGGCAGCTTCCGTATCCGGCAGCGCGAGCCGAGAAAGGGGCGGAACCCCAAGACCGGCGACCGTGTCGATGTGCCGCCCAAGAAGGTGCCGTATTTCAAGCCCGGCAAGGAGCTCAAGGAGTTGATCAACCGGGAGCCGCTGCCGGATCTTGCGCAGGACCCACCCGCGTCGGCACCGACGCCAGTGCCCGATTCCGGCATCACGCGCTACTGACGTATCCCCAAGGAGACAGGAGACAGGAGGCAGGAGAAGCTGGAGGGCTTCGCCGGCCACTCCTTGTTTGCCGTGGAACGACTCTGGTCCCCGTGGAGGCTCGACTACGTGACCGGTCTCGTCGAGGCATCGAGTGACGAGTGCATGTTTTGCGTTGCCCGGGCCCGAACCGAAGGGGAGTCCCTGATCGTTACCCGTGGCCGGACCTGTTTCGTCATGCTCAACCTGTACCCCTACAACAACGGCCACGTCATGGTGGTGCCGAACCGCCACATCGGGTCGCTCGCCGAGGCGTCACGCCAGGAGCTGAGCGAGCTGATGACGCTGACCCGCCGCGCCGAGATCGCGTTGACCGAGGCCTATCGACCGCATGGGATGAACATGGGGATCAACCTGGGCCGGCCGGCCGGCGCCGGCCTGCCGGGGCACCTCCACATTCACCTCGTGCCACGCTGGGAGGGCGACACCAACTTCATGACCGTGGTGGGGTCTACCCGGGTCGTGCCCGAGGAGCCGCCACAGACGCTGAAGAGACTGACGCCGATCTTCGCGCGATTAGCCGAAGAAGACTGATTTACCCGAAACCAGGACATGAGTGCCCTGGCTCAGAGGGACACCACATGATTCCCAGGCGGGGCATCCCGTCTGGACGGCGTTGCTCCTCGGTCACACATCGCCTATGTGCTCCCTCGTCGCGCCTTGCCAGTCGGGCGCCGCGCCCGGGACTCATGCACCGTCCCTCTGAGCCAGGACACCGGCTGCGATGACCATCCGCTGCACTTCCGAGGTGCCCTGGTAGATCTCCGTCGCGCGCACGTCACGGACCAGGCGTTCGACGGTGGAGCCGCGGCGGTAGCCGGCCGAGGCCAGGATCTGCATGGCCTTGTCGGCGGCACGGTGCGCCGCTTCCGAGGCGTACAGCTTCGCCATGGCCGCTTCCACCGCGCTTCGGTCCTGGGTGTCCTTGGCGAAGGCGTCCCGATACATCAGCATCCGCGCCGCCTCGAGCTCGGTCGCCATGTCAGCCAGCATCCACTGCACCGCCTGATACCGGCCGATCGGTCACCCGAACGTCTGCCGGCGTTTCGCGTGGGCGAGCGCCGCGTCGAACGCCGCTTGTCCGATACCGAGCGCCTGGGCGGCGATCGCCACCCGTCCGCCGTCGAGTGTCCACATGGCGATCCGGAACCCGTCGCCCGGTGCACCAAGCCTCGCGTCAGCGCCGACCCGCACGTCGTCGAGGTCGATATCACGGCAGCCGAGCCCGCGCACGCCGAGCGAGTCGGCGGTGGTCTCGGCCCGCAGGCCGGCGGTCCCGCTCGGAAGGAGAAACGCGGAGACACCGCGTCCGCCGATACCCGGTTCGGTGGCGGCGAACATCAGCAGTAGGTCGGCGACCTCGCCATTCGCAACCCAGACCTTGCGTCCGTTGAGACGATAGCCGCCACCGTCCAGTGTGGCGGTGGTGTGTTGATTCGCGGCATCGGTGCCCGCATCCGGCTCCGACAAGGCGAAGGCGCCCACCGCTTGGCCGGTTGCCAGACGCCGCAGCCAGGTGGCGCGCTGCGCGGTGGTGCCGAACTGCGCGACGACCTCGGCGACCAGTGAGTTGTTGCCGGCCAGGATGATCGCCAGGGTGGCGCTGGCGGTGGCGATCGCCTCGATGGCCAGGGCATAGCTGACGTAATCGCGGCCCGCGCCGCCCGCGTCGACCGGGATCGTGACCCCCATCAGACCACGAGCGCCCGCTTCCCGCACCAGGTCGCGGGGAAACTGGTCGTCAGCGTCGATCTGCGCCGCGCGCGGTCTGACGGCCTGGTCGGCGAATCGACGAACAGTGTCGCGAAATGCCTCCTGGTCGTCGGTCAGTTCGAGGCGCATCGTTACAGGTAAATCCCCAAAGGAGACAGGAGTCAGGAGGCGGGAGACAGGAAAAGTTGGAGGGCTCGCCAGTCACCGACCTCGCAGACTGACGTGTCGAGGCGCCTGCTCGCCGATCATACGCGAGCGCGGCCGTCTGGCGGACCTCGGGAAGAGTCGCCGCGTCTCGCCTGCACGAGGATCGGTCGCCCGATGCCGGGTGATATCATGGCAGTGGCTCCAGACAGGCCACCAGTCAGCGTTTGCCGCGGTCGCGAGACCAAGGGAGGGTACGAATGAGCACACGATGGTGGAAGTGGCGGCCCGCCGTGCGCCAGCCGCTCCGGAGTGTGTGGAGTCCGCCAATCATCGTACTGGTCGCGATGGCGCTCACGGCGACCGGCACCGCGCAGCAGCCGCCCGAGACGCCCCCCCAGGCACCCGATGCGCCGGTGCCGGCGACGGACCTGCCCCCGGACGAGCAGACCCAGCAGCCGGTGTTCCGCG
>DQNS01000096.1 GCA_015659035.1 Acidobacteriota bacterium | reverse complement strand
TCGGGGACCGTGGAATCCGTCGGGCCCCCGACTTGCCGTCAGATACTGTTGGCAGGCCTCCGCGGTGGCGAACTGGCGCTGCAACTCGCGCAGGTGCGCCGGAAAGGCCGGACGCGCCACGCCCGTACGCGACATCTCGGAGGCTGTTGAAACAACCGTATACGCAGGAACTGCCTAGCGAAGCGGAGTCACTAGAATCGCGACGATGATGGATCAGGTGACCGTGACCCTGCCGGACGGCTCCACGCGGCAACTGCCCGCGGGGACACCCGTGCGCGAGGTCGCCGAGGGTATCTCGCCTCGGCTCGCCAAGGCGGCGCTGGCCGCCGCCGTGGATGACCGTCTCGTCGATCTGACGCACCCGCTCGAGGAGGATGCGAGCGTTCGGATCATCACGAAGGACGGGCCGGAAGCGCTCAGGCTCTATCGCCATAGCACCGCGCACCTGCTCGCCGCCGCCGTCACCAGCCTGTTCCCGGAGGCGCAGTGCGGCATCGGGCCGCCGACCGAGGACGGCTTCTTCTACGACTTCGTGGTGGACCGTCCCTTCGTCCCGGAGGATCTCGACGCGATCGAGGCCAAGATGCGCGAGCTCGCCGCGCAGGGCCTGGCCTACGAGCGCAAGATGATGTCGAAGGAGGAGGCGAAGCGCTACTTCGCCGACCGGGGCGAGCCGCTGAAGGTGCAGCTGGTCGAGGAGAAGGGCGGTCCGATCGTCTCGTGTTACACCATCGACGACGTGTTCATGGACTTCTGCACCGGCCCTCACGTGCCGTCCAGTGGCACCCTGAAGGCGTTCCGCGTGTTGACGAGCTCGAACGCATACTGGAAGGGGGATGTGAAGAACCAGCCGATGCAGCGGATTTACGGCACGGCGTTCTTCACCAACAAGGCGCTGCAGGAGCACCTGACCCGCCTCGAGGAGGCAAAGAAGCGGGACCACCGCAAGCTGGGGCGCGAGCTCGGGCTGTTCACCTTCCACAAGTGGGCGCCGGGTGCCGCCTTCTGGCTCGGGCACGGCACGACACTGTGGAACCTGCTGGCCGACTACATGCGGTCGATGCTGTTCCCGGCCGGATACGTCGAACTACGCACGCCGCTCGTGTACAACAAGCAGCTGTGGGTGACCTCGGGACACTGGGAACACTACGAAGAGAACATGTTGCTGGTGGAGTCGGAGGGCGAGACCTACAGCCTGAAGCCGATGAACTGCCCCGGTCACATGCTCGTGTTCGCCAGCGAGGTGCGCAGCTACCGCGACCTGCCGATCCGGTATCACGACCAGAGTGTGCTGCATCGGAACGAGGCATCCGGCGTGCTCGCCGGGCTGACCCGCGCGCGGCAGTTCTGCCAGGACGACGCCCACTGCTTCGTCACCCGCGAGCAGATCGGGGACGAGGTCGAGCGACTGCTGCGACTGGTCCAGCGGGTCTACGCCGACTTCCAGCTCGACTTCTCGGTGGAGCTCTCGACCCGACCGGAGACGTTCCTGGGCGACACCGAGACCTGGGACCAGGCCGAGCACCAGCTCAGGCAGGCACTCGATGCGTCCGGCCAGCCCTATGTCATCGCCGCGGGCGAGGGGAACTTCTACGGTCCCAAAATCGACTTTCACATCATCGACGCTATCGGCCGCAAGTGGCAGTGCGCTACGATCCAGCTCGACTACCAGATCCCGGAGCGGTTTCAGCTCAAGTACATCGGCGCCGACAACGCCGAGCACCGCCCGGTCGTCATCCACCGGGCGATCTTTGGGAGCTTCGAACGGTTCATCGCGCTGCTGATCGAGCACTACGCCGGTGCGTTTCCACTGTGGCTGGCGCCGGTGCAGACCATCATCGTGCCGATCGCCGACCGGCACGCCGACTACGCGGAAACGGTCGCGACACGGCTGCGCGAGGCGGGGCTGCGGGTCGAGGTGGACGCCCGACAGGAAAAAATGGGGTATAAGATCCGTGAGGCGCAGATACGGAAGATCCCGTACATGCTGGTCACCGGCGACCGCGAGGCGGTCGACGATGCCGTTGCCGTGCGGCACCGGACCGACGGCGACCAGGGGGCACGCTCGGTGGACGACTTCATCACCAGCGCCCTCGCCGAGGTTCAGCAGCGGAGCTAGCAGTCAGCGGCTAGACGCGGGCCTCTCCCGAAGGAAGAGGGAGACGCTGGAGTATCATTTCGAGAGCCAGGGTCCGGTTAGGAATGAGTTCGCGGTCCTGAGGGCGGGCCGACACTCGCAAGGGGGGGCACTATCGCTTTTTTTCGAGGTCAACGCCGCGAGGTGCGGACGCGCACGAACGAGCGGATCCGGGCGCGGGAAATACGCGTCATCGACGACGCGGGCGAACAGCTCGGCATCATGTCGCCTCACCAGGCGCTTGTGACCGCCAGGGAGCAGGGTCTCGACCTGGTCGAGATCTCGCCGACGGCGACACCGCCCGTGTGCCGCATCATGGACTACGGGCGATACCACTACCAGGAGCAGAAACGCACCCGGGAGGCCCGCAGGAATCAGAAGTCGATCGAGCTCAAGGAGATCAAGTTCCGCCCGAAGGTGGACGAGCACGACTACAACTTCAAGAAGCGGCACATCGAACGCATCGTGGGCGAAGGCGACAAGGTGAAGGCCACGGTCTTCTTCCGCGGTCGCGAGATGGCGCATCCGGACATCGGGCGCCGCATCCTCGAGCGGCTCGTGGAGGACCTGGAGGGTATCGCCATCGCCGAGACGCGCCCCAGCAAGCAAGGTAACCAGATGCACATCATCCTGTCCGGCGTCGGCGGCGCCAAGAAGGGGCAGGGGGGATAACGCGAAAGTCCCAAGAAGGCAGGAGTCAGTCCTTCGACAACGGCACTCTGAGGCTCTGCTCAGGATGAGCGGAGTGAAGGGCGTCTAAGGGTTTCGGTGCTTCTGTCGTAATTTCGGGGAGATTGTTGACATGCCGAAGATGAAGACCCACCGCGGGGCCGCCAAGCGCTTCAAGACGACGGCCAGCGGCAAGGTCATACGGAGCAAATCCAACAAACAGCACATCCTGACCAGCAAGTCGACCAAGCGAAAGCGCGGTCTGCGCCAGCAAACCGAGATCTCCTCGGCGGACGCACGGCGGGTCCAGCGGATGTTGCCGAACGGATGACGCGATAACATCAGAAGTCAGGAGGTAGAAGTCAGAAGAGAACCTGTGGGCTAACGCCAACATTTCTTGATGCCGGCGAAGCCAACCAGCTTGATTCTGCCTCCTGACTTCTGACTTCTGACTACTAGAGAGCAACAGGGAGTTTTCTCATGCCTCGAGTCACCCGCGGGTCGGTCCGACGCGCGAAACGCAAGAAGGCGCTGGCCCGTACCAAAGGGTTCTACGCCACCAAGAGCAAGCTGTATCGCGCGGCAAAGGAGGCCGCCGACAAGGCACTGGAATACGCCTATGTCGGTCGGCGCCTGAGGAAGCGTGACTTCCGGCGTCTCTGGATCGTGCGGATCAACGCGGGCGCGCGGCAGCACGGGTTGAGCTACAGCCAGTTCATGAACGGTTTGTCGGCCGCCGGTGTCACGCTCGACCGCAAGAGCCTCGCCCAGCTGGCCGCGACCGAGCCCACCGCCTTTGCCCACCTGGCCGCCCAGGCCAAGGACGCGCGGGCAGCCGCGGCAGCCTAAGAGCGCGTGCTCACAGGAGACAGGAGAAGCCGGTGGGCTTCGCCGTGTTCTTCAGCAATCTGCTAGAGATCGGAAGATCTGTCTCAGGTCTCGCCGGTCTTCTCTTGCTCTCGATACCCCGGCGCTCGACCGGCGATGTCCTCCGACCGGACGTCTGAGCTGCCAGTACTTGGCCCGAGCCCATGCCCCCCCCGACCGACATCGACGCCATCCGCACCGCGTTCCAGGCCGATCTGGAGGAGGTGGTCAGCGATCAGAACCTGCAGACGGTGCGGGACCGGTATCTCGGGCGAAAACAGGGCGCACTGGCGGCGCTGATGCAGTCGATGGCCGGCGCACCCCCCGCGGACCGACCCGCGCTCGGCAAGGCCGCCAACGCGCTGAAACGCACGATCGAGCAGGCGCTCGCGAACCGGCGGAAGACGCTGCAGGCGTCAGCCCGGCCGGCCGGGGGCGTGGACGTCACCCTGCCGGGACGCGAGACGCCGTTCGGACGGCGTCACCCCCTCACCTTGATCCGCGAGCAAGTCGAGTCGATCTTCGGGGCCATGGGGTTCGAGATCCTCCAGGGCCCGCAGGTGGAAGACGACTACCACAACTTCGAAGCGCTCAACATGCCGCCGGACCACCCCGCGCGTGACATGCAAGACACGTTTTATCTGGACCGACCGATGCCGGGCGCCGGCGGGACGCCGTCCACGCATCCAGCCACACTGCTGCGCACGCACACCTCGGGCATGCAGATTCGTTACATGGAGACACATCAGCCGCCGGTCCGGATCATCGCGCCCGGGGTGGTGTACCGCCGTGACACCCCCGACCTCACCCACTCGCCGATGTTCGTGCAGGTCGAGGGGTTGCTGGTCGACGAGGGGATCACGATGGCCGACCTGAAGGGCACGCTCATCACCTTCCTGCAGGCCTTCTTCGACGCCGACATCCGGGTCATGTTCCGGCCCAGCTTCTTCCCCTACACCGAGCCGAGCGCCGAGGTCTTTATCAGTTGCGTGTTCTGTGACGGCACCGGCTGCCCGGTGTGCAAGAAGACCGGCTGGCTCGAGATCCTCGGCTGTGGCATGGTGCACCCTGCCGTATTCGAAGCGGTCGGCTACGATCCGGAGCGCTACACCGGATGGGCCTTCGGTCTCGGCATCGACCGGGTCGCCCTGCTCAAGCATCGGGTGGACGACATCCGCCTCTTCTACGACAACGACCTGCGGCTGTTGGAGCAGTTTCCCCATTGAGAATCCTGGTCTCCTGGTTGCGAGAGCTCGTCACCCTGCCGGTCGGCGCTGGCAGCCCGGTCAATATCGACGAGCTGGCTGGCCTGCTGACGATGCGCGGGTTCGAGGTCGGCGCGGTCGAGCCCTGGCCAGCCGGCCCAGCCAACCCGACCAGCCAGGCCGGCCCAGCCGGCGGCAACGAACCGCCCGACGCCGTGCTCGATCTCGAGATCACGACCAACCGCCCGGACTGTCTGTCGGTGCTCGGCATCGCGCGCGAGGTCGGCACCGTGTATGGCACAGACCTGCGGATGCCAGAACTGTGGTCGGACGACGACGACGACCAGCGGGACCCGATCGCCGTGACGATAGACGATGCCGACGTCGACCTGTGCCCGCGCTATGCCGGAGCGCTGGTGGATGTCGAGGTCGGGCCATCGCCGCGCTGGCTGGCGGCACGACTCGAGGCGGCCGACGTCCGGCCGATCAACAACGTGGTTGACGTGACCAACTACGTCATGCTCGAACTCGGCCACCCGATGCACGCGTTCGACCTCGACCGGCTCGCCGGCCCCGAAATCCGGGTGCGACGTGCGCGAGCCGGGGAAACGATCCGGACCCTCGACGGCGTGCAGCGACAGCTCGAGTCGGAGATGCTGGTGATCGCCGACGCCGAACGGGCGCAGGCGGTGGCCGGCGTGATGGGCGGCGCCGACTCGGAGGTCAGCAGCACGACCCGGACGATCGTGCTGGAGGCGGCGTATTTCAACCCGATCGCGGTGCGCCGCACCGGCAAGCGGATCGGTCTCGCGACCGACGCGTCGTATCGCTTCGAACGCGGCGCGGATGTCGAGGCCCCGGTGAGGGCGATAGCGCGCGCGCGCCAGCTGCTGGCCACCATCGGGGCCGGACAGCCCCGCGGGCCGGTCGTCGACCGGTACCCAACACCCCCGGCGCCGATCGTCGTGCGGCTCCGGCATCATCGCATCGGTCATCTGCTGGGCCAGACGATCGACGCGGCGTTCGTGGCGCCGACCCTGACCCGCCTCGGATTCGACCCGCAGCTGGAACCGGCAACCGACCCGCCGGTCTGGCGCGTCACGGTCCCGACGTTCCGCGTGGACGTGAGCCGTGAAGAGGACCTCATCGAGGAGGTCGCGCGGCACCACGGCTACGACACGCTGCCGACCACCTACCCGGCGCCAACCGAGCCGGCCCGGCCATCCGGGCCCTGGCGAGCGCGCGATCACCTGGTCCGGCAGTTGCTGACCGGGTGCGGCTTTTCGGAAGCCATCACCTACGGCTTCATCGAACGCGAGCCGGCGTTGGCGATCCACGCGAACGCAGAGGACATCGTGACGCTGCGGAACCCGCTGTCGGAGAAAGGCGCCGTGCTCCGGCCATCGCTGCTGCCGGGTCTGGTCGACTCGCTGATCCACAACCGGAGACGCGAGCGGCAGGACATCCGGCTCTTCGAGGTTGGCAGCCGTTTTTGTCACCGCGACGGGGAGACCCCGGCGCTGGCGCTGGCGATGACCGGCGACGCGGTCGCCTGCCACTGGAGCGGCCCCGAGCGGAAGACGGACCTCTTCGATCTGACCGGTGTGCTCGTGCGGCTGTGTGAGGGGTTCGGCGGCGTCGCCACGTTCGAGCCCGGCACGGCCGGTCACCTGGTTCCGGGGCGAACGGCGTGCGTGCGGCTGAGGGTCGCCGACGCGACGACGGTGTTGGGCACGGTCGGTCAGCTCGACCCGGGGTTCGCGCACGCGCGAGGGCTGACCGGATCCGACGCGGTCTACGTAGCCGAGCTCGACCTGCGGCTGCTGACGACCGGCGCATTCGACCACCTGCGGGCGACCCCGGTGCCACGCTATCCCTCGATTACGCGGGATCTCTCGATCGAAATCGACGACGTCTTGCCTGCCGTGCGGGTTCGTGACACGATCCGGGCGGCGGCCGGACCGGCCTTGGTCAGCATCAAGGAATTCGACCGATACGTGGGCGCCGGCATCGCCGAGGGAGCCGTGAGCCTGTCGATACGTCTGACGTTCCGCGCGCCGGATCGGACGCTCACCGACACCGAGGTGCAGTCGGTGACCGACGACGTCGTTCGGGCGCTCGCGCGGAACCATCAGGCGAAGCTGAGATAGCACTAAGAGCCGTTACATGGTGAAGCCGGCGTCATCCGTCAGTCTCGAGCCGATCGACCGGCTGGCGGACAAGGTTCAGTCCTTGATCGGCTTGCTCGAACGCACCCGTGCCGAGCTCACCCGCACGGCAGAGGACAACGTCCGACTGTCCGGCGAGGTCGACGCCCTGCGTACCCAACTGGCCACCGCCGAGGGTCAGGGCGCCCAGGCGCAGAGCCTCCGGACGGAGCGCGACCAGATTCGCGCGCGGGTCACCGACATGCTCGAGCAACTCGAGGGACTGAGTCTTTAGGAAGCCGCCCGAAGCAGACAGCCCGCCTTTGCTAAGGCTATGGCGGGCTCGCCGAAGCCTGGGCGAGGCGGGGAGAGATTTCACGGCCCAGCCCACACCTTCGAGACACGGAGAAGCGCACCAGTGGCAGATGACCCGTCGCGCATCGTGACCGTCGAGATCATGGGCCAGCGCTATCCGATCCGGAGTGCGCTCGACATCGAGTACATCACCCATCTGGCCACCTATGTCGACGAGAAGATCCAGTCGGCGACGGAACTCTCTACCGGCGGAGACACGATCCGGATCGCGGTGCTGGCCGCCCTCAACATCGCCGACGAGTACTTCCGCGCGCGGGACACCGGAACACATCTCGGGGACGACCTGCAGAAACGGGCCACCGAGATCGAACAGATCGTCGACCGGGCCCTCGAACAGTTCAGGTAAACCCGCGACTTGCTCCCCGCCCGGGTTCGTTCTAAGATGGAGGTTCGTGAGCGGTATGGACACAGGCAGTCATGCTTTGCCGCGTTTGTCGGCTGGTAGTTTGACGGCCATATGGATAACGAGTTCCCTGCAGTGTTTGTGATGGCTCCGGAGGCCCGTTTGAGCCAACGCTATACTCAAGAGAGCTGCGATGTTTCGTGGTGTGCACGCCTCCGCGTGAGGTAGCCTGAAGCGAAACTGGTTCAACACAGAGCGGCTCCACCTGCTTTAAGCAGGTTCATTCGACCTCCCCACACGGCAATGCGGGGCTTTTCATCTTCCCTCCCCAGGCGTCGCCGTTCGCCGGCTCGTCGCTGACCGCCCCAGAGCCGTCGAACCGGTGCCTCCCGTCGAGGGGTGCCCGTCGCGCGCCGGCTGTCTGCCGCCGCCCGCCGAGCCCCGGCCATTCCAGCCGCGGGTTCCGAAAGGAACACGCATGGATACCACCATCTTCTGGCCCGCCATCGCCGCGTTCGTCACGACTGCGACGGTCTTCGCCATCTGGGTCGCCACCCGGAAACGGACCGCGGCGCACACGATCGGTCGCGCCCAGGAGGAGGCGTCGCGGCTGATCCGCGACGCCGAACGAAACGCGGAGACCCTGCGCAAGGAAGCGGAGCTCGCCGCCAAGGAGCGGGCGCAAGCGCTGTTGCAGGACAGCGAGCAGCAGACCCGGGAGCGCCGGCAAGAGCTGGAGTCCATCGAGCGACAGCTCGACCGGAAGACACAGGAGTTGACGGAGCACGACCGCGAGGCGAAGCAGATCGACGTCACGCTGCGCGAACGGGAGCGACAGGCCGCCGAGCGAGAGCGGTCGCTCGGGGAGGAGATGCGGCGCTACGAGGAACTGACGCGCGAGCAGCAACAGGCCCTGCAGCGGGTCTCCGGACTGACGGCCGACGCGGCCAAAGAGCTCGTCATCAAGCAGATCGAACAGGACGCCCGACGTGACGCGGCGAACCTCGTCAAGCGCCTCGAAGCCGAGGCGCGCGAAACGGCCGCCGAGAAGGCCAAGCAGATCATCACCCAGGCCATCCAGCGCAGCGCCCCGGAGCATGCGATCGAGACGACCGTGTCGGTGGTCGACCTGCCCAGCGACGACCTGAAGGGGCGGATCATCGGCCGTGAGGGCCGCAACATCCGGGCGCTCGAACAGGCTACCGGGGTTGAGCTGATCGTCGACGACACTCCCGGCGCCGTCATCCTCTCGAGCTTTGACCCGTTCCGCCGCGAGATTGCCAAGCAGGCGATCGAGCGGCTGGTCGCCGACGGGCGGATCCACCCGGCACGGATCGAGGAGGTGGTCGAGAGGGTCAAGACAGAGCTCGACGAGCTCGTCCTCAAGGAAGGCGAGGCGGCCGCCTTTGAGCTCGGGCTGTTCGACATGCACACCGACATCCACAAGCTGATGGGGCGCCTGAAGTTCCGCACCAGCTACGGGCAGAACGTGTTGAACCACTCCAAGGAGGTCGCGTACCTGGCCGGAATCATGGCGAAGGAGCTCGGACTCGACGCCCACACCACGATCCGGGCGGCGTTCGTGCACGACATCGGCAAGGCGATCGACCGCAACCTACAGGGCACTCACCTGACCCTCGGCATCGACTTCCTCCGGCAACACGGCGAAAGCGAGGCGGTGATCGACGCGATGGCGGCACACCACATGGACATCGACTGGCCGTCACTCGAGTCGATGCTCGTGCAGGCCGCCGACGCGATTTCGGCCGCCAGACCGGGTGCCCGGCGGGACATCCTCGCGTCCTACATCAAGCGTCTGGAAAAACTGGAGGGGATCGCCGACTCCTTCAAGGGCGTCTCGAAGGCGTTCGCGCTGCAGGCCGGACGCGAGATCCGCATCATGGTCGAGAGCGAGACGATCAGCGACGAAGAGGCGGTCTGGCTGTCGAAGGACATCGCGAAGCGGATCGAGAACGAGCTCCAGTACCCGGGCCAGATCAAGGTCACGGTGATCCGCGAGACACGGGCGGTGGATTACGCCCGCTGAGCAACGAGAAGCCTGAGTGAAACGTGACGATCTCACCTTCGGACATGTCTAGCACGCTGGCCGACGGTGTCACGATCGGCGACCTCGGCGAAATCGCGCTCATTGACCGGATCCGCCACCGCGTGCCGCCGGCACCCGGCTGGGTCACGACCGGTATCGGCGACGATGCGGCGGTCATCGAACCGGCGCGCGGCACGCTCGACGTCGTGACCACCGACACGCTCGTCGAGGGGATCCATTTCGAGCGATCCTTCGTCTCGGCGGCCGACCTGGGACACAAGACCCTCGCGGTCAACCTGAGCGATCTCGCCGCGATGGGCGCGACACCGCGGTGCGTGGTGCTCTCGCTGGTGCTCCCGGCAACGATGGCGGCAGCCGACCTGGACATGCTGGTCGACGGCATGCTGACGCTGGCCGGTCGGCATCAGGTCGCACTGGTCGGCGGCAACATCACCCGGTCGAGCGGTCCGCTGGTGCTGGGGATGACGGCGATCGGTGCCCTCAGACGCCGACACGTGCTGACACGCACCGGCGGTCGGCCCGGCGACGAGCTGTGGGTGACCGGCACGCTCGGCGGCGCCGCCGCCGGACTCGCCTGCCTGTTACGGGACCCAGCCGGCCCGGCGGAGGGAGACGGCGACCTGGCCGGCTGTGTCGAGCACTACCGGCGTCCGGAGCCGCGCGTCCGGATCGGGACGTTGCTGGGACGTAATCGCGCGGCGCACGCCGCGATCGACCTGAGCGACGGCCTCGCTGACGGTCTCCGGCACCTCACGCAGGCGTGTGGCGTCGGCGCGGTCATCGACGGAGCAGCGGTGCCGATCGACGAGGGCGCTCGCCGATGGTTCGAAACCCAGGGACTCGCGCCGCTCGACGCCGCCGTCGCCGGTGGCGACGACTACGAGCTGCTCGTCGCCGTGTCCCGCGCGCACCGCCGGCGCTTCGCGGCCGTCACCCGTCTCGCACGCGGGGTCCCGATCACCCACATCGGCGAGCTGACGAAGGACAGGGCGCTGGTCCTCCGCACCAGGGAAGGCGACCGGGCGCTACCCGCAGGATACGAACACTTCAAGACCCAGGAGGCAGGAGGCAGGAGACAGGAGACAGGAGAAGCTTGAGGGCTTCGCTGGCATCGATTCTTGCCCCTTCTACGTCCCTTCCGCTACACGTCTTGCGA
Organism: Acidobacteriota bacterium; assembly: GCA_015659035.1. Lineage (GTDB taxonomy): Bacteria > Acidobacteriota > Vicinamibacteria > Vicinamibacterales > UBA8438 > NP936. The sequence continues at coordinate 9,701 of DQNS01000096.1, read as the reverse complement.
CGCCGGCCTTGGCCGCCTAGTGGTCCGTGTCACGAATACGGCCAGGCACCGAGGGCGTCGAGGCGCCCGTCCACCAAGGCGCGCGGAGGGAGCATACCGGCAGTATTCGACCAACGAGCAACGTAGGGGGACGGGATGCATCGGCGGCCGAATGCGGGCGTATTTATGACACGGGCCACCTAGCCTCGGCCAAGGCGGCTTCCTGGTCGCGGTACTGGAGCTGATACAGGGTGAAATACAGCCCACGCTGCGCGAGCAGCTCCTGATGACTGCCGGTCTCGCGGAGCCGGCCCTTGTGGAAGACCAGAATGGCGTCCATATCCTGGACGGTGGACAACCGGTGGGCGATGGCGATCGTGGTTCGACCGGACATCAGCACGCGCAAGGCGTCCTGAATCAGCTGCTCGGTATCGGTATCGATGCTCGAGGTGGCCTCGTCGAGAACCAGCACCGATGGCTGGTGCGCCAGTGCACGCGCGAACGAGAGCAGCTGGCGCTGACCGACCGAGAAAGTCGCACCACGCTCCGCCACTGGGCTGTCGAAGCCGTCCGGAAGTGACGCGATGAACCGGTCGGCGTGGACGGCGGCCGCCGCGCGACGCACGGCGGCGTCGGAGATGGCGTCGCTGCCAAGCCGGATGTTGTCGGCCACCGTGCCCGAGAACAGATAGCCATCCTGCAGCACGAGCCCGAACCGGGACCGCAGCGCCGTGAGCGACCGCTCGCGGATGTCCACCCCGTCGATGGTGATCCGCCCGCGATTGACGTCGTAGAACCGCATCAGCAGGTTAATCAGCGTGGTCTTCCCCGCCCCGGTGGCACCGACCACGCCGACCCGCTGACCCGGCGCCACATCGAACGTCACGTCCTCGAGCACGTACTCGTCGTCCCGATAGGCGAACCACACGTGCTCGAAGCGAATGTGCCCGGGCCCGGCTGGCAGCCCGTGGTGACAGTCCGACGGCGTTCGACTCGTCGGGCTCTCGATCGAGACCGGGGTGTCGAGCAGGGCGAAGATCCGCTCCGACGAGGCCATCGCGGCCTGCAGCAGGTTGAACTTCTCGGACAGATCGCTGATCGGCCGGAAGAATCGCTGCGAGTACAACACAAATGCCACGAGCGACCCGAGCTCCAAGGTGCCCTGCAACGTCCACCCGCCGCCGAACCAGACGATCGCGGCGATCGCCAGCGCGCCGAGGACCTCGACCGCTGGATAGAACACGGCGTAATAAAAAATGGACGCGATGTTGGCGTCCCTGTGGCCTTGGTTGATCGCGTCGAACCGGTCGAAATGCAGCGCCTCCCGGCGGAAGAGCTGCACCGTGGCCATCCCGGTGATGTTCTCTTGCAGGAACGCGTTGATCCGCGCGATCCAGCCGCGCACCTGCCGATAGGAGTGCCGCGCGTTGCGGCGGAACCACTGGGTCACCAGCGCGATCAGCGGCAGGACCGACAACGCGACGATCGCCAGCCGCCAGTCCATGACGACCAGCACGATTGCGATGCCGCCGAGCATGAAGATGTCGCGGAAGGCCGACACGACCCCCGAGGCGAACAGGTCGTTCAGCGCGTCGACGTCGGTGGTCACCCGCGTCATCAGGCGGCCGACCGGATTCCGGTCGTAGAAGGCCACGTCGAGACGCTGGAGATGCTCCTGGATACGCATCCGGAGATCGAAGATGATGCGCTGCCCGGTCACCTGTAGCGTGTAGGTTTGGACGTACTCGAGCACATAGGAGAGCACCAGAACACCCAGAAACAGAAACGCCAGCGTGTCGAGACCGTCGAGCTCGCCGGTGGTGATGTGCGCATCGATCGCCACCTTGGTGAGATACGGCGGCGCGAGTTGCAGGACCGAGAGGCCGATGATGGCAACCACCGTCCAGCCGATCGCCACCCGATGCGGACGCATGAAGCCCAGCAGTCGGCGCATCAGCCGCGCGTCGTAGGCCTTACCGAGCGCCTCGTCGTCGTGCGCCGTCGCTGGCCGTCTCATTCGCCGGGTCATAACGCCTCCAGCTCCAGCTCGAGCAACTGCTTCCGATAGAGCCGGGCATACATGCCCTCCCGGGCGAGCAGCTCGTCGTGCGTGCCGCGCTCCACGACCCGGCCGTGGTCGAGCACCAAGATCAGATCTGCGCGGCGCACGGTCGAAATCCGGTGCGAAACGATGAGGGACGTGCGCCCGCGCATGACCTCCTGGAGCCGTGTCAGGATCTCGTCCTCGGTGTAGGCATCGACCGCCGACAGCGCGTCGTCCAGCAGGAGAATGCGCGGGTTGGCGATGATCGCGCGCGCCAGCGCCGCCCGCTGCTTCTGGCCGCCCGACAGGGTGACCCCCCGCTCGCCGACCGGGGTGTCGGCACCGTCGGGGAAGCCGGCCAGGTCCTTGTCGAGCCGGGCGATCGCCATCGCCTCGTGGGCCAGACGCGCGGGATCCCGGCCAATGTCGCCATCGTCGCCATCGACGCCGAACAGCACGTTCTCGGCGATGGTGTCGGAAAAGAGAAACGGCTCCTGCGGCACCATCCCGATCGCGCGCCGCAGCGTCGACACCGGCAGATCGAGGATGTCGACATCGTCGATGAACACCGTGCCAGGCGGCGGGTCGAAGAGCCGTGGCAGCAACGAGAGCAGCGTCGACTTGCCGGACCCGGTCGGTCCCACCAGCGCCAGGATTTGTCCCGGCTCGACCCGCGCCGACACCCCCTCGAGCACCCGGCGCCCGTTGTAGGCGAACGATAAATCGCGAAACTCGAGCCGCCCCCGAATCGGGTGGGATGGCTCCACCCGATGCCGGTCCCGCATCGCCGGCTCAGCATTCATCACGTCCAGCATCCGCTTCCAGGCGGCCAGCCCCCGCTGGAAGAGGTTCGTGACGAACCCGAACGCGATCATCGGCCAGCTCAGCATCACGAGATACGCGTTGAAGGCGACGAACTGCCCGACGGTGATCCGCCCCTCGATGACATGCCGGGCGCCCAGCCACAACACCAGCACACCGGCCAGCCCAAGAATGAACGCTAGACTCGGATAGAAGAACGCCTGCAACCGGATGAGGACGGCGTTGCGCTCCAGATACTCGCGGTTCTCGCGCCGGAACCGCTCGGTCTCCACCGCCTCGCGGCAATAGGCCCGCACCACACGGACACCGGCGAGCGATTCCTGCACCACCGCGCTCAGGGTGGCCAGCTGCGCCTGGATCCGCTCCGACTGGCGGTAGATCGCGCTGCCGAAGGTCTTGACCGTGACCGAGACGAGCGGCAACGGCAGCAACGCGACCAGGGTCAACACGGGGTCGATCGACAGCATCAACGCGACCGACACGACGAACATCATGGCGGTGCTGGCCATGTACATGATGGCGGGCCCGACCATCATGCGCACCGCGTTCAGGTCGTTGGTTGCGCGAGACATCAGGTCGCCGGTGCGGTGGGCGTGGAAATAGGCCAGCGGCAACCGCTGCACCCGCGCGAAGAACGTGTTCCGCAGGTCGTACTCGAAGTCGCGGGACGCCCCGACGATGATCCGCCGGACCAGAAAGCGGAAGACCCCGCCCACGAGCGCGAGGCCCAGCAGCAGGCCCGCGTAGAGCCCGAGCTTGCCACGGGTCACGTGCGCCGTCAGATCGTCGATGGCGTAGCGCAGGACCCAGGGCCCTGCCAGCGACAATGCGGTGGTCAGGACGAGATACAGCAGACCGACCGCGAACTGGCGGCGAAACCTGAGCACATGGGGGACGAGCTGGGCGAACGGGGACATGGGAGCAGGCGGAGGCAGGAGTCAGGAGGCAGGAGGAAGCGGGTGGGCTACGCCGCTATCTAGAAGCGCTCGTCCTCGGTCATCGCGTCTCCCGGCTGTGCGCCTACAGCTCGGGAAATCTGAGAGATCCTGAATATTGCTGGCGAAGCCCTCCGATTGTCCTCCTGTCTCCTGTCTCCTGTCTCCTCCGAGACTAACAGTTCCGAGGGTGGAGTTACGAGGCTGTCATCCCTATAGTGCGGGAACACACGGGTCGATAGGGCTGTCGTAGGGTGCGCCGTGGCCGGTCGGTCCCGGCGGATGGGTCCAACGGTCGAGCGGTTGGTACGACCTATGCTTCTCCAGACTGCTGACTGACTTCTGACTCCTTTGCGCATCATCGAGAGACCATGATCCACACACAGCGCGCCGTCATCGCCGCTGGCTGCCTGGCCACGTTGCTGACCCTGGCGTCACCCGCCGAGGCCCAGTTCTTCCGCCCGCCCTCGGACCTGCCGATCGGCGAGGCCTACCACGTGGAGATCCTTGGGGGGATGTGGAACCCGACACCCAGCCTCACGATCTCCAGCGAGGCGTTCGGGATCGCCGGCACTGACATCAACTTCACGAGCGACCTGGGCATCGCGGCGAAACGATTCAGCGAGGTACGGGTGCGGCTCCGCCCGGGACGGAAGCACCGCTTCCGGATTGACTACGTGCCGATTCGCTATTCGGCCCAATCGGTGGTCGGGCGTCGGCTGGTCTTCCGCGGCATCGCGTACGACGTCGGCGTCTCGGTCAACTCGACGATCACCTGGAACACCTGGCGACTCGGATACGAGTACGACATCGTGCACCGCTCCCACGGGTACTTCGGGCTCATCGTCGAGGCGAAGTACACCGAGGTTGAAGCCTCGCTCGACACGCAGTTCGGGCGGGAATTCGCACGCGCGCGAGCGCCGATTCCAGCGCTCGGCGCCGTGATGCGAATCTACCCGGTCCGCGTCCTCGGCATCACAGCCGAGATCACCGGCTTCCGGCTGCCGGAGAGCGTCGACCAGAGCTATGGCGGTGAGTATATCGACTTCGATGTCTACGGGACGCTGAACTTCACCGAGAAGATCGGTGTGCAGATCGGCTATCGGTCGCTCGACATGAGTGGTTTCTTCGAGACGGAATCGGTCGATTTACGGCTCGAAGGGATGTATGTGGGCGCGCTGTTGAGATTCTGACGCTCTACAGGAAACAGGAGGCAGGAGGCAGGAGGCAGGAGGAGCCGGAGGGCTTCGCCGTCTTCAGGCGCCTGCCACATCGGGACCGGGACTTACCCCGCAGCGGCCCGCGCAGCGACCGCCTGCAACCGGCGTCCGGCCTCCTGTAGCGTCTCGTCCCGCTTGCAGAACGTGAACCGCACTTTCGTACGCCCCAGCGCCGGATCGTGGTAGAAGCTGCTGCCCGGCACCACAGCCACGCCGACCTCCTGAACGAGATAGCGCGAGAACTCGACATCGTCGGCGAACCCGAACCCGCCGATGTCGGTCATGACGTAGTAGGCGCCACGTGGCGTGAAACAGACAAACCCCCGCGGCTCGAGCAGCGCCAGCAGCATGTCCCGGCGCCGCTGGTAGCCGGCCGCGAGCTCCGCGTAATACGTCTCCGGGAATGACAAGGCGACGGCCCCCGCCTCCTGCAGCGGCGCCGCCGCGCCGACGGTCAGAAAGTCGTGCACCTTGCGAATCGCCCCGGTCAGCCCGGGCGGCGCAATCGCCCACCCGACCCTCCACCCCGTGACGCTATAGGTCTTCGACAGGCTGTTGAGGGTGACCGTTCGGTCGGCCATGCCATCGATAGCCGCCATCGGCACATGCCGGCAGCCGTCATAGATGATGTGTTCGTAGATTTCATCGGTGATCGCCAGCACGTCCCATCGCCGGCACAGCTCGGCAATCGTCGTGAGCTCTGCGCGCGTGAACACCTTCCCGGTCGGGTTGTTCGGAGTGTTGATGATGATGGCGCGGGTCCGGTCGTTGAATGCGGCGGCCAGCGCATCCGGGTCAACGGTCCAGTCCGGTTCGTGCAGCGTCACGTAGCGCGGCACCGCGCCGGACAGGATGGCGTCCGGACCGTAGTTCTCGTAGAACGGCTCGAACACCACGACCTCGTCGCCCGGGTCGAGGGTCGCCAGCATGGTGGACATCATGGCCTCGGTCGAACCGCAACAGACGGTCACCTGCGTGTCCGGGTCCACGGCGACACCGTATCGCCGGGTAAACTCGCGCGCCACCGCTTCGCGCAGCGGCCGGGCGCCCCAGGTGACCGCGTACTGGTTAATGTCGGCCGCGATCGCATCGCGGGCCGCGGTCTTCACCGCCTCGGGCGCCGCAAAGTCGGGGAACCCCTGCGAGAGGTTGACCGCGCCATGTTCGTCGGACAAGCGGGTCATCTCGCGGATGACCGATTCGGTGAACTGGGCGGCTTTCTGCGACCCGCCGCGTCTTGACATTGGCGTGATTATACGGGCACACCGGCGTGACACCGCCGGCATCCCACATGGTCCAGCTTTCACACTCGCATGCAAGTAATTGAAACAACAAGGGTTATACGCTATAAGAGTGTCAGGTGCCTTCTTCGCATCTAGCGAGGCTCCGCGTCAGACCGTCCCGACCCGGGTGGAGGAATGAACTGATGATGCGTTCCAGCGTTCTCGTTGCCATCCTCCTTGTGGGCGTGTGCTGCATCGCCACGCCGAGTGTCGCCGGACAGCAGACGGCGGCCGGCGACGACCAGCTGCTGCCGCTCACCGCCTTCTCCCCGTCTCTCCTCGGGATGTATCGGAAGGTGATGGAGATCGACGCGGAGATCAAGACGTTCAGCGACCAATACGAGCTCGACCTGGATCTGGCGCGTGCGGTGGTCATCCACGAGTCCGGCGGCAACGGAAGGGTCGTGTCGATCGACGGCGCGAGCGGCTATTTCCAGATCATGCCGGCCACGTTCCGTTCGCTTCGCGTGGACACGAACATCGAAGGGGGAATCAAGTACCTGTCGCAGCAGGTGAAGCGGTTCGGCCGTGAAGACTACGGACTGGCCGCCTACAACACCGGTCCGAGTCGGGTCACGCGGCGCCGGCCGATGTATCTCGAGACACTGCAATATGTCGTACAGATCAGCGACTATCGCAACGTCCTGAAGCTCTACGGCACATCGGTGCGACATCACGGGCTCGACATTCGGCTCGAACCGGTGCAGGAGAGAGACGACTGGTGGTCGATCTCGAGGCGTCTCGGCATCTCGATCCTGCAGCTGCGCCTGCACAACCCATTTCTCGCGACCCGGGCGCTCCGCGCGGGTCAGCTCATGGCGTACCCACCGTCCCCGCGTGACGATCTGTTCACTGTCGACGGCGACCACCTGCTCTACCGGGCCAGGCACGGCGACAACTACCTGCGGCTGGCGTTCGTACTGGACGTCGATCTGGAGACCCTGCGCGAAGCCAACGGCCTCTGGCGTCTGCAGACCCTGCCCGCCGGCCAGCTCCTGCGGATTCCGCTCGAGTGGACCGGCAAGTTCAACGAGCATCAGGTCCAGGCGGGTGAGGACCTGAAGCAGGTTGCCGAGAAGCTGAAGTCGACCCCGTGGCGGATCATCCGCGACAACGGCCTGTGGGATGAGGAGCTGACGCCGGGGATGACGCTGAAAGTCCGGCCGGAGACGCCAAAACCGACCTTCCTGACCTACCGGGTTGCGAGTGGGGATACGCTGGGCCGGATTGCCGGGCGGCACGGCACGAGCGTGCGCGCCATCCAGTCGGCCAACGGCATGGGCAACAACACCATGATCCGGATCGGCCAGGGCCTTCGGGTCCCGGCTAGCAAGGCTCCGCCTCGCTAGCCGAGCTTTTCTCACAGCCCCGCTACACGGGGGCTGGACTCCTTGAACGGAGGCTGAGTCTAGCTGCTAGCCTTGGGCTGAGTGCTGCCGTTGGTCAGCACGCCGGCAGCCTGGGCGCTCCGGCTAACTCCCTCTCTCTCTAGGAGAGGGGCGGAGTGAGGGTTCATCGGCTTCAGGCTTCGGGCGCTCTACGCCCCCCTCGTCGAACGGCAGTGTCGGTCCGGCATTCTCGGGAAAGAACGACTCGACGTCCTGCAGCGCCAGCTGCGCGGCCCGCAGCGCCGTCAAGGCTTCGAGACAGTGTCCGGCATGGCGCGCCAGAACCTCGAGCGATTCACGCCAGGCCGCCGCGGGGCGCCGCTCGGCATCGTCCCCATAGACGACGGCCATCACCTGCCCGCCCACCAGCACCGGCACGGCCAGGGCGTGCACCCCGAGCGGCAGCGTCGTGAACGCCGGCTCGGCATCCCTCGGCACCCCGTTTGGACCGGACACGACCGAGCACGCGTCGCCGGTCACAACCGCGCGACCCACGATGCCGGCCTCGCCAAACGCCAGGTCGACCTGCCGGGCCTCGTCTTCGTCTAGCGTCGGCCCGAAGCCGACGAACCGCCACCCGCGCACACGGTCGGCCTGCACGGTGAGCACCGCCGCCCGCGGCGTCTCGTTGCCGGCCAGCTCGGCCAGTGTGTTCAGGACGTCGGTCAATCGCGACGCCTTATCGAGCCGCCGCACGCCGTCGAGCAAACGGCCCAGCACCTCGTCAGTGTGTGACTCGACAGGTGTCGGCTCAGGTGCCGACAGCACCGGCACCGCCGCCAACTCGGCCGCGGTCGCCCGCTCCTTGGCCGCAATCGTCAGCATCTCGCTGACGAGCCCGCGGACCTCCTGCTCGATCTGCTCGCGAATTCGCTCCAGCAGCTCCTCGCTAGACCGCTGCACCTTCTCTTCAAGCGCCATAGCTGTCTCGCATTATGTGTGTCGTCCAGAAACCCCGTCAAGCCACAGCCCGTGCCGAAAGTCCAGCCAGGTCAACGAGTTGGGCACGCCGATATGATCCGGTTAGCCAGCCAAGTATCCCGGCTGGGTGGTTCGCGCTATAATAGGTGTGTCGGCTGCGAAACAGCCGAATCGTAGCGGCGGGTCGTGGAAACCCGCCTTCGGACGATCCAGCGAACCTCAAGGGGGGGCGACACGGCTTCGACGGAGATAGGCGAACACGGGATGCATGCCGAGCACCATCGACTCGTAAATCCGATGGAACACAACATAGCTGCGAATACGCAACTCGCTCTCGCCGCCTAATTAGGCGACGACGTCCCTCCCGTCTTTGCCTGCGGGGCGGGAACGGACGTCATTCAGCAGGCTGGCCGCGACCTGCCGCGTCGACGGGTCGTAGTGAGATTTATCGGCGCTCAGCCACGGGTGATTTTGGTCGCGCTTTCACACCGGTGGTGAAACACCAAGCGCGGACACGCATGTAGAGTCCCGCGGGGACGTATCTTCGGACGCGGGTTCGACTCCCGCCGCCTCCACCATTTAAGCTCTTACTGGTCAACAACTTACCGATCTCGGTTTTTCCGTCTCCCCTATATCTCCCCCGCGAGATCCGAAACCGGCTGATCGAGGAGCCTGATCGCGCCTTCCATCGCGGCGGGGCTCAGGTGCATGTAGCGCTGCGTCGTCGCGAGATCGGCGTGGCCCGCTAGCGCCTGGATGGCCGCCACCGGGGCACCGCGCATTGACAGGTGCGAGCAGAAGGTGTGCCGCAGGACGTGGACACCCTGCTGCGTTAGACCCGCGCTCCGCGCTGCCCGACGCACCCGGTTCTGGAGATCGTGGGAAGTCTAGCAGACAAAGGGCTTTCCCAGACCCGTCGGTGGCGCTGCGGGAGGAGTGAGACGGGGGAGGCGGAGTATCAGCGGGGGGCAAGCTCAAAGAGCCAGGTGTCGCCCGACTCGATGCTCTCCGCGCCCCCGAACGCGTACTTGCGGTCCAACTCGGCGCTAACCCCCTCGATGACGTCTCGCCCCGAGGTGATCCGCACCAGCGTCCGTTCGTACCGCTTG
>DQNS01000108.1 GCA_015659035.1 Acidobacteriota bacterium | reverse complement strand
TTCCGGCGGACCGATGGACCGCTGTTCGAGTACGCGTGTCACGAAGGCAACATCGGACTCTACGGTATTCTCGCCGGGGCGCGCGAGCTGGAGCTGCAGGGTCGCGAGCTGCGTCGCTGACCCGACGGTCTACATGCGAGAGTTCGGCGACGCCGGCTCGCGGGGGGTTCGGGGCGCAGCCCCGTCTGAGTAACGCTTCAGTCGACTCGAATCTTGACCAGCGTCTCGCCGGTCCCGACCTCTAGCACCGCTTCGTCAAACCTCGGGGCTCGCAACCGAGGCCGGACGTTGTTCGATACCCCCCAGGCCTCTTTCGGTCAGAGCGCGCTGCGGTAGGCGCCACACATCGACTTCGGACTTTGGGCTGTCTTCCGTCCTTACGGCACGTTCCCGTCGACCGTCGGGGGAGCTGCTTATGTGTCTGAGGGCCTTTTGACCAAGTCTTGGTCGGAAGGCCCTCATTTTGAATCATGCGGGCGTCCAAGAGAAGTCGAAGCTGTTTCGCTCTAAACAGCTGCTAGAAGATGGCCAGCGCGTTGAGCGGCGAGCCGGTGCCGCCTTCAACCGCCAGGGGGGCCGCCACCAGCATGAACTCCCATCGGTTCAGCCGCGCGGCGGTCTCGGCGAGCGCTTCCAGGTCCTGGTTGTCGAACAGGTCCACACCCATCGCCACGATCGTCAGCAAGTGCACCGGCAGCCCAACCTCCTCGACCTGAGACGGTATGACGTCGGACACCCCATCGCTGCCGAGGAAAGACACGTCGCGGGCCTTGATCCATGGCATCGTCGAGGCGTGGAGGCCGGCTGTCTGCTCTGAGACGGCCCACGGGCCGACATCCGCGCGACGGGCCCAGCGGCCGGTGCGGACGAAGAGAGCATCGCCAGGTCGCACCGTGACACCCGCCATCTCTTCCCAGGCCTCGAGATCCTCCATGTAGATCGGCGTCCCGGGCTCGAGATACGGCACCCCTTTGAGGCGTGGGATGTCGATCAACACGCCACGAGTCACGATGCCGGCCTGTAGACTGGCAATCGATGCGTTGGAGCAGCCCTCCTCGGTAATCGTCTCCTGCGACACGCCGTTGTACATCAGGCCCTTGTACAGGATGTGGCACAGGGAATCGATGTGGCTGTGCGAGTAGCCGTGGTAGCTGATGTTGTAGTTGTCGCTGACCCCACCCCTGAACACGGGTTCGCGCGTCGGGTCAGGGAGCCCCAGCATGCGGCGCTCGAACGGCCGTGGCACGTCAGCAGCTTCGTCGGTCAGGAGCCGGTGAGCGAGCGAAACGGTGATGCCCTCGGTGGCCAGCGCGATCGCCTCCAGCCGCTTGGCGGGCGTGATGAGGTTGGCCGCCCCCAGTTCGTCACTCGGACCCCAGCGCCCCCAGTTCGAGAGCTCCTCCATCAGGCGTTCGATGTCGGCCTGGTTCAGGTCATGCGACTCCGGGGGCACGGTTGGGGGTGTGTAGGCCATGGCCGAGGGCGCAGCTTCCTGGACTGGCACCGCGCTCTCGTCAGCAGCTGGCACGCAGCTAGCCAATGTGACGGTGACCACGGTGACAACGACCAGCCAACCCTGTGTCAGAAGCCGAGCTCTCATCGAGTGCCTCCTGTCCGTTTCGGTGGATAGCTTACTACGTTACGGCCTCTGAGCCGCTGAGGTGTGCCTATAATCGACGGAGTTCCCGAGGGAGAAACTGGAGGACTCGTCATGGCCCAGAGCCGAAGAGATTTTCTGAAGAGCGCGGGTGTCGTGGGCGCTGCGGCGGTGGCCGGTCGCTCCCCAGCTGTCGGTAGCGCTCGAGCCCAGACTCGTGCCCCTCAGAATGTGCGGATCATCCCGACCGCGGTGCTCGACATTGGCTATGAAGAAAGCGGGGACAACGCAGGGTACCCCATCATCCTCCTGCACGGGTTTCCCTACGATGTTCGATCCTGGGACGGGGCCCTTCCGCCCCTGGTCGACGCGGGCTACCGGGTGCTCGTGCCCTACCTTCGTGGCTACGGGCCGACGCGGTTTCGCGATCCCGCTGCTCCGCGCATGGCGGAGCAAGCCGCGATTGCTCAGGACGTCGTCGACTTTGCCGACGCGCTCGGGCTGGAGCAGTTCGCGCTGGCGGGGTTCGACTGGGGCAATCGGGCGGCGTGCATCACGGCCATCCTGCACCCCGACCGGGTGCGCGCGCAGGTGGCCATCGGCGGGTATTCGGTGCAGAACACCGTGACCCCGGGACGTCCTGGGACGGCCGCCGGCGAGGCACGGCTCTGGTATCAGTGGTACTTCAACACCGAGCGCGGCCGGCAGGGGCTGGAGGCGAACCGACGCGACATCATCCGGTATCTGTGGGACACCTGGTCCCCCGCGTGGCAGTACACCGACGAGGCGTTCGACCGCTCGGCTCCCTCGTTCGACAACCCGGACTTCGTCGATATCGTCATCCATTCCTACCGGCACCGCCACGTGAACGCTCCTGGCGAGGAGCGCTTTCTGGCGATGGAGCGCCAGCTGGCCCAACGGCCGCCGATTCGCGTTCCTGCCATCGTGCTGCGCGGGGCGGAGAGCGGTTTTGGCCGACCCTCGGCGGATCCATCAGGCGACCAGGCAAGGTTCACAGCTCTTGTGGCGCGCCGCATCGTCGAGGGTGCGGGACACGATCTGCCTGCCCACAGACCGGACGAGGTCGCCTCTGCGCTGATCGAGCTGTTGAACTAACGTGCTGCGCACATACGTGCGAACGGCAGGTCGGATACGAGGAGCGCTCCACCATGATGAAGACGATGGACACACTGCTCGCCCAGTATGAGCAAGGAACACTGACGCGGCGTCAGTTGCTGCAAGGCCTCGCCGTTGTCGTGGCGCCAGGGGAGCGGCAAGCGAGCGGCGGTGCGCTACGCGGCCGCAACATCAATCATGTCAACCTGCGGGTGGCCGATGTCGACCGCTCGGTCGACTTCTATCGGCGGCTGTTCAGCTTGCCGCCCCGGCGCTTGATTCCCGGGCGCCCTGACGTCGTGGATCTCCCCAACGGGAACTTCATTTCGTTCCTGCTGTCCGATCAGCCGGGGACGGTCGATCACTTTGACATCGGCGTCGAGGAGTTCGACCCTCAGCAGACCGGCGAGGCGCTGCGGGCCGCAGGCATCGACGAGGGGTTCGTCGTGGGCTCCGACTTCGTGTTCGTGACCGACCCGGACAGCGTGCGGGTGCAGATCTCGACCCCGGAATGGACAGGATAGGCAGAATGGGGGCGGGGGAGGATCAGCTGCATCGAACAGGAGAGAGAAGATGCCGAACGACGTCCGGTTTCTCGGCGCGCTGCTTCTGACCGCTGCGGTGCTGGCTGTCGCCGGATGTGGCGCATCGAGTGCCCCTCCAACTGTCGAGGCTGTGGCGGCCGTCCTCGACGACTGGCACGCTGCCGCCGCGGCGGCTGACGAGGAGCGCTACTTCGGCCATTTCGCGTCGGACGGCGTCTTTCTCGGCACCGATGACAACGAGCGGTGGCCGGTCGCGGCGTTTCGTGCCTATGCGCACACGCGCTTCTCCGAGGGCCGGGGATGGACCTACGTCCCCCGGGACCGCAACGTGCTCTTTTCGTCTGACGGACGCGTAGCCTGGTTCGACGAGAAGCTGGACAACGAGTCGTACGGCCGGGTTCGCGGGACCGGTGTGCTCCGGCGGACCGACGAGGGGTGGAAGCTCGTCCACTACAGTCTGAGCTTCCCTATCCCGAACGACGTGACCCTCGCGGTGGTGGAGATCGTGCGGGGGGGCAGCGGCAGTGAATGACGAAGTGCAGGCGGGTTCGCCCACGGGTCATGCGCCCCGCGGGTGCCGCCACCGCAGATCCTGGCGTTCGTGACCATGCGGAGAAAACCCGCAAGGACGACTTCGGACCGCGCAAACGGCTCGGGTGATGCGGCCAGGGCCTTCAGCCACGCCGCGTAGCGTCGGTGTTCGGGGCGTCTTCCCGGTGCGCGTAGATGAGAACGGTGACGTCCGGGAGTTGCATCTAGCCGCGCCCGGCGAATCGCTGGAGGCCAGCTGCATTCGACCGGCGCTGCATCCCGCCGAGCTGCGTTGGGCCATTCCTTACAGGGGTCGAATACTGCCGGTATGGATGTCTAGCGCTCGCTCCCGATTGACTCCCTCTGGGCAATCCCAGATACTAACGGTCGACAGAGTGGGCATGCTTAGACCGCGCACACTGCTTCTTCTGACGCTCGGCGCCCTGGCCGCGCTCGTCGCGGGCTCGCCCCGGCTGGATGCTGCCGGTCCGCAGACCGCCTCTCAACCCCAGCTCCCCCTGTCCGACTCCTGGCAGCAGGCGCTGCTCGACCGCTATTGCGTCACCTGTCACAACGATCAACGTCGCACCGCCGGGCTGACGCTCGACTCGCACGACGTGACCAGGGTCGGCGACGAGCCCGCTGTCTGGGAAACGGTCGTCCGGAAGCTGCGAGCCGGCGGTATGCCGCCCTTGTCTCGCCCTAGGCCCGATACCGCGACCTACGAGCGGTTCATTACCTGGTTGGAGTCCGAGCTCGATCAGGTGGCAGCCGCCAACCTCAATCCTGGACGGACCGAGGCGTTTCACCGGCTCAACCGCACCGAATATCACAACGCGGTTCGAGATCTGCTGGCGCTGGAGGTTGATGTCGCCGAGCTGCTCCCGGCCGACGGCGGCAGCTACGGATTCGACAACATCGCGGGAGTGCTCGGTATCTCCCCGACGCTACTCGAACGGTACTTGGGCGCGGCGCGAAAAATTAGTCGGATTGCGGTGGGCAGACCGGCGCCGTCGGCCACTACGGAAACGTTTCGTGTGGCCAATGATCTCTCACAAGATGATTGGGTCGAGGGCATGCCGTTCGGCACGCGGGGTGGAGCAACCTTTCAGTACAACTTTCCACAGGACGGGGAATACGTCGTGAGGGTGTTGCTGGCGCGAAATGCCGGTGGTCGACTCGCAACATTTAATGTTCCGCATACTCTCGAAGTCAGTCTCGATGATGAGATCGTTCAGTCCTATACCGTGGGCGAACCACCTCCAGTGGATACATCGCGGGCCAGTGATGCGTATCGCGACTGGCAAGCCAGGCAACGTACGGTCGATAGTGACTGGGAGTTTCGTCTACCTGTTCGTGCGGGTCCTCGGGATATACAGGTGACCTTCGCGCGGCGGACATGGGCGTATCCGGAAACGGTGCGCGAACCCTATCTACGGCCGTATACCGGAACCGATACGCGGCATCAGCCGTATTTGGGCCAGATTATCGTAACGGGTCCGTACGATACGAACGACGTCCCACCGGTGGGGTCGACGCCGAGCCGACGGCGGATTTTTGTCTGTGAGTCATCTGAGACTGACTCGATACTGGAGCAGACCGCCTGCGCCCAGGAAATCTTGTCGACACTTGCCCGGCGCGCGTATCGGCGTCCGGTGACCACGGGTGACCTAGATGTGCTGTTGGGGTTTTTTGAAGACGGCCGCGCCGCAGAGGGATTTGATGCCGGTATTGAATTTGCGTTGCGATGGGTGTTAGCCAGTCCGGAGTTTGTTCTTCGTGTCGAGCGAGATCCGGACGGACTTGCGGCCGGTACAAATTACGAGATCACTGATTTCGAATTGGCCTCACGGCTCTCGTTTTTCTTGTGGTCTAGTCTGCCTGATGACGAGTTGATTGACGTGGCAAGTATGGGTCGACTGAGTGATCCTGAGGTTCTGGAACGTCAAACACGTCGCATGCTCGACGATGACCGGGCAAGTGCGTTAGTTACAAATTTCGCGAGCCAGTGGCTCTATCTACGAAATGTGCCGGCGGTGTATCCGGACGAGGATTTGTTTCCACATGTTGGTGAGGCGCTGCGGCAGGCGATGCGACGTGAAACAGAATTATTCGTCGAAAGTATTTTTCGCGGCGACCAGAATGTTCTGGAGTTGTTGACAGCGGACTATACGTTCGTCAATGAGCGGTTGGCGCGGCACTACGACATTCCACATGTCTATGGGAGTCATTTCCGGCGCGTGTCGCTCGACCGGTTGCCGAATGATGCGCGGCGTGGCCTCCTCGGACATGCCAGTATTCTCGCGGTGACGGCGTATCCCAATCGCACGTCTCCGGTTTTGCGCGGAAAGTGGGTATTAGAGAACCTATTGGGCACGCCCCCAGCGTCTCCACCACCGGATGTGCCCTCATTAGAGGAAACGACTGACGATGGTGAGGTTTTATCGATGCGGGAGGCCACGGAACGCCACCGAGCGAATCCGATATGCGCGAGTTGTCACCGACTGATGGATCCTCCTGGTTTTGCACTTGAGCAATTCGACGCGGTGGGTCGATTTCGAACCCATACGGCGGCGAATACGCCGATCGATGCGACGGGCGAGTTGCCGGATGGCACGCAATTCGACGGTGCATCTGGTTTACGGGACGCATTGGTTTCGAGTCCTGGGCGTTTTGTCGGTACACTGACGGAGAAGCTCATGACCTATGCCCTCGGCAGAGGGCTGGAGCACTACGACGCTCCGACCGTGCGGGGCATTCTGCGAGATGCGGCAGAAGAAGATTATCGTTTCTCATCGATTATTCTCGGGATCGTCAAAAGTCCACCGTTCAGAATGAGGAGAGCGGAGTCATGATTATTTCGAAGAACACCCTCGCGCGTCGGACCGTGTTACGTGGTGTGGGTGCGGCGCTGGCGTTACCGATGCTCGACGCGATGGTGCCGGCGTTGTCTGGTATTTCCGGTCGGGCGGCTGAGCCGGTCCGGCGCGTGGGTTGGGTCTACAGTCCAAACGGTATGGCGATGGATGCGTGGATGCCTGCTACAACGGAGTCGCTTGAGTTATCAACGACACTGAGCCCGCTTGCATCGTACCGTGAGCAGACGGTTGTGGTCAGCGGGTTGGCACAAGGCCAGGCTGAGGCGCTTGGTGATGGGAACGGCGAGCACACACGAGCGACAGCAACATGGTTGAACGGCGTGCATCCTCGTGAAACAGAAGGCGCGGATGTCCGCGCCGGAAAGACAGCTGATCAGATTGCTGCGGACCAACTTGGGCGTACCACACCGCTCAGTTCACTGGAACTCGCCATTGATCAGGACTTTCTTGTCGGGAGTTGCGATAACGGGTACAGCTGTATCTACATGAACACCATTGCGTGGCGGGATGCAACGACGCCGCTTCCGATGCAGAACAATCCGCGCGTCGTTTTTGAGAGACTTTTTGGTGAAGGGGGTTCTACGGCCAACCGGCAATCGGAATTTCGAAAAGATCGCAGCATTCTCGATGCCATCGCGAGTGACTTGGCGCGGTTGCAGCGTGACGTCGGTGCGAGTGATCGGGCTCGTGTTACCCAGTACCTTGATGCTGTTCGTGCGATTGAACGTCGTATTCAAATCTCAGAACAGAACGATACGGAGTTGCCTGAACTCGAGCGTCCGGTCGGCATTCCGGAGTCCTATCAGGAGCACGTTGAACTGATGTTTGACCTGATGGCCTTGGCGTATCAGGTTGATATGACTCGAGTGTTTACTTTCATGCTGGGGCGTGAGTTGAATGGGCGCGCCTATCCGGAGATCGGGATTCCTGACTCACACCATGGGTTGTCCCATCATCGTTACGACACGACAAAACTTGCGCAGCTTGCCAAGATCAACACGTACCACGTGTCTCTGTTCAGACACTTTCTTGATGAGTTGGCGAATACCCCGGATGGGGATGGGTCGCTCCTTGACCATTCGTTGCTCATGTATGGCGCGGCGTTAAGTGATAGTCATAAACATCTGCACTTCGACCTTCCGTTGTTGCTAGTTGGTGGGGGTGCGGGGCAGCTCAAAGGCGGACGTCACCTCCAATATCCGCGTGATACGCCAATGACGAATCTGCTCGTGAGTCAGCTCGATAAAGCGGGCGTTCGACTTGATGACGGGTTGGGTGACAGCACCGGAGGGCTTGTGGAACTGGCACTCTTGGCAAACGTCTAAACGAACTTCAATACTGAGATTGAACGAGTGACTGATCGGTTCGGCGTGCGACCGTCGTGGTGCTGGACAGCAAGCCTGAAATTTTCTGTGGCTGCGCTCCTGACGGTTGCCTGCGTGTTGGGTGTCTCTGATTACGCGAGAGCGCAATCTGGAGTCTCAGACAGCGTCCACGGTGATACGGCATTACATCAGGCGGCGCATAGTGGGGATGTCATATCGCTTCAGCGGGAACTCGATCAAGGCGTCGATCCAAACACGACGAATCGTTTCGGTGTCACGCCCTTGGCCTTGGCCTGTAGAGGCGGCCATGTCGCAGCTGTCCAACTGCTGTTGGAGGCAGGTGCCGACCCCAATCATGCCTCGCCAACTGGCGAGACGCCATTGATGGTCGCCGCGCGCACTGGCGTCGTCGACAGTGTGGTGTCTTTGTTGGAACATGGTGCCGACCCATTGGCTCGAGAGAGTTGGATGGGACAGACCGCGTTGATGTGGGCTGCCGCCGAACGTCACACCAGTGTCGTGGCGCCACTGATCGCAGGCGGTGCTGAAGTGGATAGTCGCTCGGATGCCGGCTTTACGCCGCTCATGTTTGCGGCGCGGCTCGGGCATATTGATACGGTGGACGCATTGCTTGATGCAGGGGCAGATATTCACCAGACGCTTCCGGATGGTACCAGTCCGCTGGTAGTGGCCGTGATTAACGCGCACTATGATTTGGCGGTTCGCCTGTTGGAACGTGGTGCCAATCCGAATGCCTCTGAACAGGGTTGGACGGCGCTACACCAACTTGTGTGGACACGACGACCGAATACGAACAAGAACCAACATAATCCATCCCCGCTGCAGAGCGGACGAGTGACAGATCTCGAGCTGGTGAAGGCGCTGGTCTTACACGGGGCAGACGTCAATGCGCGGCAAACGAAGGAACCGCGGGATGGGTACCGGAATATGCTGAACCGTATTGACGCGACGCCATTTCTTCTCGCGGCGAAGGTCGTCGATCTTGAATTGATGCGCCTTCTTCTTGACCTTGGTGCTGACCCTCTGTTGACCAATGAGGATGGCACGACGGCGTTGCTTGTTGCTGCGGGTGTTTCGGTGTGGCCGAATGAGAGTGCTGGGAGTAAGGAAGAAGCGCTTGAAGCTGTGAAATTGATGATCGAACTTGGGGATGTGGTGACGACCGTTGATGATCACGGCGATAGCGCGCTACAGGGGTCTGTTATGCGCGGCTCGAAGGAGCTGACATTGTTTCTGCTTGAGCAGGGCGCGGAGCTTAGTCACGTGAACGAGTGCGGGTGGACACCGCTGACCATCGCCCAAGGCGTGTTCTATGGGAATCTTGGACGGCGTTTTCCCGAGCTAGAGGTGGTGCTCCTCGAGCTGGGCGCCACCTCACCCGTAGCTCCCGGCAGCCCTCCGCGGTATCGGGAACCGGGATATCCAGCACGGTGTAGTCGCTGACCGGTCGGAAACCCCCGCGCGGTCCGCCGGTCGAATGCAGCGGGGCTTTTCCACGGGCTGCTTGCGCTCCGGAGCCGCCTCGGTAGTCGGGGAGGAGGGTGATGACCAACCAACAACCCACCTGTCACATGTATGTGTCGTTCCAGGATGACGACAAGATATCAATCTTTACCATGGACCCGGCGACTGGCGGCCTCGACTGGCAGGAGGACGTGGCGGTCGATGGGGGGCCGGCGCCGCTAGCCATCGCTCCCGGCAAGAGCTTCCTCTATGTGGGCCGGAGAGGCAAGCAGGAGATTTCGAGTCACCGGATCGACCAACGCACGGGAGGACTCACCCTCATAGGGACGGCGCCGCTGCAGGGCGAGCCGGTGTACGTGGCGACTGATCGACGCGGCAGGTTTGTGCTTTCGGCCTACTACTACCAGAGCACCGTTGCGGTCCACGCCGTGAACAGCAGCGGGGTCGCCACCGTCCCGCCCATCGAATGGCGCTACACGTCTCACGGGGCCCACGCCGTCCAGACAGACCGGTCCAACCGATTTGCGTTCGTGCCTCACATCGCCAACAGAGGGCCCAACGCGATCTTTCAGTTCTCGTTTGACGAGGATACCGGGCGCCTGACCCCGAGCGATCCGCCCAGGCACTCGCCGCAGGAATACCTGGGGCCGAGAGCCTTTGTCTTTCACCCGACTCTGGACATCGTGTACTTCTCGGACGAGCAGGGATGCAGCGTCACGGCCTACACACTGGACACCTCGGCAGGCACACTATCGCCGTTCCAGACCATCTCGACGCTGCCCGAAGGCTACAGCGACAGCAACACCTGCTCGCAGATTCAAATCGCCCCGTCCGGGAAATTCTTGTACGCCCCCAACCGCGGCCACAACAGCATCGCCAGCTTCACCGTCGAGTCCTCCACCGGCCGGTTGACGGCAACCGGGTGGGTGCCCACCGAGCCGGTGCCCAGGGCCTTCAGTCTCGACCCGACAGGGAGCTTTCTTTTCGCGGCGGGTCTGGATTCGGGCCGCCTGGCGTCCTACCAGGTCAACCCAGACAGCGGTCAGCTCACCCCGCTCGAGACCTACGAAGGTGGGAACAGGCCGATGTGGGTGTTGATTACCAGGCTGGCGGGGTAGAGTGAGCTGACGATGAGACGGGTACGACTGCTGGCGGCGGCGGGGATAGCCCTCATGGCGGGGGGCCTCCAGGCGGCAGGTCCGCAGGCGCAGTCGGCAACCGCGGCAGCGT
>DQNS01000086.1 GCA_015659035.1 Acidobacteriota bacterium | reverse complement strand
GCAAAGTGCGCGGCCAGTTCTTGTCAATCCGGGTCTCCCGACTCGCTGTCTCCTTGGCTCTCCCCCACTCGCTTTTGACGCCACGCGCCGACGCGAGGGTCGAAGAACTTGGGGACCGAAGCTGTTTTCTATGGCAAATCCTACACGGCGGTCGTAGTCGGTCACCACGGTAGAATGCGCCAGTGCCCGCCACCGAGACGATACCCACCGATCTGTGTGAGTGCACCGCCCGTGCGCTCGCCGCGCTGATCCGCGACCGGCGTGTCTCGTGCCGAGAGGTAATGGCTGCCCATCTGGCACGTGTGGATCTGCACAACGAGGCTGTCAACGCCGTGGTGACGTTGGCATCGGACACGGCGCTGGCCGAGGCGGAGGCCGCCGACAGAACGCTGGCCCGCGGCGATGACGTTGGCCCCCTGCACGGTCTGCCAGTGGCACACAAAGATCTCTTCGTCACGGCCGGCCTGAGAACGACGTTCGGGTCACGGGTCTTTGCGGACCACGTACCGACCGAGACCTCGCTCATCGTCGAGCGGGAACGCCGTGCCGGCGCCATCACCCTTGGCAAGACGAACACGCCGGAGTTCGGGGCCGGTTCCCAGACATTCAACGAGGTCTTCGGAGCGACGCGCAACCCCTACGACCTCACGAAGACCTGCGGCGGTAGCAGCGGGGGCTCGGCCGTGGCGCTGGCGACGGGTATGGTGCCCATCGCGGACGGTTCCGATCTGGGCGGCTCGCTCCGCAATCCCGCGAGCTTCTGTAACGTAGTGGGTCTACGCCCGACGCCGGGGCGGGTGCCCAGTTGGCCGGACGCGGCGCCGTGGTTCCCCTTCGGCGTGGCCGGACCGATGGCCCGGACCGTGGGCGACGTCGCGCTCCTGCTCGACGCGGTCGCCGGTCCGGATTCGCGGGCCCCGCTGTCGGTTGGTATCCCAGCCGTGCCGTGTCTGGACGCGCTCAGTCGGGACTTTCGGGACGTGCGAGTCGCCTGGAGCCCCGATCTCGGAGGACTCCCGGTGGAGCCGGACGTGACCGCCGTGCTCGAGCGCCAACGGGGGACGTTCGAGTCGCTCGGGTGTCTGGTCGACGACGGATGCCCGGATTTCTCCGGCGCGGACATGGTCTTCACCACCTGGCGGGCCTGGGTCTACGACCTGCTCTACGGCGAAACCCTCGACCGCCACCCGGGGATGCTGAAGGACACGGTGGTCTGGAACATCGAGGCAGGACGCCGGCTGAGCGGCCGCGACCTGGCGGACGCAGAGCGCGCTCGCGCGGCGCTCCATGACCGGGTGCGCCGGTTCATGACGGAGTACGAGTTCCTGTTGCTCCCGGTCACCCAGGTCCTGCCGTTCGACATCGACCAGCCGTATGTGACCGACATCAACGGCGAAGCGCTGCCGACCTATCTCGACTGGATGAAGTCCTGTTACCAGATCAGCGTGACGTGTCTACCGGCCGTCTCGATCCCGTGTGGCCACACCGACGAAGGGCTCCCGGTCGGACTCCAGATCGTCGGCCGTCCCTACGACGAACGTGGCGTCCTGCAGTTGGCCCATGCGTTCGAACAGGCCACCGAATTCTGGAAACGCCGGCCCGACTTGCCGTCGCCCCCCTAGGTCTTCCGACGAGGCGCCCGTAGAGGGCGGACGTCGCGGCATCGGCTCAACGGGGTCACAGCCCACCCAGGGGGCGACGACGCCACTGGCAATCAGTTGGTGGGAAGTGATACAACCCTTCGACATACCCGCTCCACGTGGGGGCATCCTGGGGATTCCCAGTCCAGTCAGTGCTGGTCTGGAAGACGCGTTGGTGCTCGCGGGCACCGGCGCGACAGAGGCACACATGCGCATGACACTCTTTCGGGGACTCGGCGTCGTCGGCGTCGTGGCACTGTTTGCGGCAGGTACCGCCTGGATGGGACCAGGTGTCACGGCTCAGGTCTCGGCCGACGCCGACGACATCGCGGGCACCGTGCAAGGATCCGCCGGACCAGAGGCGGGGGTCTGGGTGATTGCGGAGACAGAGGACCTCGCCACCCGCTTCCGCAAGATTGTGGTCACGGACGATGCCGGGCGGTATGTGGTGCCCGATCTGCCGGAGGCCAGCTACAACGTGTGGGTCCGCGGCTACGGCCTGAAGGACTCGGAGCCGGTGGCCGGCTCACCCGGTACCGCGCTCGACCTGCGGGTGGCGGACGCGGCGAATCCGCGCGAGGCGGCTCAGGTCTATCCGGCCAACTACTGGTATTCGTTGGTCGAGGTGCCGCCAACCAGCGAGTTTCCCGGAACGGGCGACGCCGGCAACGGCATCTCGACCAATATGCGCAGTCAAGCCGCGTGGGTCGACGGCCTCAAACAAGGCTGTCAGCTGTGTCACCAGTTGGGGAACCAGGCTACCCGCGAGGTCCTGAACCCAGGTGACTTCGACTCGACCGAGGCCGCCTGGGCGCATCGCGTGCAGGTCGGCCAGCGCGGCGCGATGATGAGCGGGGGACTGCGCCGGTTCGGGGCCGAGCGCG
>DQNS01000070.1 GCA_015659035.1 Acidobacteriota bacterium | reverse complement strand
GTACATCGTGAATCTCGACGAGGCGCACGACCTCGACGTGCGGCTGGACGGCCGGCGTGTCGCGCGGTTCAGCGTGGGCGGCGAGGCTCACGGGAGGCCGGCGCCGCTGAGTTTCTCCGGGACGTTCGTGGCCGCTGGTAACAACGCCGGGTACCCGAGCCAGGAGTGGGACGACTACCGGACCGGCGCGGATGCCGACCTCATGGTTCGTGTTGCGGCGCGCGCCGGTACGCGGGTGGTCGGGGTCTCGTTCGTCGGCAGGTCGTGGGAGCACGAGGGCGTGCGGCAGCCGCGGCTCCGGGAGTACGGCGCCACCGTCACCGAGACGACCGACACGTCGTCACGGTCAGAGGGACCGGGGCTGGAGAGCGTCGCCATCGATGGCCCGTACGCGGTGACGGGGCCAGGTGAGACGGCCAGCCGCGACCGGATCTTCGTCTGCCAACCCAACAGCGCGGCAGACGAGGACGAGGCGCGGTGCGCCAGGACGATTCTCTCTACGTTGGCGCGCCGCGCGTTCCGCCGCCCGGTCACCGACCATGACCTCCAGCCGTTGCTTTCGTTCTACGAGACCGGCCGCGCCGACCATGGCTTCGAAGCGGGCATCCAGGCGGCGCTCGAACGCATCCTGATCGATCCCGAGTTCCTGTTTCGCATCGAGCGCGATCCGATCGGTGCAGCACCGGGCACCGTCTATCGGCTGAGCGATCTTGAGCTGGCGTCGCGGTTGTCGTTCTTCGTGTGGAGCAGCATTCCCGACGATGAGCTCCTCGACCTCGCGACTCGAGGCCAGCTGCGCGACCCGGCCACGCTCGACCAGCAGGTGCACCGGATGCTGGCTGATGCCCGGGCGACGGCGCTGGTCGACAATTTCGCTAGCCAGTGGCTGATGCTGCGCAGCGTCGGCGGCATCACACCGGATCCGAATCTGTTTCCCGGGTTCGACGAGAACCTCCGCGAGGCCTTTCAGCGTGAGACCGAGCTGTTCGTGGAAAGCCAGCTGCGGGAGGACCGGAGCGTCGTCGACCTGCTGAGCGCGGACTACACGTTTCTCAACGAACGGCTCGCGCGACACTACGGCATCCCGGACGTGCGTGGGAGCCGCTACCGGCGGGTGACGTTGAGCGATGAGCGGCGTCAGGGCCTGCTCGGCCACGGGAGCATCCTGTCGGTGACGTCGTATGGCAACCGGACGTCGCCGGTGCTCCGGGCGAAGTGGCTGCTCGAGAACATCCTGGGCACGCCTCCGTCGCCGCCTCCCCCAGATGTGCCACCGCTGCCGGCCGGGACAACGCCCGGCGAGCCCCGTACGGTCCGAGAGCGTCTGGCGCAACACCGGCGCAGCCCCGTGTGTGCCAATTGCCATGCGCCGATGGACCCGCTCGGCTTCGCGCTCGAAAACTTCGACGCGATCGGGCGCTGGCGCACGACCGACGCCGGCATCGCTATCGATGCCGCGGCTGTCCTCGCCGACCAGATTACGACGTTCGAGGGCCCGGCCGGACTGCGGCGGGTGCTGCTGAGCCGCTCCGAGCAGTTCGTCGAGACCGTCACGGAAAAGCTCCTCACGTACGCTCTCGGCCGAGGGCTCGAGTATTACGACCGACCGGTCGTGCGTGCGATCACGCGAGACGCCGAGGCGGACGACTACCGCTGGTCGTCCTTGATCCTGGGCATCGTCGAGAGCACACCGTTTCAGATGCGGAGGGCAGAAGCCGAGAGGCCGGGGCCGTAGAATGTGTGCGAGGCTTCCCCCGCGTAGCGGGGCCATTGAAGAATGCCACCGAGCGACGCGCAGCCTACCGCCGGCTGCCGCTCATTCGCCGGCTCGAGGCGGAGCGTTGCGAGAATCATGATCATCACGAAGAAGGCCATTCCTCGCCGTACGGTGCTGCGCGGCATCGGTGCGACGGTGGCGTTGCCGCTCCTGGACGGGATGGTACCGGCGATGACCGCGCTCGCTCAGACGGCGGCCAGACCGATCACGCGCTTTGGCGTGGTCTACGTGCCGAACGG
>DQNS01000024.1 GCA_015659035.1 Acidobacteriota bacterium | reverse complement strand
TCCCGTGAGCCTCGCCGCCCACGCTGAACCGCGCGACACGCCGGCCGTCCAGCCGCACGTCGAGGTCGTGCGCCTCGTCGAGATTCACGATGTACTCGTACACACTCCGTTTCAGCCGAACCCGGATGACGTATTCGCCGTCGAGTGGAAAGCGATGGCGGACCGCGATGCCGGCGCGCGACCCAAACGGCAGATCCTCGCTCATCCGGTCGTTCTGCGCCATGTTGATCGGAACGACGTAGGTCTTCGATGTGAAGCCCGGCCCGATCGTCGGGTCGCCCACCGCGAGACGGCTGATCCGTCGGGACGCCGACATGTAGCGCTCCATCAGCACCGGCGAGAGCGCGAGGGTACCGGCGAGGTTGTCGAAGCCGTGACCCGAATCGTCAGCCGGCAGCAGCGCTTCCCCGTCGATGTCCAGCGCCAGGAGGTCACGGATGGCGTTGGTGTACTCCGCCCGGTTCAGGCGATGGGTGGGGACGCGACCCGGCTGGGTGGTGATGGCGGCGGCGCGGTCGAGTGAGGTTTCCAGCCACGATTGGAACCCCTCGTAGGCCTCGGGATCGGGCCACGGGCGGCGAGCGGGCGGCATCATCCCGCCGCGTAGCTTCTGGACCACCTTTTCCCAGATCTCGGGCGCCTCGCCCACGTTGGCGACGTCCATCGTGTCGAGCGCCAGCCCCCCGGTCTGCAGTCGCTCGTTGTGGCAGGTGACGCAGTATCGGTCGAGCAGGGCGCGCTGGGGACTTGGTGATGAGGCAGCGGACCTCGAGGGCTGTGTCTGCGCCGCGCCGGCCCCTTCCGCGTGCGGCCCGGCGGCCCAGACACACGGAGTCCCGGCCACGAGGACGGCGAGGTAAACGGCCGCACACCGCAACATGCTCGCATTCTATATCTTTTCTTTTGTCGACACGGGTTGAACCGATCGAACGAGCCATGGTACGGTGTCATCATCGATAGCTGCATGATGACCCCTTGGTCACCACCTCGTGCCCGGGAGGCGGCCTCGTGTACTACCCAGCCTGAAACGGAGCGATACATGGAAATGCGACCGACGTCCCGGCGCCGCGACACTCTTCTCACCGTTACCCGGCTGCTGAGCCTGTTGCTCGTTCTCCCCGCGTCGGCCGCGGCGCAGTCCGGCGTGATCGCCGGCAGCGTGACGGCAGACCAGGGCGTGGTGCGGGCGTTCCGGGTAAAAGCACGGGACACCGTGCACCGGATCTCCTACACCGTCTACACCGTCGCCGGTCGCTACCAGATTTTCAACCTGCCGCCGAGCACCTACGACGTGCAGGTTGTCGAGGACGGATTCGAGCCGCTGGTACAGACCACGACGGTGAGAGCGGGGAACACCGCGACCGTCGACCTGGCGCTGACCTCGACGGGGGTGGTGTCGGTGAGCGGCGCGGCCGCCGGCGCCGCGGCGGGACAGGAGAACTACGGTCGCAGGCCACGCCTCAACCGGGCCGGCGCTCGGCTCGTCAGCTTCGACGAGCTGTACCCGCCGCATCCGGCCCGCGAGATCATGCTGCGGTCGTGCTTCGGCTGTCATGGCCCGGCCGGGTTCCACAACCGTGGACCGATGAACGCAGCGGGATGGCAACGCGCCGTCCACAGGATGTTCGACGCGGACGGCCGCGTTGCCAACATGAACGCCGGCGTGCCGCAGTTGACCTACGACACCGTCTCACGCGAGGAAGAGACAGCGATCATCCAGTACCTCACGGAGAACTTCGGACCGCAGTCCGAGAAGCGTGACCTCCTGCTCGACCCCCTCGTGCGGGACGAACCAGCATTATCCCAGGCCATCTACGTGCAATACGAGCTGAACCGCATGGACCGTCCGGCAGTACAAGGCGCGCGGACGTCGGGAAGCATCCACAGCGTATTTGCCAGCCTCGAGCATGCGGGCGTCATCTGGGTGTCGGGGAATGGCTCCAACGAGATCATCCGGGTGGACACCAACGATCTGAACTTCAACACGCGGACGAAAGAGTACTGGATCGACAACGCGGACAACATCAACGTCACACCTCATGGCATCCTCGAATTCGATGGGACCGTGTACTGGGTCGAGCTGACCGGTGACCACCTTGGCGAGCTAGACCCCGACACCGGCACGATAACCCGATACCCCTTTCCGACCACGGGCGCCGGCGCACACAGCGCGTGGGCCGACTCTCGGGGACAAATCTGGTACACCTACTTTGCCTCGGCGGGCCGTATCGGCCGGTTCGACACGAAGACCAAGGAATTCACCGAGTGGGAGCCGCTCGACGGGTGGAGCGGCTACGGGATCGTGGTCGACCGCCAAGATCGCGTGTGGGCCGTCGGCCTCCACACCCATGCGACGCTGATGTACAACCAGGAAACGCAGGAGTGGAAGTCGTATCCGATGACCAACCCGGCGCGGCGCCCGGCGATCGATGCCAATGGCAAGATCTGGGCCGCCCACTACTACGGGAACACGATCACGATGATCGACCCCGTGACCGATGAGGTGACCTCGTACGAACTGCCGTTGAAGGACGGGAACCCGTACGACATCTGGCCCGACAACGACAACAACCTCTGGATCGAGAACGGAATCTACAACTCAATGGTGAAGTTCGACCAGACCACCAAGGAGTTCACGTATTTCCCGTTCCCCGAGCTGCGCGCCCACACCCCAAAGCTGGATCTGGACCCAGCGGGCGTGATGTGGTTCACGCTTCGGAATTCGTCTGGTCCGGGGATCTCCTCCCTCAGACCAAGGGGTAACGTCCCCGCTGGGAGATCGGCGGCCCAGTAGTCTCCGGCCTGATTTGAACGTCACAGCCATCCGACCGTCTGCTCATCCCAGGGGGCGCAGAGACGTCCGCCCGTGCCAACCGGAGGAGAGGTGTCACATGGGCGCTAGACTCCTTGAACAAACGTTTACCCGTGACAAATTGAGGCAAGCTTTGATCGTGTTCTTTTCGCTCTCACCACGACAGCCGCCGTTCAAGGAGTCTAGCCCGCCGCGTAGCGGGGCTCTGAGAAAAGCCCGGCTAGCGAGGCAGAGCCTCGCTAGATTGCGTGCTGTCCTCGGCACGGTGACCGCCGTCTTCGTGGCGGTGTCGGTAGCGTCGGTTCCGGCCGCGGCGCAGGTCGCGACCGGTGATTGGACCGTACCCCGCACACCGTGGGGCGAGCCGGACCTGCAGGGCATCTGGAGCAACGCGACGACCACCCCGCTGCAACGACCGCGGGAGCTCGCCGAGAAAGAGTTCTTCACGGACGAGGAGGTGTCGGACCGCGATGCGCGCGTGGGTGACGCGCGCAACACCGATCGGGCTCCACGCGCCGGCGACCCCGGCACGTACAACGAGTTCTGGTGGGAGCGCGGCCGAACCGTCGCGAACAATCGGACGTCGCTGATCGTGGAACCGGCCGATGGGAGACTTCCCCCCTTGACGCCGGAGGGGCAGCAACGAGCCGATGCGCGGGCCCAGACCCGGCGCGAGCGTGGTCCCTACGACTCGTTCGAGGACCGACCGCTGGCGGAGCGCTGTCTCATCTACCGGGGCGTGCCGGCGTTTCCCACGGGGTACAACAACAACTACCATATCGTGCAAGCACCCGGGTATGTGGCGATACTCCAAGAGCACATCCACTCGGTTCGTCTCATCCCGCTCGACGGACGTCCCCACATCGCTCCCGGCACCCGCCAATGGTTGGGCGACTCACGTGGCCGGTGGGAGGGCGACACGCTGGTCGTCGAGACCACCAACTTCAACGACCACGCGCTCATCAGAGGCTTCAACGGCGACCTCGGCGACGCCTTGCGCGTCGTCGAGCGTTTCACGCGGGTCGATGACGACCTGATCGACTACCGGTTTGCCGTCACCGAGGCGACAACCTGGACGCAGCCATGGTCAGGCTCGCTGCCGATGACGAAGATTCCGGGGCCGATGTACGAGTATGCCTGCCACGAGGGGAACTACGCCCTGGGCAACGTGCTGGGCGGCGCACGCGCTCAGGAACGCCCACCGAAGTGATTCACCCATCAGTCGAAGAGCACACAATGTCGCGTGACGCTGTCCGTCAGTACCGGCCGCTGATGTTCCTGTTCGTGGCGCTCACCTGGATAACGGTGGGACTAGCCGCCCAGTCGGCGGCTCCGCCGTCGACCGCGACCGGTGAGTGGCCGGCGTATGGCGGCGATATCGGCCACACGCGCTATGCGCCGCTCGACCAGATCGACGCGTCCAACTTCGACGAGCTCGAGGTCGCCTGGCGTTTCAAGACCGACAATCTCGGCCCGGGACCGGAATTCAAGCTGGAGGGTACACCGCTGATGGTCGGCGGCGTGCTCTACGCGACCGGCGGTACGCGGCGCTCAGTCGTGGCGCTCGACGCAGCCACCGGGGAGCTGCACTGGGTCCATGGCGAGCATGAAGGCGAGCGCGCCAGCGGCGCCCCGAGACGGCTCTCAGGCCGCGGCCTGTCCTACTGGACCGACGGGACCGACGAGCGCATCTTCTACATCACCCTCGGCTTTCGGCTGGTCGCGCTCGACGCCGCGACCGGCCAGCGCGTACCCGGCTTCGGAACCGACGGCCTCATCGATCTGAAGGCAGCGGCGTTTTACGGCGAGGGCCGGCAGATCGACCCGGTCACCGGTGAGATCGGGCTACACGCCACGCCGACCGTGGCGCGGGACGTGGTCATCGTCGGCGGCGCCTTCGCGGATGCGCCGGCGCCCCGGACACACAACAACACCAAGGGACTGGTCCAGGCGTTCGACGTCCGAACCGGCGAGCGGCGCTGGACGTTTCGCACGGTGCCAGGTCCGGGTGAGGTCGGCCACGAGACGTGGGAGAACGATTCGTGGGGGGTCAACGGCAACAACGGGGTGTGGACGCAGATTTCGGTCGACGCCGATCTCGGCATCGTCTACCTGCCGGTCGAGACGCCGACCGGCGACTACTACGGCGGGCATCGGCCGGGTGACAACCTGTTCGGCGAAAGCCTGGTCGCGGTGGATCTCGAAACCGGCGAGCGCGTGTGGCACTTCCAGCTGGTGCATCACCCGATCTGGGGCTTCGACAACGCCAGTGCGCCGATCCTCGCCAACATCACCGTCGATGGCCGTGAGATCAAGGCCGTCGCGCTGCCGAGCAAGCAGGCCTTCCTCTACGTCTTCGACCGGGTGACGGGCGAGCCGGTCTGGCCGATCGAGGAGCGAGGCGTGCCGCAGGGGGATGTTCCCGGCGAGTGGTACTCGCCGACGCAGCCGTTCCCGACGAAGCCGCCGGCATACGACAAGCAGGGCTCGTCGATTGACGACCTGATCGATTTCACGCCCGAGCTCCGGGCCGAGGCCGAGGCGATCGTGTCGCGGTACAAGCTGGGGCCGATCTTCACGCCACCGGTCCTCAGCCGCGCGGACGGTCCCATTGCGACACTGGGGCTCGGGGCCGGAAGCGGCGGCACGAACTGGCCGGGTGGGGCTTATGACCCGGCGACGCAGATCGTGTACGTGCCGTCGCGCACCGCCTTCTATTCCTGGGAGCTTATTCCTTCGCCCGGCCCCGACGTGTCCGATATGCGCTACGTCAAGGGCACCCCGATGTACGGGGTCGGCCACGGCGGCCTCCGTGCTCTGAACGTGCGGGGGCTCTCGCTGTCGAAGCCGCCCTACGGCCGGCTCTCGGCGATCGACCTCAACCGCGGCGAGATCCTCTGGCAGACGCCCCACGGCGCGACGCCGGATCGGGTCCAGCGTCATCCGGCGCTTGCCGGCCTCGATATTCCGCGAACCGGCGAACCCTGCGCCGGGCTCGTTGGACCGCTCGTGACGAGGACGCTGGTCATCATGGGCGAGTGTAGCTACCACGCCATGCCGGGCGGGCAACGCGGGGCGATGCTGCGTGCGTATGACAAGGCGACCGGTGCGGATGTGGGTGCGGTCTACATGCCGGCGCCGCAATCGGGCTCGCCGATGACCTACATGTTGGACGGTCGTCAGTACATCGTGCTGGCGATCAGCGGCGGGGCCTACTCGGGCGAGTATGTCGCGTTTGCGCTCCCCTCCTAGCTAGCGTAGCCATAGCTAAGCTGCTCGCCTGTCCAGCCGCGCCGGACCCGGCGCAGAGGGCCGTGCGCCACGTAGGTGCTGCCTTTTGTTGATCTGGTGCGCGCGCCGGTCTAGGGTGAGACGTTCCGCATCACGGGGGATATCAAGGGCAGAGCCCTTGGCTATTTCGGGACGAACTTCTGCACCCGGCGGCCGTCCAGCGTCTCTCCGACGAACAGATTGCCCTGCGAGTCGAGTGCCAGACTGTGCGGCGACTCGAACTGACCGGCCCAGCGCCCACGCCGGCCGAACGACGCGACGACCTCGAGCGAGTCGCGCGCAAGCGTGTGGACCGCGTGACCGCCGCCATCGACCACAAACAGGAAGCGCTGTTCGGGATCGCGTGAGAACGCCAGGTCCCACGGGGTGCCCCCAACCCGCCCGGCGCCGAGGCGCGCTTCGATCAGCCGCTCGGCCACGAACGTACCATCCGTGTTGAACACCTGGATGCGCTGATTCCCACGGTCGCAGACATACACGAGCCCGTCGGCGGCACCCGCGACGCAGTGCGGTGTGCTGAACTGCGGCGGCAGCTCGCTGTCCCGGCTGAATCTCGGCATCGGCCCATCATCCGGCGTGTTTCCGTATGCCCCCCAGAGCCGCTTGTGCTCGCCCGTGTTCGCGTCGAAAACGATGACACGACGATTCGTGTAGCCGTCGCTGATATAAACCTCGTCGGTCTGGGGGTCGACAAAGATGTCGGTCGGCTGGCCGAGAAACTCTGTGCTGCTGCTGCCCTCTGTTCCCCGCCCGAAGTCACCGATCTGCAGAAGGAATTCGCCGGCGGGCGTGAACTTCAGCACCAAAGCGTTGTCGGTCGTGGTTGGAGATGTCGGGTCGTAGGGCAGACCGCCACCGAAGCCGACCCAGACGTTGTCCTGGTGGTCGACGTGGATGCCGTGCGTCTGTGTGCCCCAATCGTACCCGTCGCCCGGTGCGCCCCAGCTCTGCACGACATTGCCGGCGGGATCGAAGGCGATCACCGGGGGGGTCTCCCCGGCCCCAGCTTGGCTGCCCGGGCGATGGATGATCCAGACGTTGTCGCTGGAGTCGGTCGCCACGCCGACGACATTGCCCAGGAGCCAGCCTTCCGGAAGCGGCTTCGGCCAGAAGGGGTCGACCTGAAACCCGTCCGCCATGGACGCGGGCGCCGCGCCGGGCAGTCCGGGCGCTTCCAAGGTGGGCGTCGTGTCGTCGCAGCCCGCCAGGCCGACCGCCAGCATCATCACGCCGGCATAGCCGGCGAATCCGACCCCGGTTCCACGCCGAGTCCAACACCCCGACGCCAGCATCAGGTCGTCGCGCATGTGTGCTCTTCCTTCCTGTTCGACCCTGATGCTACCGCGTGCGATACCAATTGACAACGTGCGGGGATCCCCGCCAAACTACCGCAGTTCTAGTACTTAACCAGGCACGGAGACAGACTTGATGCGCGCGCTGAACACTCCTGAGCCGGTGACGACGACCCGTCGACCTGCTGCGACACACTTCACCATCGTCATCGGCCTCGGCCTGCTGCTGCTCGTCGACGGTGGACGCGACGCCGCGGCGCAGGACCATGCCGGCCAGTACGAGCGGGCCGACATCGAATTCGGCGCCCGGCTCTACAACGCCAACTGCACGCGGTGTCACGCCGAGTCGGGTGACGCCGTCGCGGGCGTCGATCTCCTAGGCGGGCAGTACGGTCGCGCAGGGTCGGACTTCGAGCTGATGCGGTTGCTCCGAACCGGCGTCCCCGGCACGGCGATGCCACCGAACGACTTCTCCACGGCCGAACTGACCGGCCTGGTCGCCTTCCTCCGGACCATGCGCGACTTCGACGTGAGCTCGGTGCATCTGGGTGACGTCACCCGTGGAGGCGGCCTGTTCAGAGCGAAGGGTGCCTGCGCGACCTGTCATCGCGTGAATGGCAATGGCCCGCGCACCGCACCGGACCTGAGCGACATCGGTGCCATCCGCACCGCCGCGACGTTGCAGCGTACGCTGCTCGACCCGACCGGCGCGATGCTCCCCGTGAACCGGCCCGTTCGCGCGGTGACAAGCGACGGCACCGTCATCAACGGCCGCCGGCTGAACGAGGATACCTACACGGTGCAGCTGATTGACGGGCAAGAACGCCTGCGGTCGCTCGTGAAGGCTGAGCTGCGCGAGTACACCGTGCTGACCACCTCGCCGATGCCGGCCGCCACCGACGCGCTCGACGAACAGGAACTGGCCGACGTGCTCGCCTACCTGCTCTCGCTGAAAGGGCTCTGAGATGATGCCCGAGGAGACAGGAGACAGGAGGACGCTGGAGCGCTTCGCGAGCTTGTCGGTAGAAACAACGCCCCGGAATTCGCAGGCACGGATCACATAGTCATGACACGACACACCCTGATTGCCCTGTTGCTGGTCTCCCTGCTCCCGACCGGCGCCGCCGCGCAGGTCTCGTTCGAACGGTTGCTGCGAGCCGACGAGGAACCGGAGAACTGGCTGACCTACTCGGGCAGCTACAAGAGCCAACGCCACAGCCAGCTCGACCAGATCACACCGGCCAACGTGACCGACCTCGAGCTGCGATGGGTGTTCCAGGCACGGTCGCTCGAGGTGTTCCAGGCGACTCCGCTCGTCGTCGACGGCATCATGTATCTCGTCGAGCCGACGAACACCGTCGTGGCGCTCGACGCCAAACTGGGGCGGGTGTTCTGGACCTACGAGTACACCCCGTCGCGCGCGGCGCGCCCCTGCTGCGGCGCGGTCAACCGCGGCCTCGCCGTTCTTGACAATACCCTCTTTCTGGCGACCATCGACGCCAATCTGGTCGCGCTCGATGCGACATCGGGGAAACCGCTGTGGAAGACCAACGTGGGCGACCCCGCGGCCGGGTATGCCCTCACGCTGGCGCCGCTGGTAATCAAGGACAAGGTGGTGGTCGGCATCGCCGGGGGCGAATACGGCATCCGCGGCTTCATTGCCGCCTACGATGCCCAGACCGGCGAGGAGGCGTGGAAGTTCTATACGATTCCGGGTCCCGGCGAGCCGGGTCACGAGACGTGGCAGGGTGACGACTGGGAGCACGGCGGCGCGCCCGTCTGGCTCACCGGCTCCTATGACCCCGACCTCAACCTGACCTACTGGGGCATCGGCAATCCCGGACCCGACTGGAACCCCTCCCAGCGCCCCGGCGACAACCTGTATTCCGATTCGGTGGTTGCGCTCAACGCCGACACCGGCGAGCTCGAATGGTATTTCCAGTTCACCCCGAACGACCCGTATGACTTCGACTCGGTGCAGATTCCGGTACTAATCGACGCCCCGGACGGCGCCGGCGGCACGCTGAAGCTGATGCTCTGGGGCAACCGAAACGGCTTCTTCTACGTGCTGGACCGGGAAAGCGGCCGGTTCCTCTCGGGCAGCCCCTTTGTGGACGTCAACTGGGCCAGCGGACTCGACGACAGCGGCCGACCGGTGTTGACCCCGCAACCGCCCGGTGCGACCACCTTCCCCGGCGTGCAGGGCGGCACCAATTGGTACTCGCCGTCCTACAGCCCCGGCACCGGCCTGTTCTACGTGTCGGCCTGGGAAGGCTATGGGGCGGTGTTCGAGCCCCAGGAGCAGGAGTACCAATCTGGTCGGGTCTTCCTCGGGGGCCGTCCGGCCAGTCCGATCCCCGGCGGCGCCAACGTGCCCGGTCTGGGACGCGGGCACATCAACAACTGGACCGCGGCGGCGGGCAACGGCGCGGTGCTCGCGATCGACCCACGCACCGGCCAACAGCGGTGGCGGTTCGAGATGACCGACGTGACCAGCAGCGGCATCCTCACCACCGGCTCGAACCTGCTGTTCACCGGTGGTCGCGAGGGCTACTTCCATGCGCTCAACGCCGAGAGCGGTGACCTGCTCTGGAAACAGACCCTGGGCGGCATGATTGCGAACGGCCCGATGAGCTACATGGTCGACGGCACGCAGTTCGTGGCCGTGGCGTCGGGGCACTCCCTGTTCGTCTTCGCACTCGAGGACTGACGGCATGCACAGGCGGTCGCACCACACAGCCAGGAGGTCATGACGATGAGAACGGCAGCGATTGGGGTCGTCTGTATCGGTTTGCTGCTAGTCGCACTGCCGCTGTCGGCGCACCACTCATTCTCGGCGGAATTCGACATCGAGAAACCGATCACGTTAAAGGGCACCCTTACGGAGCTGCAATGGGTAAATCCCCACGGATGGATTCACATGGACGTGCAGGGCCCTGACGGCGAGATGGTGAATTGGGCGGTTGAACTGGGTAGCCCGACTTCGCTGTTGAGGCGAGGCCTCCGGAAGAGCGATTTTCCGGCCG
>DQNS01000088.1 GCA_015659035.1 Acidobacteriota bacterium | reverse complement strand
ATACCTCAACTCGAGCTGTTCCAGCCGACCAGCGCGGACGACGCCCTGGCGCTGCTGGCCGAGCACGGGTCGGATGCGTGGGTGTATGCCGGCGGGCTCGATACGCTCGACTGGTTCAAGGACCGGGTGAAGCGGCCGCGGGTGGTCGTCGACCTCGGGGGCGTCGAGTCGCTGAAGGAGATCCGGTCGACCGCCGACGGGATCGAGATCGGCGCGATGGCCCGCTTGATCGACGTCGTCAACAACTCGGACATCCGGTCGCAGTTTCCGGCACTCGCCTTCGCGGCCCGGTCGGCGGCGTCGCCGCAGATCCGGAATGTGGGCACGATCGGCGGGAACGTGACGCAGGACACGCGCTGCTGGTATTACCGGGACGGCTGGACCTGCTACCGGGCGGGTGGCAACATCTGCTACGCGAGCCCGCCGACGGCGATGAACCGGGAACACTGCATCCTGGGGGCGAGCCGGTGCGTGGCGGTCAACCCATCGGACACGGCGCCGGTGTTGGTGGCGCTCGAGGCGGAGATGGTCATACGCCGGGGCAGCGCGGAGCGCGTGGTCTCGGCGGAGGACTACTTCGTGGGTCCGGACATCGACATCGAGCGGATGACGGTGCTGGAGCCGGGCGATCTGCTGACGTCGATCCGGGTGCCGTCGACATGGGCCGACGCGCGGGTCTACTTCGAGAAGGTCCGCGACCGTGACACGTGGGATTTCCCGCTGGTGAACGTGGCCACGGCGATGCAGGAGAGCGGGGGCACGATCCAGGACGCGCGGGTCGTGGTGAACGGCGTCGCGCCGACCCCGGTCCGGCTGCGGGCGGTCGAGAACGCCATTCGCGGGCAGGCGCGCAACGAGCAGACCGCCGAGCAGGCGGGGAACGTCGCCATCCAGGGCGTCGCGCCCCTGACGCACAACGGGTTCAAGGTGAACCTGCTGAAGAACCTGGTGAAGCGGTCGATCCGCGACGAACCGATGAGCCTGTAGGACGCGAGTCCTCGCACGACGACGAAGACCGAAGGGCCGAGCCATCGCTGGCTCGGCCCTTCGCGTGTACGGCCTGCTCTGGTCCCATGCTGCCCTCCCCGCTAAGGGCGGTCACTCTAGACATCTCCTAAGGGTGACATCGTCACGTTTGGCTCAACTTTTCGTGGTCCGCCGAAGATGTCTAGCTCCCGCGTAGCGGGGCCATTGAGAGAAGCCCGGCAGCAAGGCTGCGCCTCACCTTTCTCGTCGGTTTGAGGCGCAGCCTCGGTAGCAGCCCGTGGTGAGAGTCCGGCTGCATTCCACCGGCGCTGCAGGAAATTCGTTTACAATGCCGGTCGAGTGGGTCCTCCCTCACCCACCCGGTCACCACATCTGATGCTCCGTCCGATTCTGCGCTACGGCGCCGACGCGCTCCATGCCGTCGCGAAACCGGTCGACAACTTCGGAACGGACCTGCAGACCTTGATCGACGACATGATCGAGACGATGTATGCGGCCCCCGGTGTTGGTCTCGCCGCGCCACAGGTCGGCGTTGCGCTCCGGGTGTTCGTGGCCGACCCGTCGTCGGGCCAGTCGACCAGCGAACTCCGGGTGCTGGTCAACCCGGAGATCGTCCAGCAGGAGGGCGCCCAACGCGAGGAGGAGGGATGTCTCAGTCTCCCCGGGTTCACCGCACGCGTCGCACGGTCGACGCAGTTGGTGCTGAGGGGGTTGGATCGTGATGGGACGCCGGTCCAGCTCGAAGCCGAGGGGCTGCAAGCGCGTGTGTTCCAGCACGAGGTCGACCACCTCGATGGCACCATCTTCGTCAACCGGCTCCAGGGCATCAAACGTGACCTGATCGTCCGTCGAGTGCGCAAGCTGCAACGCGCGGGGAAGTGGTGAAGATCGCCTTCTTCGGCACACCGGCCTTCGCCGTGCCATCCTTGGCACAGCTCGTCGCTGAGGGTGAACAGATCGTCATGGCGGTCACCCAGCCGGATCGTCCGCGGGGACGTGGACACCGCGTGCAGCCATCCCTCCTGAAGACCGCCGCGCTGGCTCACAGGATTCCGGTGTTGCAACCGGAGCGGGTCGGCGACCCGGGCTTCGCCGCGGCGCTGGCCTCCTGCGGCGCCGACCTCGGGGTGGTGGCCGCCTACGGCAAGATTCTGCCGGACACGATCCTGCACACACCCCGACACGGGACGATCAACG
This sequence comes from Acidobacteriota bacterium, assembly GCA_015659035.1. Classification (GTDB taxonomy): domain Bacteria; phylum Acidobacteriota; class Vicinamibacteria; order Vicinamibacterales; family UBA8438; genus NP936. The sequence goes on along the minus strand of DQNS01000088.1, from coordinate 8,899 downwards.
TCCACGCGTCGCTGTTGCCCAGGTATCGTGGTGCGGCCCCGGTACACCGCGCCATTATCGCCGGGGAGCGGGAGACCGGCGTCACCATGATTCGACTGGTCCGGGAGATGGACGCCGGTCCGATGCTGGCCCGCGTCGTTCGGTCGATCGCGGACGACGAGACGAGCGATGTCGTCGACCGCGCCCTCGCCGAGCTCGGCGCCAGATTGCTGGTGTCAACCGTGCGTGACATCGCCGCCGGACGGGCGACGGAGCAGCCACAGGACCACGCCCTGGCGACCTTGGCCCCACGTCTCACCACGGAGGACGGTCGCCTCGACTGGACCCGGCCGGCGCGGGCGATCCACAACCTCGTCCGCGGGTTGCACCCGTGGCCGCACGCGTTCAGTTTTCTCGACGGATCCCGGTATCTGATTCTTCGGACCGGCGTCGAGGCGTCGGCGGGCGCCTCCGCGGCGCGGGCTCCCGGTGAGATCGTCGAAGCTGGCGCCGAGCGGCTCCGCGTCGCCTGTGGCGAGGGCACCGTCCTGGCGATTCACGAGCTTCAGCCCGAGGGCCGCCGGCGGCTGCCGACGCGCGCCTTTCTGGCCGGTCATCCGATCGACCTCCCCGCCGTCTTTCAGTCCTTTCCATCCGCGGAATGACACCGGCACGGACAGCGGCCTATCGCGTGCTGCGGGCCGTGTTCGGGGGCGACGACCTGCCGAACGCGCTGGCGCGGGTCCGCGATACCCTCGGTGACGACCGCGACCGGGCGCTCGTTACCGAGATCACGACCGGCACGCTCCGTTGGCTCGGCGCGCTCGACCGGGTCATCGAGCAGGTCGCGGCCCGCTCGACCGACCGGCTCGACGAAGAGGTCCTGACGGTGCTCCGCCTCGGAGCCTACCAGCTGCTGTACCTCGAACGCGTCCCTGCTGCCGCCGCCGTAAACGAGTCGGTCACCCTGGTGAGGCGGGTGGGCAAGGCGAGCGCGGCGGGACTCGTCAACGCGGTGCTACGCGGAATTGCCTCGACCGTGCGCACCCCCCCGCTGCCGCCCGAGCCAGGTGCATCGGACATGAGGGGAGTCCGCCTCGCCTACCTCAGCGTGACCTGCTCCCACCCGCGCTGGCTCGTCGAGCGCTGGCTGGACCGACTCGGTTTTCTTCGCACCCTCGAATGGGTGCGGTTCAACAACACTCCCCCTCCGCTGACGCTGCGCGCCAACCGGCTTCTTACGACACCCGTAGCACTGGCGCGAGACCTGGGGAAGCACGGCGTGCGGACCGAACCGACGCGGTTCGCTCGAGATGGGCTGAGGGTGCTGGCCGGGAACCCGCTGCGGACACCGCTATTCGGGCAGGGTCTTTTCCTGGTTCAGGATGAGGCCAGTCAGCTTGTGGCGGAGCTGACCGCGGCGCAGCCCGGAGAACGCGTGCTGGACGCCTGTGCCGCGCCGGGGGGTAAAACGACGGCGATTGCCGCCGCCATGCATCAGGCAGGGACCCTGGTCGCAAGCGACCTGCGCCCGGCGCGTCTGCGCCTGCTCCGCCAAACACTCGACCAGATGGGCGCGACGAAAGTCGGGGTCGTCCGGCTGGACCTCGGGCGGCCGCTACCGTTCCAGCCGGTCTTCGACTGTGTACTGGTCGATGCCCCCTGTTCCGGCCTCGGCATTGTACGGCGCGACCCCGAGATACGCTGGCGGCGCCAGCCGGTCGACCTGGCACGGTTTGCTAGGGACCAGCTCACAATGGTCAGCCACGCGTCGCGCGTCGTCCGGCCCGGCGGCCGACTGGTGTACGCCACCTGTTCCAGCGAGCCGGAGGAGAACGAGAAGGTGGTGGACGCCTTCCTCGCCGACCACCCCGACTTCGATCCGGTCCACCCGGACCAGCTACGTCCGCTGCTGTCGCAGGGGCTGCGCGACACGGTCGACCATCATGGACGGTTGTCGACCGCCCCGGACACCCATGGGCTCGAGGCGTTCTTCGCCGCGATCCTGTGGCGACGCGGCTAGACATTTCCTAAGGGTAACATCGTAACGTTGGATCAACTTTTTCGTGCCCCGCCGGAGATGTCTAGGCCCCGCGTCAGCCGGGCCATTGAGAAAAGCCTGGCAGCGAGGCGGGAGCCGACCCTCGTCTGGACGGTTTGAGGCGGAGCTTCGCTGCCAGTCCGTCGTGACGGACCAGATGACTTGTAGTATTTTTGAAGGCTGGATGCCTTCAACACCACCAGGTGTCGTCCGTGGGTCACGATCTGGGGCCACGAGATCGTCACACGCCGTTGCCGGCCGCACGTCGACACCCAGGTCGCACAGGCCATCCACACGCACGTCGCCGTGGAAACGCTGGTCAGTGCGGCTGGGCATGGTCGGTCTGTTCACGGCCGTTGCCGGCGTCATCTTCGTGCTCTTCGCCGTTGTCGGACTCCAGGTCGCGCTACGTTTTCGCGAGGTCGACGTGCCTGATCTTGTCGCCCAGACAGTTGACGAAGCGACCGCCACGCTAGGTGACGCTGGTCTGACGCTGCGGGTCGAGCCGCTGTCGAGGATTCATCCGACGATCCCGGCCAGACACGTCGCTGTCCAGGACCCGGCCGCCGGTCTGACGACGCGGAGTCGACGGAGCGTCAAGGTGTGGCTGAGCTCGGGATCGAGCGCCGGTTCGGTGCCGACGCTGATCGGGCAGTCCGAGCGCGGCGCCCGCGCACGGCTGCAGGAGGACGCCCTCGGCCTCAGCCGGATCTCCGAAATGCTGTCGAGCCGCTATCCGAGCGATGCGGTCGTGGCGCAGGAACCGCCGCCTCTGGGCTCCGCCACGAGCGTGTCGGTGCTCATCAACCGGGGCGAGCGCGGCGTCACCTACGTGATGCCGGACCTGATCGGCGTACTCGGGGTCAGCGCTGCCGAGGTGCTTCGTTCGCGTGGGTTCCGGGTCACGCGGGTCGGTGACCATCCCTATCCCGGTATCCCCCCTGGTATCGTCCTGCGGCAATTTCCGCGCGCCGGCTTCCAGATCGCGCCCGGCGAGGCGATCTCGCTGGAGGTCAGCCGGTGAATCTTCGAATTGCCCCGTCGATTCTCTCCGCCGACTTCGCGGCGCTTGGCGACGCGGTGGGTGTGGCGGAAGCCGGTGGCGCCGACCTGATCCATGTCGACGTCATGGACGGCCACTTCGTCCCCAACCTGACGATTGGTCCGCTGGTGGTGGCAGCGCTGGCCCGGGTCGCCCGGGTTCCGCTCGACGTGCATCTCATGATCGCAGACCCGGACCGCTACGTAGACGCCTTCGCCGACGCGGGCGCCGCGATGATCTCGGTGCACGTTGAAACGGTGACCCATCTGCATCGCACCATTGCCTCCATCAAGGACCGGGGCGTGCAGGCAGGCGCCGTGCTCAATCCTTCGACACATGTCTCGGCGCTCGGGGAGATCGCGCGTGACCTCGACTTCGTGCTCGTGATGAGTGTCAACCCCGGGTTTGGCGGGCAGAGTTTCATCGATGGCAGCGAGGCGAAGATCGCGCGCGTGCGGCGTCTACTCGACGACGCGGGCAACCCAGCGGCCGTCGAGGTTGACGGTGGCGTGGACTGCTCGAACGCGGCGCGGGTTGTGGCAGCTGGTGCGGAGATCCTGGTCGCCGGCGCCGCCGTCTTCGGGACGTCCGACCCGGCGGCGGCCACGCGCGCGCTGCGCGCCGCTGCCGAGCGGGGGCTCAACTAGCCGTGCCGTGCAACACCACCCGGCTGCGAGTCCGATACGCCGAGACCGATAAGATGCAGGTAGCGTACTACGCGAGCTACTTCATCTGGTTCAATGTTGGCCGGTGCGAGCTACTGCGCTCCTTCGGTAGCCCTTACCGCGCGCTTGAAACCGCAGGGTTCATGCTGCCGGCAATTGAGGCCCACTGCGAGTATCGCCAGCCCGCGCGGCTGCCGGCCCAGATCCGAAAGGTGCTGGCGTGAGGGCGCTCGTGACCGGCGCGGCCGGTTTTATCGGCTCCCATCTGGTCGAGCAGCTCCTCGCCGACGGCGCCCACGTGGTCGGCCTCGACTGCTTCACTGACTACTACGCGCGAGCGCTGAAGGACGCGAACCTCGCGGCGCCACGGCGGCATGACCGGTTCACCTTCGTCGAGAGCCGGTTGCAGGATGCCGACCTGGACCACCTGCTCCGCGACACGACGCATGTGTTCCACCTGGCGGCTCAGGCGGGCGTCCGCAAGAGTTGGGGGGTCGACTTCGCCGTCTACACGGCATGTAACATTGAGGCGACGCAGGTGCTTCTCGAAGCCTGCACGCGGACCGAGCTGAGCAAGGTCGTGTACGCGTCGAGCTCCTCCGTGTACGGCGACGACGGCGATATGCCGATGCGCGAGGATCAGCGGCCGCAGCCCGTGTCTCCCTACGGCGTCAGCAAGCTCGCCGCCGAGCATCTGTGCTATCTCTATTGGGTGGCGCACAGGGTCCCCACCGTCTCGCTGCGATATTTCACGGTGTATGGCCCCCGACAGCGGCCCGACATGGCGTTCAACCGTTTCCTGCACGCGATGCTCGGTGGGGGGACGGTTACCCTCTACGGCACCGGCGAACAGACACGCGACTTCACCTTCGTGGGCGACGCCGTGTCGGCGACCATCGCCGCCGCCGACCGTGGTGCGCCCGGAAACGTCTATAACATTGGGGGAGGGGCGCGGGTGTCGGTCAACCGGGTGCTGGAGCTGATGGCGGTCTGCACCGGGACCCGGCCCCGGATCGAGCGTCACCCCGTGCCGAAGGGCGACATGCACGACACCTACGCCGACACCACGGCAGCCCGCCGGGCGTTGGGGTTCGCGCCGACCATGCCGCTCGCCGCCGGAATCGAGGCCGAGTGTCAGTGGATTTCCAACGCGGTGACCGTCCTATGATGCACGTCCGCCATGAACCCGTTCGCCGTCCTACAGCCGCCTGGTGGAGACTCGGGCTGACGAGCTGGCTCCTGGCCGCTACCGTGATCGCCTGTGGCGCGCGCTTCGAGCCTCCGGAGTTCCCGAGCGGGGAGATCGAAGCGGACCGCCTCGTGTTCGAGCGTGGGGCGGCCGCCCTCGAGGAACGTAACTGGCGTCGCGCCCGTGAATATTTCGTGCAGATCCGCGACAATTATCCGCAGAGCCAGTACCGGGCGGAGGCACGGTTGTCCATCGGTGACACCTTCGAGGGCGAGGGCACGCTCGGGGCGTATGTCCAGGCGATCGACGAATACCAGGACTTCCTGACGCTGCATCCGACACACCCCCGCGCCGCGTATGCCCAGTACAAGATCGGGCTGGTCCACTTTCACCAGATGCGACGCGCCGAGCGGGATCAGACGCAAACAATGAACGCTGTCCAGGAGTTCGAGGCGTTCATTTCCTTGTATCCGAATCACGAACTAATGCCGGAGGTGCGGCAACGGTTGCGCGAGGCCCGCGACCGGCTCAGCGAGCACGATTTCGTCGTGGGGCATTTCTACTATCGGTTCAGGAACATCGACGGCGCGATCAGCCGGTTCCGCGAGATTCTCAACGACGACCCTGCCTACACCCGCCGCGACGAGGTCTACTTCTACCTCGCGGAAGCGCTGGTCCGTCGCAACCTGACGGTGGAAGCGATCCCGTACTTCGCACGGCTTCTCGACGAGTTCGAGGCGAGCGAGTACGCCGAACAGGCGAGGACGCGAATCGCCGAACTGGAAGCAGGTGACGCGCGGTGAGGACACGCGGTGCCCGATCCATACTCATGTTGAGTGTCGGGCTCACGGGCTTTGCGGTCCCCCTCAGCGCACAAACGGCCTTTTCGCCCCTGGCGACACCGGAGGCCGTGGCCTGCGCTCCCCGGCTCGCGACTGACGAATCGGCTCCGGCCGGACTGGTTCTCGGGGCACCGGATGTTCCGCTCCGCGAGCTGTTCGGACGGGGTGACGCCGTGCTGCTGAACGTGGGGTGGGCCGACGAGGTGTCGGTTGGCACCCGATTCTTCACACGGCGGGACGAAGTGCCCTCGGACCCCGAAGCGCGCATCCCTGGCATCGGGCTGCTGCGGACGAGCGGATGGCTACGCGTCGTCGAGGTTGACGAACACTCCGCCCTGTCCGTGGTTGAACGCACTTGCACGGAGGTACGGCGCGGTGACCAACTGGCGCCCCTGCGGCAGTGGCCGGCGGCCGTCTCCATCGCCCCCGTGGGCACCTTCGACTACGACGACCCCGCCACGGTGCTCTTCGGCCCTGAGGGCCGGTCGATGCTCGGCCCCGGTCAGTTTCTCGTGATCGACGAGGGCGCCGACCGGCAGATTGTTCCGGGTCAGCGGCTGACCATCTTTCGCGCTTCCCCGCGCACCCCCCAGGACCCGGTGACCCGGCTCGGGGAGGCGGTCGCGGTGCTTGTGGATTCCACGTCGGCCACCGTTCAAGTGATCCAGGCGCGCGAGCCGATCCGGCACGGCGACCTGGTCGCGATCCACCGCTGAAGCGGATGCTCGAGAAGCCAGAAGTCAGTCCGTCGACAACAGCACTCTAGTGTCTGCTCAGGATGAGCGAGGCAAACGCAGGAGACCTGGTTACATCTGTGAGGCGACCTTCCGGCGCTGGTCGTCGGCCGCCGGCTCGACGCCCGGTGGCTTCTTCTCCGTCGTTCGTCGACGCGCCGATTCGAAGTCGGTGACCTGCGGGTGCGATCCCACCTGCAGGAAACGGCGGTAGTAGTCCGCGGCGGAGACCAGCGCGGTCACCACCACGACCCACAGCGCGATCTGGCCGAGGATGAAGAACTGCTGGAGGTACTCTCGGCCGAGAATCAGCAGCAGGATCGCAATGACCTGCGACATCATCTTGATCTTCCCGAGTGGCGAGGCCGAGATCGTCACTCCACGCGAGAAGGCGACGCTGCGCAACACCGTGACGCCCAGTTCGCGCCCGAAAATAATAGCGACCATCCACGCCGGCGCCAGCTCCATCTGGACCAGTGACAGCAGCGCCGCCATGATCAGCAGCTTGTCGGCCAGGGGGTCCATCAGCTGACCGAATGTCGTCACCTGCTGGCGACGCCGCGCCAGATACCCATCGAGCCAGTCGGTCAGCGCAGCCACCGCGAAGATCGCCGCTCCGACCAGCTCCTTGCCGATGCCGAAGATGACCGCCCCCTCGAACTTGGTCAGGAGGACGACGACCAAGAGGGGGATGAGGAAGATCCGGGCCAGTGTCAGGCTATTCGGCAGGTTCATCTGGCCGTCTCCACAACGGGACGCAGGTTCCAGAGCAACTGATCTTATTGTCCTGTCCAGGAGGTTGGCAACATGATCCTCCCGTACAGGAACGGCACTGGAATTCGGATCCCCCGGATCACACCTGCCGGTGCTCCCTCGTCGCGCCTCGAACAACCGATGGCGCCCGTCGGGCGGCGTCCCTCCGGGGCAGTGCTACAATCCCGGCGCATGAAGGCCGTGATCCTGGCGGGCGGCTTTGGCACGAGACTGCGCCCGCTGACCCTCGAGCTTCCCAAGCCGATCGTCCCGATCTTCGACCGTCCATTTCTTTATTACCAGACCGACCTGCTTCGGCAGATTCCGGAAATCGACGAGGTGATCCTGAGCCTGAACTACCAGCCGGACCGGATCGAGGCCAGAGTCGGTGACGGAACCGAGGCGGGTGTGCCGCTGCGGTATGTGGTCGAGCCGGATCCACTCGGCACCGGGGGGGCGATCAAGTACGCCTCGGCCGGTATCGATGACACGCTCCTCGTGTTCAACGGCGACGTCTTGACCGGCATCGACCTGCAGGCGGTGGTCCGCCGACATCGCGAGCGAGAGGCCCGAGCCACGATCGTCCTGACCCCGGTCGACGACCCGTCGGCGTACGGTCTGGTGGAAATCGACGACCTGGGCAACGTGCGCCGCTTCCTCGAAAAGCCGAGCGCGGATCAGATCACCTGCGACACCATCAACGCGGGCATCTACGTCCTCGAACCGGAGACCTTCGACCGCATCCCGGACGGCACGAAGTGGTCGATCGAGCGGCAGTACTTTCCCTCGCTAGTCGAACGGGGCGAGACCTTCGTGGCCTATGTCGACCGGGGGTACTGGCTCGACATCGGGACCCCGGCGAGCTACGTCCGCGCGCACCGCGACCTGATGGCGCACCGCTGCGCCGCCGGTCCGTTCGTAGGCCAACCACCCGGCACCGTGTATCGAGACGGTGACTGCCAGGTCGCCGAGGACGCGGAGATCGAAGGGCCATGTTTCCTCGGAGCCGGCTGTGTCGTCGGGGAGGGCGCCCGGGTCGGCGCCGAGTCGGTGCTGGGCGCCGGCTGCACCATCGGCCCCGGCGCGGTCGTGGAACGATCGATTCTCTGGCGCGACACGCTCGTGGAACGTCAGGCGGTGGTGTGCGACGCGGTGCTGGGCGAGCGCTGTCACATCGAACACCATGCGGAGGTCGGGCCGGGGACGGTCCTCGGGAACGGGTCGACCCTCGCCGCGCACAGCCGAACGCCACGATGCTGATCCCGTTCGACCCCGGTGTGTTCAAGGCGTATGACGTGCGCGGTCTCTATCCGAGCCAGATCAACGAACCGCTCGCCGAGTTGATCGGGCGCGGGTTCGTGGCGCATCTCGGTGCTCGGCGGATCGCCGTCAGCCGCGACATGCGACTCTCCTCCCCCGCGCTCGCCCACGCCTTCATCGAGGGGGCGCGGACCCAGGGCGCAGATGTGGTTGACATCGGGTTGATGGGCACCGACCAGCTCTACTACGCGGTCGGCCGCGATGACCACGATGGCGGCGCGCAGATCACCGCATCGCACAACCCGGGCGCATACAACGGCATCAAGCTTGTCGGGAGGCAGGCGATCCCGCTCAGCGGCGATGCCGGCATCTCGGACATCCGGGACATGTTGTT